>NZ_JBHGAQ010000004.1:0-326053 GCF_042610505.1 Chryseobacterium sp. sg2396 | reverse complement strand
TTTTTTCAAAATAAATAACTCAAACAGCTTCTTAAATTTCAGCTCAGAAGATCTTGTTCTCTATCGGTAATCTCAAGATTTATCTTACACCCAACGCACCAAATGGAAATAGTAGAATTAAACTACTAAATTACGCTTGTAATCAACTCTTTATTAATAGATATTATAATCCTGATTTTTGAAATAACCTTTTTAAAATCCGTTATTTTGAAAGATTTGAGAATAATTTTGTTAAAGAATCTTAATAAAAAAAACCGCATACTTCCCGAAAACAGGCGGCTGCGGTTTATTTTTCTTTAACATACCTAAAAAATATGTTAAAATGTGTTAAATAAAGAACCTGACAATTGTCATATCAAGGTGCTTCTATATGGATTCTATATTTTTGTATTGCTTTTGAAAATATACTAATCCTTTTAACACGGTAATCAAATATATATGAAGAAAAGAGTTTTGTTTTATCTGGTCGCTTTCGTCTCTACAGTATCGTTACAATCGTGTGTTACAAACTACGTAGTTTCAAAACCAGCAACTTACACAAAAGAGTACAAAACAGATGCCAAACTAGCTTCTTTAGAAACGAACAAAATGGAGCAGGACAAGCAGAAACTTATCAACTCATTCCTTGCTGAAAAGACCGCTGTTTTAGCCAACGCTAAAAATTCCATCAAAAATTCCGAGATTGCAAAGGCAATCAAACATAACACTACCATCGACAATATTTTAAACGAAGCACAGACTTATCTTGGAACTCCTTACCGATACGGAGGGATGACAAGAAACGGGATCGACTGTTCAGCGTTCGTTCTTTCCGTTTTCGGTGCAGCAGCAGGGCTAAGCTTACCCAGAGTCGCCGCTTCCCAGTCTGAAGAAGGAGAGAGAATAGAAAAAGAAAATCTTCAGAAAGGGGATCTTATTTTCTTTTCTCATGGCAGAAGAATTTCCCACGTAGGTATCGTAGAAAGTGTAGATGAAAACGGTGAAGTAAAATTCATTCATGCCGCTACGTCGAAAGGAGTGATGGTTTCGTCACTGAACGATTCGTACTGGGGACCAAAATACAGGTTCGGGAAAAGAATCATCAACGAGAACGGAGAGGCATACAACAATCTTGCAGCAACTACTCCTGCTTCCAACGGAACAAATTTTTAATTTTAAATAATTGATTTAAATAATGAAACCATCAGAATCTGATGGTTTTTTATTTTAGGCGGGCGGGTATATAATTCTTTGTTTAAAGTTGGTTGCAACGGTATCATCACTTCCAATATCATGCTTCCAGCCTCCATTCTTTATAACTAGCTTCCTCCGTCTATTTCAATATCTAAATGATGAAGCAGCCCCTGAATCCCGGAAAGCGAAAATTTAGCTTTTTTAAGCCTGTTTACGGAAGGATTGATCGAGTAATTGAAGGAGGTTCTGAAATCTGCCTTTTCAAGATTGGTCTGGTCAAATACCGCACCTGAAAAATCGCATTTGATAAAGGCGGCATTTGATAAGTCGGATTCTGAAAAATCAACTTCCGTCAATCTGGAATTTTTAAAGCGTATTTTCTTAAGAGAAGTTTTATAAAAAACAGAATTGTTGAGCAGACAGTTTTCAAATTGGAAAGACAGGCCGAATGCATTGCAATCACCGAACTGCAAGCCGAACATCTTGCATTCTTTGAATATGACCTCCCGGAAGGCTGTGGATACGAGCTTTATCATACTCAAATTGCATCCGGTAAATTCACAATCGTTAAAATTACATCGGGAAAAGTCCGCATATTCAAAATTACAGTTCCTGAACATACAATTTTCGTATTCCCCTCTTTTAAAAGACTCCTGTGTAAAATCTTCGTTTTCGAAATGCTGCTCTGAGAAATAGCTGCCTGTCATTATTATTTTAAGAATAAGTTAAGGATAAAATTGAACTCTTCAGATAATAGACTTCCAGCATCCATCATCCTGCTTCCAGCCCTTTACACCAAGCTGTTCTTATCCGAATAATTCAGTTTAAAAAAGATAAAGGTCATGATAGAAAAGGCAAGCAGTGAACTTCCTCCGTAACTGAAGTACGGAAGTGGAATGCCAACCGTCGGGAAAAGCCCCATTACCATCCCTAAATTGATCGTAAAGTGCATCAGCAGGATCGAGGCAAAGCAGTATCCGAAAACCCGATTAAAGCCCGATTTCTGCTGTTCTGCGAGATAATAAATCCGGCCGATATAAATCATATAGCAAAGAATCAGAACGGCACTACCCACGAAGCCCCATTCTTCACCTACGGTACAGAAAATATAATCGGTTTCCTGCTCCGGAACAAATTTCCCCTGGGTAACGGAACCTTCACGGTATCCTTTCCCCCAAAGCCCTCCGGAACCGATGGCCGTTTTAGAATACAAAAGGTTATAACCCGAAGTATCCCTGAACGCCTTTTCCCCTTTAAAAAGAACTTCAATCCTTTCCCGTTGGTGCTTTGGCAGTTTTTCTAAAATATAAGGCGAACCGAAAGCCAGTCCGCATAACAGTATGACGGAACCTGCAATCCCTGAAATGGAAATAACATTCCACGACATTTTATAATAATTCATAGCGATATAGCCGCCGATAACTGCAACAATCGTAATCGCTACCCAGATCGGGTCCACTGCTAATGAGACCAGGAAGACTCCGGCAAATAAAAATCCGATCCCAAATAACATTCCGCTCAATCCTTCACGGTATAGCGCGATGAAGAAAGCAATGAACACAAGCATTGATCCTACATCAGGAATCGCCAGCACCACTACCGCCGGAACGCCGATAATAGCCAGTGTCGTCAGTAAGGATTTTCTGTTTTTTAAATTAAATTCCGGTCCCGAAACGTAATTGGACAGCATCAGAGCAGTTCCTATTTTTGCAAATTCTACTGGCTGCATAGTGAAGCTTCCGAATTTATACCAGTTTTTCTGACCGAGGATTTCTTTTCCGAACGGGAAAAGCCCGACCAGAAGCAATACGCCGCCGATATAAATAATACCCGACATATTTTCAAAGAATTTACTTCTTCCTACAAAAATCACCAATCCTACAAACAGGGAAATCCCGAAAAAAACCAATTGCTTTTCTCCCAATTTCTGGTCTACACTGTAAATATTTGCAATGGCAAAAGCACAAAGCAGGAAATACAGGCCAAGCCCCAGTTTATCTATTCCTTCTGCCCATTTCATGGCTTAACCTTTTTTGTATTATTGGATTTCTTTTTTTCTTCGTCTATCTTTTTCTGCAGCTTTTCCTTCTGCTCTTTTACCTGCTTCAGGCTGTCCTGAATTCTTTTCTGTTTAATGGAATCCTCACTGGGCTTGTACAGGCCTTTACGCTTCAGATCTGCAATCCACTGTCTTTTGTATTCGGGCATAAAGCTGGAAGTGACCATTTTTTTATAAAGGAATTCACGCTTTACGTCTCCCGTGATATACTTTTCCGCAATTACGGTAGCTGCCGGACCTGCCCAGGTAGCACCGAATCCTGCATGCTCCATCACTGCTGCTACTACAATTTTCGGTTTGTCTGCCGGAGCGATCAGGACAAAAATAGAATTATCCTTTCCTTGCGGAACCTGTGCCGTACCGGTTTTGGCGAGCTGGGTAAAATCACTGGATTTCAATCCATGTGCCGTTCCTCTGAGAACTACCGCTTCCATTCCTCTGAGAACAGGATCAAAATGTTTTTTATCAACCAGCGTATAGTGTTTCTTTTTAAATCTCGGGTCAGGATTTGGTTTGCCGTCTATCGCTTTTACAATATGCGGCGTGTAATACCAGCCTTTATTGGCAATGGCAGACACATAATTGGCCAGCTGAAGCGGTGTTACAAGGACATCACCCTGCCCCATCCCGTTGTAAATGGCACCGGTGGACATTTCGTCCCAGTTTTTGAAATCCGTTCTTTTGGAACCACTCGCCTTGATCATTGCCTTGAATCTTTTCTCATAAAAGTCACCGGAAGGAATTCTGCCTTTCGCTCCGACCGGAAAGTCGTTGTTCAAGAATTCACCAACTCCGAAGCTACTCATGATCTTTTTCCATTCATCCACACCACGGGAAGGATTCTGCGGATATTTTTTAAGGATGGCAATAAACGCATAGGTAAAGAAACAGTTGCTGGAAACCTGAATAGAAGGAATCAGCGGATCCGCACCGCCGTGACCTTTGATTCTTTTGCCTTTATAATAAAATCCGCCACCACATGGGAAAATGGTATTTTCATCCATCACACCCATCTGCATCGCCGCCAGTGCAGTCAACAGCTTAAAAGTAGATCCCGGGGGATAAGCTGCCTGCAATGCCCGGTCGAACGTAGGTTTATTTTCGTAAAGGGTATCTTTTGATAAGGCGTATAAATTTCTGGATTTGTTCGGACCCGTGAATAAATTCGGATCGATATCCGGACCGGTTGCCGAAACCAGCACTTCACCGTTATTCGGATCAATGGCTACAATGGCACCGTGCTTGTTCACCAGCATTTCCTCTGCCATCCGCTGAAGATCATAATCAATGGTCAGGGTAATGTCTTTTCCGGTAATCACATCTTTATCCAGCGATCCGTTTTTATATGGCCCTACATTCCGGAGCCTGATGTCTTTCTGGATATATTTCATTCCTTTCACCCCCCGAAGCTCTTTTTCATAAGCTTTTTCGATTCCCGTTTTTCCGATGAAGTCGCCCGGCAGGTAATAGGCTGAATCTTTTTTAATCTCCCTTTCGTTTACCTCACTGGTATAGCCCAGAAGATTCCCGGAAGTGGAAACCTCATATTGCCGTTGTGGCCTTGAAACGATGCTGAATGCCGGGTATTTAAATATGATTTCCTGAACCCTTGCGATATCTTCACGGCTGAGGTTTTTCATAAAGGTCATCGGCGTAAGCTTGGAGTAATATCTTTCCTGTTTGATCGTATTGATGGTCCTGATGAAATCGTTCTTTGAGATTTTCATCAGGTTACAGAAAGCAATCGTATCAAAATCCGGTCTCATCAGTGCCTGGGTAAAGGAAATTTCGTAAGCCGGCTGGTTTCCCACCAGGATTTTACCGTTCCTGTCAAAAATAACGCCCCGCTGCGGAATGACATATTCGATTTTAATGGAAGTATTCGCGGCATTCAGCGCATAACGGTCTGTAAAAAGCTGTAAATAAGAAATTCTCGCTATGAAAATCAAAGCGATAACGATAAGGACAGAAAAAATTTTTAAATAACGTGTGTTCAAACTTTTTGTTTGATTTTAAATATTAATGCGTAAATAACAATAAAGATAAATGAAATTACACTTGTTACCAACACATTGAGCAATATTTCAAAAAATCTGCTGAGCTTGAAGAATTCGATATACTGTACTAAAAGCTGGTGTAAAAAAATACTTGAGAATAAAAACAGTAAAAACTGCGCCCACTGAAGGGACTGAAAAGAGAAAAAGTCTGTGGAAGTATCGGTAGAAGTTCTGAAAATCAAAGTCCTGAAATAAGCAATCAGTGTAGTGGCAAAGGCGTTGATTCCCCATGAGTACAGGAAAGCGTCAACCGACAAGCCGATCAGGAAACTTAAAGCCAGAAACTGAAATCGGTTTCTGAAAAAAGGATAGAACATAACAAATACGGGATAAAGCACCGGGGTGTACTTCCCAAAAATGGTAATCCTGTTCAGCACAAAAATCTGTAATGCCACCAGGAAAATCATAATCAATATGTCCGTAAATAATGTCCTGCTAATCATTTTCCTTTTTTATTACCGTCTGCAAGGTATCCTGAATTTTCTGAACCTCAGCTTTCTTGAGGTTTTTCACCACATAGACTTTGCTTAAAGCCCCCATTTTTTCACTCAGCTCCACGGAAATATCCCAGAAGCCCGTTTTATTGTCTACGGAATAGCCCGCAATCGTACCGATCATCACCCCTTTCGGGAAAATGGCCGATTTACCGTCTGTTACGACCGTATCTCCTACTTTTAAGGCAACATATTTTGGAATGTCGGCAAGATGCATCACCCTGGAATTATCGCCGTTCCAGGTAAGCGTCCCGAAATATCCCGAGTTTTTCANCTGTTACGACCGTATCTCCTACTTTTAAGGCAACATATTTTGGAATGTCGGCAAGATGCATCACCCTGGAATTATCGCCGTTCCAGGTAAGCGTCCCGAAATATCCCGAGTTTTTCAGTGCTGCATTAATCCTGATTTTATTAACACTCAAAACCGACTGTACCAAAGCGTAACTGTCGGTGGAATTGATTACGATTCCGGCAATTCCTTTCGGAGCCATAACGCCCATTTGCGGAAACACGCCGTCTCTCCTTCCCCGGTTGATGGTAAAATAGTTGTTTCTCCGGTTGATGCTGTTGAATACGATTTCGCCATCTACAAAAGTGTAGATCTGGCCGCCGCCCAATGTATCATGAACCTTTCTGAACATAGGATTTTTTGCACCCTGCTTTCCGTAAAGTTCAGTCATCAATGCCTTATTTTGGGTCACAAGGTCTTCGTTGATCTGTTTGAGCTTAAGGTATGAAACCCCTTCGTCAATGTATCCGGAAACCCAAGAATTCAGTGCAGCTGACTGGCCTGCAATCCATGATTGCTGCATCGCATTTTTAGAGAATATCAGAACAAGAGCAATGATTTGCAGAAATATAAAGAAGACAAAAAGTGCATTCTTTGAAAATAATCTCAGCAAAAATCCCATTCAGATGTGTTTGTTTCGTAAAAAGTTAAAATTATTTAATCAGGAAATTGAATTTATCCATATTTTTAAGGGCAATACCTGTTCCGCGAACGACCGCTCTCAACGGATCTTCCGCTACAAATACAGGCAGGCCTGTTTTTTTGTGCAGCCTGTCTGCAAGGCCTCTTAACAAAGCGCCGCCACCGGCAAGATAAATTCCTGTTTTGTAAATATCGGCAGCCAGTTCAGGAGGGGTAAGAGAAAGTGTTTCCATTACCGCATCTTCAATTCTGATGATGGATTTATCCAGTGCTCTTGCGATTTCTTTATAGCCGACCATAATTTCTTTCGGCTTTCCGGTGATAAGGTCTCTTCCCTGTACCGGAATATCTTCGATGTCCACATCAAGGTCTTCAACAGCTGATCCGACTTCAATTTTGATTCTCTCTGCCGTTCTTTCCCCGATGTAAAGATTATGGTGTGTTCTTAAGTAGTAGGCAATATCGTTAGTGAAAACGTCACCGGCAATTTTTACGGATTTATCGCAAACGATTCCTCCCAAAGCCACAACAGCGATTTCGGTAGTACCTCCGCCTATGTCGATAATCATATTCCCTTCAGGTTTCTGAACATCGATCCCCACTCCTATTGCAGCAGCCATCGGTTCATAAATCAGACGTACTTCCTTTGCATTTACTTTCTGGGCAGAATCTCTTACCGCCCTTTTTTCAACTTCCGTAATTCCGGAAGGAATACAAATAACGATCCTTAAAGCAGGCTGAATGAATTTACCCTTGATCCCAGGAATTTTTTTGATGAATTCCTTAATCATGTGCTCAGAAGCATGGAAATCTGCAATAACCCCGTCTTTCAGCGGACGGATGGTCTTGATGTCCTCATGAGTTTTACCCTGCATGTGTTTTGCCTGCTCACCCACGGCAATCGGTCTGCCGGTAGAACGTTCAATAGCAACAATCGACGGCTGATCTATAACAATTTTATTATTATGGATGATAAGGGTGTTGGCAGTACCAAGGTCTATCGCAATCTCTTGCGTAAACATATCGAATAAACTCATACTTTTTTACTTCTGATTTTTTAAGGAGTTACAAAGATATAAATTTAAGACGTGTAAAGAAATTTCATACGCATTTAATTTGGTTAAATTTTTATTAAAATTTAATTACGGTTATTAACTTTTACACTAAGTATTTACAACGCCTGATTTCAACCAGATTCAAGATTTTTTCAATATTGAAGCGACACGGATCAAAGCCTTTATTTCCCCATGTCGTGAAATTTTAAAATATACCTTTCGCCAGGCAATGAAAATTCTTAATAATTTTAACACCATCTATCGAAATATGATGTGTTCAGAGAAAAACAGGAATAGTTATTTACGATAATTATCATATATATTTTCAGAAGATATTTCATGAAAAAATACGTAAATTTGCCGCGCTTATGTTACAGTATTCCAACATACATCAGACCTCGAATTTCGCTGTCCTTTCCATCAGTTTCGAAAAAGCTGATACCGAAACGAGAGGGAAATTTGCATTTTTTGATGAAAACATCAAGAACTTCGTTACCCGGATTCACAATGAAGATTTAGGGGATGCTTTCGTGGTTTCAACCTGTAACAGAACAGAAATCTATACGACTTCACCGAACTACCTTCTCGTAGCGGAAGAATACTGCAAAACGATTGACGTCAACCTGATGGACTTCATGCAGTTTGCCAACATCCTTACAAAAGAGGAAGCCCTGAAGCACCTTTTCAGAGTAGCCGCCGGGCTGGAAAGCCAGATTATCGGAGACTTCGAGATTATTGGACAAATTAAAAAAGCATACAACCGTTTCAAAAAGGAACGTCAGAATTCCAATCCGTACCTGGAAAGGGCCATTAATTCAGCTATCCAGATTTCTAAGAGGATCAAGAACGAAACGGGGATTTCCAACGGAGCCGCTTCCGTTTCCTATGCTGCCGTTCATTACATCCTGAACAACCAGAAAAGGATTACTGAAAAAAACATCCTGCTGCTGGGCGTAGGGGAAATCGGCCAGAATACGGTAGAAAACCTGGTAAAACACGTTTATCAGCCGAAAATTAAAATTGCCAACCGGACGCAGGAAACCGCTGAGAAGATTTCTGAAAAATACAAGATCCCTCATATCGACTACACTGATTTCGATAAAGAACTGAGTGGAACCGATATTTTAATCGTAGCTACCGGAGCAAGACATCCGATTGTTAACAAGTCCCACTTCCCGAACGGAAAGGAAACCCTGGTGATCGATCTTTCCATCCCCAATAACGTGGATAAAAACGTGACAGAGAATGAAAACGTAACGCTCATTGACGTCGACGAACTTTCCAAACAGATCCAGCAGACCATCCAGCAGCGGGAAAAAGAAATCCCGAAAGCGGAAAAAATCATCAAGGAAATGACGAAAGACTTTCTGGAATGGGAGAAAAAAAGAAGACTGGCTCCGAATATCCACCATTTCAAAGCAGTTCTGAAGAATATGGAACGCAACGAAATGCACAATTTTTATAAAAAAAATAAATATATAAACATTACGGACATGGAACTTTCCGACAAAATGATTCAGAAAATCACCAACCGTTTTGCAAAATATATCATCGACAATCCGTTAAAAGCCGAAGAAATTAGTAAATTAATGCACGAAATATTAGTTGAACAACCAAACAACGAATTCAATGAAAAGCATTAGAATCGGAACCCGAAATTCCGCACTTGCCCTCTGGCAGGCGAGAGAAGTTGCGAGACACCTTCAGAACAATAACTATTTAACGGAAATTGTCCCTATCGTATCCTCAGGTGATAAAAATCTTTCGCAACCTTTATACGCTTTGGGAATTACGGGAGTTTTCACCCGCGATCTCGATGTGGCTTTATTAAATGACGAAATTGATATTGCCGTACACTCCTTAAAAGATGTTCCGACCAGACTTCCTGAAAATCTTGAGATCGTTTCTTACCTGGAAAGAGATTTCCCACAGGATGTCCTGATCCGGAAAGAATCGGCAAAAAATAAAGAATTCCACGAGCTGAAACTCGCTACCAGCAGTTTAAGAAGAAGGGCCTTCTGGCTTAAGAATTTCCCGCAGGCAGAATTTTCAGACATCCGCGGAAATATCCAGACCCGTCTTCAGAAACTGGAAGAAGGAGATTTTGATGCAACCATCCTGTCTTTGGCCGGTATCAAGAGAATGAAGATGGAGATCGATTACGAAATGATGCCGTTTATGATTCCCGCGCCTTCACAGGGCGTTATTGCCGTAGCCGGACATTCTGAAAAGGCTGAGATCAACAACATCGT
Organism: Chryseobacterium sp. sg2396; assembly: GCF_042610505.1. Classification (NCBI taxonomy): domain Bacteria; kingdom Pseudomonadati; phylum Bacteroidota; class Flavobacteriia; order Flavobacteriales; family Weeksellaceae; genus Chryseobacterium; species Chryseobacterium sp. sg2396. The sequence continues at coordinate 316,029 of NZ_JBHGAQ010000004.1, read as the reverse complement.
ACGCGAATTTACCAACCACGAAAAGACCCAGCTCTGCGTAGAGATGGAAAGGAATTTCCTGAGTACGCTGGAAGGCGGCTGTACCGCTCCGATCGGTGCTTTTGCTGAAATCTTTGATGATCAGATCCGTTTCAAAGGATCGCTCTGTTCGCTCGACGGCAAAAACTGTATTGCTACGGACGAAAGTTTTGTATATAACACTGAAGAAAATTTCGGGGAAAAATTTGCCAGAGTGGTACTGGAAAACGGCGGAAAAGAACTGATGGCGGAAATTAAAAACCAGATTTGAAATTCAAGGTTTAAGGTTTAACGTTCAAGATTCTGCATGCGATGAAAAAATATCTTTCTATACTGGTTGTCATGCTCTCTGTGATTTTGATGAAAGCGCAGAATCCGTTTGCCCAAAAGCTTTCCAATGCTGCTTTGAGCCTCACGAAAGATAAAGTCACTTACGATCCCGCTTATTTTATCATCAAATATCCGAACGGAGATATTCCGGCTGACAAAGGAGTTTGTACTGATGTCGTGATCAGAGCATACCGAAAACTGGGAATCGACCTTCAGAAGGAAGTGCATGAAGATATGGCGAAAAACTTTTCAAAATATCCGAAAATATGGGGGCTGAAAAGCCCGGACACGAATATCGATCATCGAAGGGTTCCGAACCTGCAGGTCTTCTTTGCTAAATTCGGGAAATCAAAATCTATAGAAACAAAACCTGAATTATACATTCCCGGAGATATCGTTACCTGGATTCTTCCCGGTAATTTAACGCACATCGGAATGGTGGTCAGCAGAAAATCAGCTGATGGAAAACGTTACCTGATCGTACACAATATCGGAAAAGGACAGATTTTGGAAGACTGCCTGTTAAAATACCAGATCACGGGACATTATCAATATCGGAAATAATAGAACATGAAGAATATCCTGTATTTTTTAATTATCCTGATTATTGGTTTTACGAAAGCCCAGACCAACGAACCTAAGATCATCAGGAAACCGATCAGCTATTCTGAAGAAAGAGTCCGTCTGAGCCTGGAATATTTAAAGGAACATCACGGCCTTGTTCAGAAAACCCCTACGATTATTCCCAAAATGATTGTTCTTCATTATACAGCCAACGGAAATGCAGAAAGCAATTTTAAATATTTTAATAAAACCTATCTGGAAGGCGGCAGAAATACGTTAAAAAAGCAGAGCACACTGAATGTCTCTTCACAATACCTCATCGATCGTGACGGAACTATCTACCAGCTGATGGAACCGAATCAGTTTGCCAGGCACACGATCGGGCTGAATTACTGCGCGATCGGAATTGAAAACATCGGCAGTAAGAAAGAGCCGCTTACCGAAAAGCAGGTTGCAGCCAATGCTCAACTGATCGGGTATTTAACAAGGAAATATAAAATCGAATATCTCATCGGGCATTCGGAATACGGGACTTTCAGAAATTCAAAGCTCTGGAAAGAATCGGATCCTGATTATTTTACTGTAAAGGAAGATCCGGGACAGGATTTCATTAATAAAGTAAGACGGCAGGTGGGCGATCTGCACTTAAAAGACAAACCCTAATGAAGATTTTATTTACCAAAAATATTGATCTGGCAATCGTTTCCAAAGAATTGGGAGAAGTTGTTGCCGTGGATTGTGTTGAGGTAATCCGGACGAATACCATACAGGTTGCCCCATTCGATCTTAAAAATTATTCACTGATTTTTACCAGTGCCAAAGGGGTGAGCTCCTTTTTTAAAAACCGGTTTATGCCCAATGAAGATTTTACAGCGAAAAATTACAATAAGATCTATTGCGTCGGTGAAAAGACCAAAAAGGAATTGCGGAAAAACGGATTTGGGACCTTTAAAGTCCTCAGAAATGCAGACGAACTTTCCAGGTTCATCATCACCCACTGCCAGCATGAAAAATTTCTGCACTTCTGCGGAAACATCGCGCTGGATGTTCTGGACCGCAGCCTTCCGCTACAGAATATCAGCTACCGGAAAATCATTGTATACAACACCGAGGAAATCAATCCGTTGATAACTGAAAAATATCATGCTGCCGTATTTTTTAGTCCGAGCGGAGTTCGTAGTTTTGCAAATCAGAATCCCTTGGAGGATATGAAACTGGTTTCGATTGGTGAGACGACGGCCAAAGAACTGAGGAAATATGCTTCACAGGCAGTTTTGGTTTCGGAAGGAAACACCCTGATGTCCGTACTGAAGCTGATCCGAAAGGAAATTTTAAACAAAGATTGATATTTAATTGTCAGGTTCTGGCAGTAAAGTCTACGATAATATTATGATTAAAAACGACCTATATTTAAAAGCACTTCGCGGAGAGACCGTAGAAAGACCGCCTGTCTGGATGATGAGACAGGCCGGGAGATATTTACCGGAATTTATTGCGTTACGCGACCAATATGATTTCTTCACGAGATGTCAGACCCCGGAGCTCGCTTCCGAAATTACCGTACAGCCGATCAGAAGATTTCCTTTGGATGCCGCGATTTTATTTTCCGACATCCTGGTGGTTCCTCAGGCGATGGGGATTGATTTTAAAATGAAGGAAAGTGTAGGCCCGTGGCTGGATACGCCGATCAGAACGATGGAACAGGTGCAAAATGTTGCAGTTCCGGATGTAAATGATACGTTGGGCTACGTTTTTGATGCAATTGAGCTGACTTTACAAAAGCTGGACAATTCCATTCCGCTGATCGGTTTTGCCGGTTCTCCGTGGACGATACTGTGCTACTGCGTGGAAGGAAAAGGAAGCAAGGCATTTGATATTGCCAAATCGTTCTGTTTCCAGCAGCCTGAAGCGGCGCATCTGCTGTTGCAGAAAATTACAGATACTACGATCGCTTATCTAAAAAGAAAAGTGGAAAAAGGCGTTTCTGCCGTTCAGGTTTTTGATTCGTGGGGCGGAATGCTTTCCCCGACAGATTACCAGGAGTTTTCATGGCAGTATATCAGCCAGATCGTGGAGGCATTAAGCCCGCTGACGCACGTAGTGGTATTTGGAAAAGGATGCTGGTTTGCCCTGGAAGACATGGCGAAATCCCCGGTTTCCGCTTTGGGTGTTGACTGGACTATTACGCCTGAGCTGGCCAGAACATTCACCAATCACAATACTACCCTTCAGGGAAATTTCGACCCTGCAAGACTGCATTCTACGCCGGAAACCATCAAAAAAATGGTGACTGAAATGATCAACCGTTTCGGAAAGGATAAGTACATTGCCAATCTTGGCCACGGTATTTTACCGAATATCCCGGTGAAAAATGCGGAGGCGTTCATCAGAGCGGTGGTGGATTGGAAGCCGGCTGTTGAGTTTTAAATCTTATTTTCAGAAATTCTTTTCTAAAGCATGTTTGAGATTCCTATGGAATGACAAGCTCAGTAAAAGATGGATATAATAAAATACCCTTGCTTGATAGCGAGGGTATTTTTATTCTAATAACTTATTAATTTTCCGTTACAGTAACTGTTTCTACCGGACTTGAAATCTGATCGGCAAAATACTGCTCCAGGTCTTTCAGGGTTTCCGGATTGGTCTGGATGTCTTTCACCTGCTGTCCTTTGTTCACCACCACAATCCTGTTGCAGACTTCGGTGGTGTGCGAAAGGTCATGGCTCGAAATAAGAAAAGTGACGCCATCCTGCTTGGACAGTTCTTTAATTAAATTTTTCAGCTTGATCTGCGTGGAAGGATCCAGGTTGGCGAAAGGTTCATCGAGAATAATGATTTCCGGGTTTCCGATGATGGCCCCTACAATTCCTACTTTCTTCTGGTTTCCTTTGGACAGATCACGGATGTATTTCCCGGAGTTTAAGATTTCCCCGCTGAAAAGATCATGGAACTGTTTTAAAAAGTCGTTCACCGAAGCCTTGTTCTGGCCTCTCAGCTCACCGATGAAGTAGAAATATTCTTCCGGCGTTAGATAACCGATCAGGAAAGAATCGTCCACAAAAGCCGAAACTTTATTTTTCCAGGCTTCAGATTCATTCACTTTAATGCCGTCGATGCTTACGAAACCGGTGGTCGGCTGGATCAGGTCCAGCATCAGGCTGAAAAGCGTGGTTTTCCCGGCCCCATTATTTCCTACCAGGCCGAAAGTCTCCCCTTTGGAAATTTCAAGGTTTTCTATATTTAAAACGGTGGCTTTGCCGTAAGTTTTTGTTAAATTATGGATCGTGATCATATTAATCTTTGTTTTTGAATGCTTCTAATGTACTGTATTTTTCGACCTTATAATGTTTTACGATGATATCGAAGATTTTTTCCCTTAATAAAAACCCGACCAGCCCCAAAACCGCAATGCTGATCACGCCCGCCGTGATGCCAAAGAAATACTTCATCAGGGCAAAAACAGTCATCGGCAGGATCATTTTCGGGATCAGCAACAGCATGGCCTTTACGTTGAAGCTGTTCTTCTGTCCGAATCTTTTTTCCTTTGCATTGAGGTCGATCTGCATTTTGTTGAACGCACCGGACCAAAGGGTAAACTGAGAATTAACGCCAATGTTATAAATTCCTGCTGCAAAGAATGTGAGATACATATCCCAGCCGAAATACGCATAGCAGACCGCCAGGATCATGGAAACGGCCGTTACGATATTCATCAGCCACCATTTTGCTTTAAGGTATTCTTTGTAAGGCACATTCAGCGTCATCATCAACGGATAATAGGAACTGTCGAAGGCGGGAACCCGCTGTCCGAACATAAACTGAAATCCTCCCGTTACGAAAAGCCCCATAAACATCATCATCGCCGGCGTTTTGTAGATGGACGAAGAGAACATCAGCATGCCGTAGAAAAGGAACAGGAAGCTTCCCCATATAATTCCTTTTGTGACTTTATTCCGTTTAAGCATTTTGATATCGTTGTTGATGAACGTTCCGATGGCTCCGAATTTATTTAAGAAAACGATATTCTCCGTTTTTCCGACTTCTTTCTTCGCTTCCAGCCCTTCATCAAGATAAAATATGTTGCGGATGCGGCTGAAACAGATTTTCCAAAGTCCCAGAAACAGGAGGATAGAAATCACTACAAAATAAGGTCTTTCATGAAAATTATAGAAAAAACGCTCTGAATAATCCAGTACGGGAATGATGTGATAATACACCAGTCCCGCTACCGCTGCAAACAGGCAGCCGACAACGATAACAACCGCTTCTTTATCGTTGAAAAGGATATTGATGAAATTGTTCAGGTAAAACAATAAAGACACCCCGACCAGCCAGGCCAGTACCCCCAGCACATGATAACCGTTAAACAGCGCAATTATTGAAAACGTAACCAAAAACAGGGAATTCAGCCAGCTGAATGCATTGACAAAGGTTTTTCCCAGCATGTAATTGACCAGTGTTTTCTTGGAAATATTCAATGTCAGGAAAGGCTTGATATTCTGTGTGGGCAATTCCTGCCACATATATTTGGCAATCAGGTCAACGGCCCAGGCTATGATTAAAAACCGGGAAACCACTTTTAACGGATCCTGATGCATCTCTTCCTGAATATAGAAAAAAGCACCAAATGCCCCTCCTACCAGACAAAGCATAAAATAAAGGATCCCAATAAAACGGAAAATCTTCATCGCCAGGTTGACCCCTAAAGAACTGCCACGAAAAAAGCTTTTGATTTCTAATCTGAGGAATTGTATAAACATAGTTACCTTTTTCTTATTAGTTAAGGGAAAGGGAAAAATGTTACAATATTTAATTTTGAAAATTCAGAGACCGTGCTTTATTATCTTAAAAGCTTAATTCATCAGTTCCTGCGCCTGCGCCAGTGCCGCCTCCGTAATTTTGCTTCCGGAAAGCAGCTGGGCGATTTCGTTAAGCTTTTCTTTTTCGTTTAAAGGAATGATGGTGGACTGGGTTCTTCCGGCGACATCCTGTTTTATAACTTTATAGTTGTTGTTTCCTTTGGCAGCTACCTGTGCGAGGTGTGAAATTACGATCAGCTGCATATCGGCAGACATTTCACGCATCAGGTTTCCGATTTCCTCGGCTACTTTTCCTGAAACCCCGGTATCGATTTCATCTAAAATTAAGGTCGGCAGTTCATCGCTTTCGGCAATAATTTTCTTTACGGCCAGCATAACTCTTGATCTTTCCCCTCCGGAAATGGCCGTCTGAATCGGCTTTAATGGAAATCCAGAATTGGCCTGGAACAAAAGCTGGATGTTTTCCTTTCCAAACGGATTGAACTCCTGGGCATCACGCAATTCGATATCCACTTTGGCCTTTTCAAGACCTAATTTTTTAAGCAAAGCCTCTGCTTTTTTAATAAATACCGGAACGCTCTTTTTTCTGTTTTTAGACAGCTTATCGGCTAAGACCTGCAGCGATTTTTCTTTTTTGGAAATGTTTTCTTCCGCTTCGGCAATCTGCGCTTCAAGATCGGAAGCACCCTGTTGCTCGCCTGCAAGCTGATCCCTTACTTCTCGAAGTTCTGTGATGTTGCCCACCCCATGCTTCAAGAATAAGGAATGAATCCGGTTGTTCAGTTCTATGAGAAGGGCCAGGTTTTCAGGATTGACTTCTATTCTTTCCGCTTCGTCCTCAAGCTCGGTAATGATGTCTTTCAGTTCAACATAAGAGGTTTCCAGCCTTTCATGAAGTTCGGCAAAGCTCTGGGAAACTTCTGCCGTTTTTGCCAGCTTGTTTTTAGCTTCATTAAAAAATGAAAAAATCCCCACTTCTTCCTGGTGAAACCTTGATAACACCTGCGCCAGGTTATCGGAAATCATTTCTGCATTTTCCTGGATCGAAAGCTGGTTCTGAAGGTCTTCAAAATCCACGTCATCCAGATGCAGTTCTTCAAGCTCGTTTAAGAGGAATGCTTTATAATCGCTTTCCTTATTGGCTTCTGAAAGTTGGGTCCGAAGCCTTTTAAGCTGTAGGGTAAGGCTTTGAAAATCCGAAAATTCATGCTGGTACTCATGTATGATCTGCCTGTTTTCCGAAAGTCCGTCGATGATTTTAAACTGATATTCGGAAGTAAACAGGCTGGACGTTTCAAATTGGGAATGGATATCGATCAGTTGAGAAGAAAGCTCCCGCAGAATATCCAGTGTTACGGGCACATCATTGATGAAGGCCCTCGATTTTCCCGAAGGCAGGATCTCCCTGCGGATAATCGTCTGGTGTTCGTAATCGAGATCATTTTCGATGAAGAATTTTTTAAATTGGTTATTCAGGGAAAATTCGGTTTCGACGACACTTTTTTCCTGTGCTTTGGAGATGGATTTTACGTCCGCCCGTTCGCCAAGGATCAGCCGCAGCGCGCCAAGGATAATGGATTTTCCGGCACCGGTTTCCCCGGTGATGACCTGCAAACCGTTGTGCAACGATACTTCAAGGGTATCGATCAGGGCGAAATTTTTAATGTAAATTCTCGAAAGCATTGATAATAGCAATTATGTAAGCTATTGCAAATATAGAACTTTAGATTTCAGAATTCAAGTTAACTTACTGTTTCCATTTGCTCCATCGGGCATCGGTATTTTTCGGAGAAAGGATAATCATTTCGTTTTTAAGATCACCCAAAACAATTCCACCGTTGTTCCCGGAATTGAAGATGTTGAAGATCTCATCTGCTTTCGTGTCCATAAAGAGGTTAAAGAAATAGGCCTGCTGGAAAGAATTTTCATACTGCTTTAACTGCATTAAGGCATCAAAAATCACTTTTTTCCCTTGGGTCTGGTCCTGATTGAATAAAGTATCCAGCCCTGCCCTGTGATAGGAATATACCGTGGCACGCAGCTGGCTCCAGTTCGGGCTCATGATCTCTTTGATCAGAATCGAGCGGCTCCGTGGTTCGTTGATCTGCTTCCAACCGTCATAGGTGTTCTGGGATTCGCCGTTCTGAGCAATCTGCTGGGCTTTCTGGAACCATTCCGTTCCGGACATCGACTGAAAACTATCGGCGTCCATTCCTAAAATCACATATACATAAAAGCTGACTACATCGATGAGGTTTTTCCCGGAAAACTGTCTTTCGTTGAAAATAAGGTTTTCATTTTCCACATAATCGAAAGAAAATCTCGTATCCTGAAGGTTAATGAGCGGAGATTCATAAGTGGTATTAAATACCGGACGAACCGCCTGTACCACAATGCTTCCCCTGAAACGGTTTCCGTCTCTCTCGCTGATGACGATCGCAAAATTCGATTTTATTTTTTCGTAATTCTGCAGTCTTCTTCCCGTCCAGCTTGTGTTGTTGATGAAATCCCTGAGGCTTTTTTCCAAAGCTTTGTATGCCGACTGGTTACTTCCCCCCACCTGCTGGGAATTCACCTGCACCGTGGCCAGAAGCTCCTGGGAAAAGCTAGGGTTGAATATAAAGAGCAGTAAAAATATACTTAAAATTTTTTTCATTTTCTATTAAAGATTGAGAACGGAAATTTATTAAATTTATTTTAAAAGTTGAGATTCAATGAAATCCAGGATATCCTTCGCAACATCATCTTTTGATTTCAATGAAAATTCTTTCTTTTCCGTACGGGTAAATATTTTTATTTTGTTGGTATCGTTCTTAAAGCCGGCGCCTTCGTCGCGGAGCGAGTTCAGCACGATCATATCCAGGTTTTTCTTTTCAAGCTTGGCTTTGGCATTTTCCTCTTCATTCTGCGTTTCCAGCGCAAATCCCACTAAAAACTGATGGCCTTTCTTTTCACCCATTGTTTTAAGAATGTCCGGATTTTTAACCAGTTCGATTGTTAAATGATCATCATTTTTTTTGATCTTTTCCGTAGCCGCTTCCTTCGGAGCGTAATCCGCAACGGCTGCACTCGCGATTCCGATATCCGCCTGATCGTAAAATTCAAAGACTTTGTCCAGCATTTCCTTTGCAGAGATCACTTTATGCAGTTCAATATTTTTGTCATGAATGGTTTGTGCACTCGGTCCGGAAACAAGAATGACCTTCGCTCCTCTTTTAGAAGCTTCTTCCGCTAAGGCAAACCCCATTTTTCCGGAAGAATGATTTCCGATAAAACGTACGGGATCAATGGCTTCATAAGTGGGACCAGCTGTGATCAGTACCGTTTTTCCTTTCAGTGTTTCTTCTTTTGGATTGACACTAAAAAAGCTTTCAATCGCTGTTGCGATGGTTTCCGGTTCCGCCATTCTTCCCTGCCCGACCAGCCCGCTTGCGAGTTCACCGTTTTCCGCCGGAATAACGATATGGCCATAGCTTTCCGCCAGTTCCAGGTTTTTTGTAGTGGAAGGATGCACATACATATCCAGATCCATAGCCGGTGCAATGAAGACGGGACATTTTGCCGACATATACGTAGCGATGAGCAGGTTGTCACAGATACCGTGGACCATTTTGGATAAAGTAGATGCCGTACAGGGTGCTACCACCATTACATCTGCCCATAAAGCCATATCCACATGGCTGTTCCAGGATCCGTTATCACCATAAAAATCTGAATAAACAGGATTTTTAGACAAGGTATAAATACTCAGCTTCGTCACGAAGTTCTCGGCATCAGGCGTCATAATTACCTGAATTTCCGCTCCTTTTTTGATAAAATCCCTGATTAGAAAATGAATTTTATATGCTGCAATTCCTCCGGAAATCGCGATAAGAATTTTTTTACCGGAAAGGCCCATTCCAATTTTAGTTTTAAGAATACTAAATTACTTATTTTTCATGTAATACGTTTAAAAAGTCAGTCTAAAACTATTTCCGATAATTTTCTTCTTTAGTATTGGCCTTATCTGATCAGATGATTCAGGCTGTCAGCCAGCTTTCCGGTAAAGATAGCCGCTCCCCGCCGGTTAAGATGCCCGTTATCATAAACATTCCTGTTGGTATACAGTTCTCTGAATATACTACGGGAAGAAAAATCTAAGATTTCTGCACCGGGAATTCCTTTAACTTCCGATAAATCTGAAGGCGTGGAAAAAGGCGGAAGTACAAAGAATAATTTTATTCCTTTTTTCTGACAGTCTGCGGCCAGAAGCCTGAGCTCGCCAACCAGAGCCGGATTGAGTCTTTTCTTCGGGCTTTTTTCAATTTCTACACGATGCCTGTAAATCAGCGTAGTATCTTTCAGATAGACAGCACGCTGTTTTCTTACGCTTATCAGGTTTTTATAATCTTTTTCCAAAGGATAATACCCATTGTTGTAATCTGTAAATTCATTTATGGTTTTATCCCGTTGTCCCAGTTTTTTAAAGTAAAACATATTCGCAAAAAAATGAGAGACCGATAGAAATGACGAATTCCAGTCGCTATTGTGCGCAAAATATTTCAGCTCGAAGTTTACCGTAGGAAGGTCGTGGCAGTATAAGAATTTTTCCGTGTACGCATTAACGTCAAACGGCTGTACATCCTGAATTTCAAAAAACACATATTTTACATTTTTATGAACATTCGTATGACGGTATTCGTACATGCTTTCGGAAAAGAAGGTTCCGCCGCTTGCCAGGTTGTAAGCTTTTACCTTGTGAGCCGTCGCAGAATCCAACAGCCCGGTGTTCACCTGGCGGTACATCCTGCTGCTGCCAAAGACGAGCGCATTGTATCCGGCACCATGCCGATCGTAGTAATTAACTTTCTGCCTGATGAAATATTCTCCGTACAGCTGGTATTTTTTAACGGAAGCCAAGGCAAAACCGATCAGGAAAAGGAAAACCAGCCAACATGCTATTTTAATGATAAATTTCTTCATATTAAAACTGAAAATAAATGAATTCGTTACTGCCGAAATTGGCGTATCGCAGGATGATAAAGATGATGACCAGGTACAGAACCCTTCGCAGCCACGGATTGTATTCGCTTATTTCCAACCCGTGAAACTTACGCCTGTTGAGCCATTCTATGATCATCATGACGGCAACAAAAGCCAGTACTTTGTAAGGCATCGGGTGAGGTAATGAAAATAAGGTTTTGCCGAATAATCTTTTGATATAAAGAATGGCCTGTAAAACACTTTCAGAACGGAAAAAGATCCAGGCAAGGCAGACGAGGGAGAATGTAATGAGGATCTGGAAAATTTCCCGGAAGGAAGGAACCAATCGGTTCATAGCGACCACTTCAAGATTCTCACGGTTTTTCCCGAATATCAGCAGGGGTAAAAAATAGACGGCATTTAAGCCACCCCAAATTACGAACGTCCAATTGGCCCCGTGCCAGAAGCCACTGACAAGAAAGATGATGAAAGTGTTTCGTATTTTCATCAGCATTCCGCCTTTGCTTCCTCCCAAAGGAATGTACAGGTAATCCCGGAACCAGGTGGAAAGGGAAATGTGCCACCTTCTCCAAAATTCGGCAATGTCCCTTGAAAAATACGGAAAGGAAAAGTTTTTAAGAAGCTCTATTCCGAACAGGCGTGATACCCCTAATGCAATATCCGAATACCCTGAAAAATCCCCGTAAATCTGAAAAGCAAACAGGACTGCCCCGATGGCCAGGTTGCTGCTGCTTTCCGTCTGGTAATGGGTAAAAATCTCATTTACGATCGGGGCACAATTATCTGCAATCACGATTTTTTTGAAAAAGCCCCACAGGATCTGCCGCATTCCGTCGACGGCCTGCTCATAACTAAAAATCCTTTCTTTCTGGATCTGCGGAAGAAGATGGGTTGCCCTTTCGATAGGTCCGGCAACCAACAGGGGGAAATAGCTTACGAAGACGGCATAATCGACCGGATTCCTTTCCGCCGGAATTCTTTTTTTATAAATATCGATGATGTAGGAAAGTCCGTGGAAGGTATAAAAAGAAATACCGATCGGCAATACGATATGGAGCAGTGTAACATTGACGTGAAAACCGAAACCCTGAAGAAGTTCTGAAAAGCTTTCCGCAAAAAAGTTGTAGTATTTGAAAAAGCCCAGAAAACCGAGATTGATCCCGATGCTTAACGTGAGCCAGAATTTGGCGGCATATTTGGTTTTGCTTCTCTCAATCTGTATTCCGGAAAAGAAATCCAGTGCAATAGAAAACATTAGGAGCAACAGAAATCTCCAATCCCAGCATGCATAAAAATAAAGACTGGCAACCAGTAAAAGGATGTTCTGATATTTGTATTTTTTATTGAAAAAAAACCAATACAGAATAAAGACTGCCGGCAAAAACAGTAAAAAGCTTATAGAATTGAACAGCACGATATTTCGTTAAATATTACGCCGTAAAAGTAATAAAAATAAACCCCTGTTTTTTATATTAAAAAAAACATTCTGTAAAACATATATTTTACAGAATGTTTTCCTATAATTTATCGAAGCATATTTAAAATATGTACGATAACAAAAGATGTACTTATTTTCTTTCTTCAGTTTTTCTGAAGTACACATCACCGTTCAACCACTCTTCAATAGCAATAGAAGTGGGTTTCGGAAGTTTTTCATAATGTTTGGAGATTTCAATCTGCTCTCTGTTTTCAAAAACTTCTTCCAATGTAGAATTGTGCACAGCGAATTCGTCAAGCTTATTGTGAAGTTCCGTACGGATTTCAGCGTTGATCTGCTCTGCTCTTTTTCCCATGATAACAATCGCTTCGTAGATTGAGCCTACTTTGTCTTCAATCTTATCTTTGTCGTACGTAATCGTATTTACTTCTGCTTTTGTATCTTTTACACTCATTTTGAGAATATTATTTTTTTATTTAAGTTCGCAAATTTACGAATTATCTTTGAATCTTGAAAGTGGCTGCCGGGGGAGGGGTATTTATGGCTGCACTGTCCCTCTGGATCTGCATAGCTTTCTTCTCGGCTTCTACCTGATCTTTTGCCTGCTGCTCGGTTTTAGACTTTTGTGCATTCTGGGCTTCCAATCTTTTCTGCTTTTCCGTTAAAGCGGCAATCCTGGCTTCGGTATTCTTTTTAACCACGACGAAATCTTTCTTTTCTTTTTCAAGTTTTTCCCTGAGGTCTAACACAGTTTTAGCGACTTCGGTATTCGGCATCTCTTTTTCCACCTGTCTGGTGAAAGCCAATGCACTTTCGATACGTTCATCTTTCAGGTCATATACGGATTTTGTCGCAAGTTCGTAACGGGATTTTACGATATAATCATAGATCTGCGGACGAAGCTTCGTGCTCGGAAAATCTTCAAGTACATTTTCAAAGGTAACATTGGAGGCTTTATAATCCCCCATTTTATAATACTGTTTTGCGTTTTCATACGCTTTGAATTCCAGCTTATAAGACAGTTCGTCAATAAGGGTACTGATATTTTTGGATCTTTCCGAATTCGGATAGTTGTTCAGGAAGTCCTGAAGTTCGTTGATCGCGGTCTGTGTAGTAGATTGGTCCAGGTTATAATCCATCGACCCCTCATAGTAGCATAATGCCGACATATAGGATGCTTCTTCCTTTCTTTTATCCTGAGGAAAGCTGATCGCGAAATTTTTAAACTGGTTTCCCGCTAATCTGTAATTTTTATCGTAGTAGTTTGCGTATGCAGAATTGAAAACCACATTAGGAGCATCATCCGTTCCCGCTACAAGGTTCGGAAGCCTGTCGTACAGTGCCAAAGCATTTTTCCACTTCTTTTTAGCAAAGTTTTCGTTGGCTGTCTTCAGGATAAGATTCTTATCCGCACTTCTCATTGCCTTTTCCTGCTTACTTACACAAGACACCACTACCGCTACAGCAAAAATACCTAAAATATATTTTTTCATATAAAAAATTCAACCGTTTTCGGATTACACAGCCGATTTACTAATTTGCAAAAATATAACTTTTTTATCAATAGATTTTTTTTTATGATTATTTAACGTAAATTTAGTCGGCAGCGTATCCTAAAATCGCAAAAACACTCATTAAAAGATTCATCCGTACTTTTTTCTCCGCTTCCTTCGCATAAGTTTCATCGTTTTTATTGGGAACATACAGTTCATAAAAGTTGCGGTTGCGAATCACGAATAAAGTAGAGCCGATAATGGTAGTCAGCACATCTTCCGGCTTAGGGGTAAAGGTAAATACACCGGATGCCACGCCCTTTTTAATAACTTCATCGAGTTTCTTGACAAACAGCTGATAGAAATCCATCAGTTCATCCTTCACGTGGTCCGTATGGCGCAATTCCTGGGTAACAAATCCGTGGAAATAATTGTACTTGAATAGCTGGGCGACAATGTATTTAATCATTTCCTTCATCTGCATTTCAGGCTTGCCATCTTTGATGGTATCGGCAAATCCTGAAAAATTCTCCCTGGTTTTCAGCACACGGTACTGATACAGGTAAGACATCATTTTTTCTTTAGACCCGAAGTAATAGGAGATCATGGCCACGTTAATGTTGGCCTTGGAACAGATATCCCTTACCGACGTCCCTTCGTAACCTTTTTTTGCAATCAGCTCTTCAGCAATGTCTAAAATGTGGATTTGTTTTTCTGTAAACTTTTTCTTCATGAATGCACTTTGAGTAAAGTTAAGGAATTTTTAACGGATTTATAAACGTTCGTTTAAGAATTTTACATTAAATATAAATTGTGGTATTTTTGGGATATGGAATTTTTTGATTTTCATCATCACAAAAGCAATAAGCCGAACGGAATTTACAATCTGGACATGAAATCCCTTCCTCCGGATTTCCCATACTCAATAGGCATTCATCCTAAAGATATAGAATCGGATCATATTGACAGACAAATGGAATGGCTCTGCGCGAATATTTCAGAACATTGCTTTGCCATCGGGGAATGCGGGCTGGATTCTTTTGCAGAAACGGATCAAAAAACCCAGGAAAAAGTTTTCTTAACCCAGATCCGGCTGGCCAATGAAATCAGAAAACCGATAATCATCCACTGCGTACGGAAATTTTATGAAGTGATTTCCTTAAAAAAACATGCAGAACAGCCGATGGTCATTCATGGCTTCAATAAAAAAGAAAGCATTGCAAAAGATTTGCTGAAAAATAATTTTTACCTGAGTTTTGGAAAAGCGGTTTTGTATAATTTATCTTTGCAAAATACTTTGAAAAGTATGCCTTTAGACAGAATATTCCTGGAAACCGACAATGACGATTTCGATATTGCAGAATTGTACCTGAAGGTTTCAGAGCTTAAAGGAATTTCGCTAGCGGCTTTGAATAAACAGATTACGGAAAATTTAGAAAGGATAAAAAATGGATAAATACTGGTTGGAAAGAACGGAACTTCTGATTAAGGAAGAAGGCTTGGAAAAATTAAACAAAGCAAACGTTCTGGTTGTAGGATTGGGAGGTGTCGGTTCTTTTGCCGCAGAATTTCTGGCCAGGGCCGGGGTCGGAAAAATGACGGTCGTCGATGGCGATACGGTAGATATTACCAATGTCAACAGGCAGCTGCCGGCTCTTCATTCCACTGTCGGGAAGCACAAGGTGGACGTGGTGGCTGAAAGGCTTTTAGACATCAATCCCCAGCTTCATCTTACCAAGATCAACGAGTTTCTGAATCCTGAAAGAATGGAAGAGGTGCTGGATGCCGACACCTTTGATTTCGTACTGGACTGTATCGACAGCGTTACACCCAAATTAAGCTTAATTATTGCGGCAAAAAGAAGAAGAATAAAAATCGTAAGCTCTATGGGAGCCGGCGGCAAAACCGATCCCAGTAAAGTATTGGTACGTGACATCAGTAAGACCGAACATTGCCATCTTGCCAGACAGATAAGAAAGAGGCTCAGAAAAGTAAAAATCGACAAAGGGATCCGATGTGTTTTCGCCAACGATATTCAGGATGAAGAAAGCCTGAAGATGACAGACGGAACCAATTATAAAAGATCTTTCTACGGTACCATAAGCTATATGCCTGCCATCTTCGGACTTTATGCAGCAGCAGAAGTGATCAATCATCTTATAGAAAAAGATTAATTATTCTTGAATTTCCGGAAATGCTGAAGATGATATGTTACTGTAAACAGCCTTCAGAAAATGTTATTTAAACACGGACAGGCTGCGTGAAAATAAAATATGCCTTATCTTTATACCCATACATGACAGACTTCACATATCCCAGAGCCGAAAAACTCAAGAAAAACACCGAGATCTCCTTACTTTTTGAAAAAGGTAAATGGAGAACGAACGGGAATCTGAGAATTATTATACTGAAGGATAAACCTTCAACTCCTGTTGAAAGCACGAAGTTTGCGGTTTCGGTCTCCAAAAAATATTTTAAAAGGGCTGTTCACAGGAACCGTATCAAAAGACTGCTGCGCGAATGTTACCGGCTGAACAAAGAGCTGTTTAAAGAGTCTTTCGGAGATAAAACAATGGCCATGCTGTTCTGGGTTTCTCCGGAAATGCCTGAAAAATTCCAGGAGGTAGAGACGCAATTTATTAAGCTCTGCAAAGCTCAACAAAAATCTTAGTTTCAGCTTTTACAGTCACTTCTGTAAATCCAGGAATCGATATTTAATTTTTATCGTACTTTTCGTATCTTAGGGGAAACAATTAATCTGAAAACTCACATGTCAGACCACATTCCCTATTTATCTTATCTCCTGAGCGCTTTTATCGGCATCGGGCTGGCTGCTGCCACGGGCTTCAGGGTATTTCTCCCGATGTTCGCCGTAAGCCTGGCATCTTACCTTCACTGGATCCCGATGAACGAAAGTTTTGAGTGGCTTGCCGGGCTGCCTACACTTATTACGACTGGTATTGCCACCGTCGTTGAGATTTTAGCCTATTATATCCCTTTTGTCGATCATTTGCTGGATACGGTTTCCGTACCCATGGCTACGGTCGCAGGATCGGTTTTATTTGCCAGCCAGTTTACAGAATTGGGAACCTTTCCGCAATGGGCATTGGGTTTAATTGCAGGCGGCGGAACTGCCATGACGATAAGTTCGGGATTTGCCGGGCTCCGTGCGGCTTCAACGGCCACAACCGGCGGACTTGGAAATTCATTAGTAGGAACTACGGAAACGGCCGGGGCCGGGATCATGGCCTTTCTGGCGATGGCAGCTCCTGTTATTGCCGCTGTATGCTCGATCATTCTTATCATCGGTGTCGTCTTTTTCGGAAGAACGCTTTGGCGAAGATTCAGAAAAAATAAAAATACCGCCAAGATAACATAAAAAACGGGGAAAAAATTTCCTCCGTTTTTTATTCAAGTAAATTTTACTTTGGTTTGGATAAGTTTCCCAAGACGATTCCCAAAGGCCCGACAACCGGGAGAAATAAAACCGCCAGATAAGGCAGAAGGCCCGATTTATTCCTGTATAAAAGCGTCATAGCATAAATATAGAGTACTACAACTGCTACAGCAGCAAACATAATGTGAAAAGCATTAATCGATAATATATTCATGGTATTTGTTTTTGGTTATCCTTTTGTTCGGAAATCTTTAATTTCCTGAATCTTTCCTTCATAGTATTTTTTCTTTTCAGGGGTTTTTCTGATCAGAATTTCAAATGCTTTAATAGCTTTTGTATAAAGTTTCTGCTCAAAATACAGGTTGGCCAATGTTTCTGTCATCAGATGCGAAATATCATCACCTTTTTCCCTGATGACAAAATTGCTTTCCTCTTTAAGCTGGCTTATCCTTGGATTATTTTCAATAAAGGTCTCGATCACCTTGTTTTTCAGCTCGGTTTTATCTTTTCTCGCCTCTTCATTCCTGTCGATTTTCAGCCAGCTCTGCCAGGTATTGATAAATCCGGGAACATTACTGTCAAAAGGATTTGACTTTGCCTTTTCGGATGGCTGTTCGTCAGGTTTACTAGTACTTTCTGTTTCAGCATCCTGCTTTTCATGATCAGACTGTTTTTTTTCAGACTGAGGAATTGTCCATCCGGAACCGAAGAATGAAACATTCATTACCGGTGCTTCTTCTTTCGTTTCCTCCGAAGCGGCCATGTTACTTTCTGCTTCAGGCTGTTCAGATGCTCCAACGGGAGCTTCAGGGATCACATTTTCAGGTTCAGAAATTTCTTCGGTTTGATTTAAAATTTCTTCTTCAGCTTCAGGCTCTCTATGTTGAGTCGTTTCCTGATGTACTTCTTGTTTAGGTTGTTCAGGAACGAACTGAGGGGCTTCCGCAGGTCTATTCAGCAAAGAATCCGGAATATTTGAGTCGAAAGCCATTGGTTTCCATGATCTTGTTTCCGGCTCTTTTTCTGCCGGAATTTCAGGGGCTTCCGCTTTTGTTTCTTCTTTTAATTCACCAATACTTTCAGATTCAGGCTCCTGTTTTTCTTCAATTTCCGGGTTTTCGGGTTCAGCAGGTTTTACTTCAAAATGCTGGGTTTCCGCAAAGCTGATATCATGCCCTGTATTTGCAGGCTCTTCTTCCTGTCTTTTAATTTCTTCGGAAGCCGCTCTTTCCTTCATTTTCTTCTCTACTTCTTCAATAAGGCGGCGCATTTCATCTTCATGTTTGCTGAGGTTCTGCTGAGGGATCTGATTGATGGTTTGACGTTCATTAGGCTGAATTTTTACTTCCGGCAGAAAAGATTCCGTGCCGTGGAAACTTAATTCGGATTGATCCTGAACGGCCTCTTCTACTGTTTCAGATGAGATTTCATCCTCGTTGATGATTTTTTCAGGCGTAAATTCTGCCACTTCCGGTATGCTATTTACATCTGAATTTTTTTCAGAATCCTTATTTACCGTTTCAGGTTCTTTTATTTCTTCTTTATCGTCAGCAGCAACCTGTATCTCAGGCATGAAAGCGTCGGTTTCATGGAAACTCAGCGCTGATTCATCGGAAATTTCTTCCTGCTCAGATTCACTATTTAAGTTTTCTTCCCCGATAACGGTTTCCGGTTTAAATTCCTCTGTCTTTTCCGCCTGTATATTTTCCGAACTTTGAGTGTCAGCACTAATTTCTTTGCTTTCTGCTTCTTCAGAACCCTCCTCCTGCATCGTATCCAGGATAACTTTTACTTCATGGAAATCCGCTTCGGATGGTTCCGTTTCCCTTTCCTGATCAACCGGCTCTGCCATTGCGGCCTCATTTTCTTTAATGGGATGCTCATCAGGTGTTTCGGAAGTGACATTTTCTGTCGGGTGATTTTCTTCCGAAACATCAGAAAGTTCTTCCTTCTTCTCCATTTTCTGGGTAACGATAGAGCCTGATTCCAGCGTGGATTCAAGATCTATGGTTTCCACCGTATCATCATTAAGGAAATTCTCTTCGCCCTCGAAAAGAATTCTGTTACGTTCTCCGTTTACGTAGATATGCTTGATTTCTTCTCTCGGAGGAGGAAGAATACGCGTTTCTTCCTGTTCTTGCTTTTCAGCGGTTTCCTGTTTTGGTAATTCGGCCGTTTCAGTTTCAGCCACAACCGGGTCTTCCCTTTTGATCGGAAAACTGCCTGCTTTGGCCTCATACAGAACTTTTAACGGATTTTCTGCAGAAACAGGTTTTTCCTGCACCGTTTCCTGCTTTATTTCAGGCTTCAAACGCTGCTGGATCTTACCGTTAATCAGCTGATACAGGATTTTTTTATCCGTAGTATAGGCTGCAGTAGTAGACAACACCCGCTGATAGTTTTCTTTATCATATAAATGTACCCCGTACAAGTATAATGCTCTGATATTCTGAACATAGGGAAAAGAATTAATCTCTTCTTTCAGAAGATTTAAATCTTCTGACTGAATATTTTTCGGGGTCTTTAATAATTCTAAAACTCTATGATTCATCTTACCAATTCGCTACAATATCGTTAAATATCTTGTTTATAATTCTGTCCGTCGCAATTTTAACCTGAGAAGATTCGATCTCAGACTGCGACAGGTTACTGTTGAAAACCGCCTCATCACTGTATGTCCTGTCGAAGCTGAAGTCCGGGTGAAGCTTATTTTCATAATGTACTTTCACCGTAATCGTCAGTTTGTTCTGGGATTGTTGTGTCACCCCGCCAGTATTCTGGTTGGTTACCGTATTGGAACCGATGGTGGTGGGAGTAATCGAGTAATCCGTAATTTCACCCTCTACCAGGATATCGGGGTTTTCTTTGGTTCCTTTCAGGGTTGTCCGTTGCAGAAAACGGTTCTGGATATCCGTGGAAAACTGCTGCGACAGGGTCGGGTTTACCAACGGTGCATTGTTCGGGAACTCGTTGATCTGAATGGTTTTTTCATCCGTAAGGGACGAACCGGTGAAGCTGTAGCAGGAGTTTAGCATTCCCAGGCACAGCAGCAAAAGCCAGAACTTCGGCTGCCTGATTTTGATATTCTTAATTTTAAAATTCATTTTTAATTCCAATTTCCTGAATTTCGTCATAGGTTACCTGCTTCATTGCATCTTCGTAAGCAAAATAGTGGCAGACATATACTAATGGTAATGTAAAAATAAGGCCAATAAAACAGGCAATTACCCCTAACTGTCCTAATATTCCGACAACCAATGAATATAGGAAAATCGTCAACAGGTTGCCTTTAGTCATAGTAACGGACATTTTCCATGCTGTTTTAACTTCTGTAATCCCGCCCAAAGAAATCAGCGCAGGCATATAAAAACCTTTTAAACAGACAATTAAAATGGCAATATATACAACAAACATATAAATCATAAAAACAAACGGAAGTCCTGCCGAAGCATCTCTGTCGGCCATAGACGGCATTATCACAATCATCGGGATATAGATTAGCATTACCCCTCCGATTAAAATTAACTGCAGGATAAAATACGGCGTAAACTGGTCAAAGTTAAAAATATCACCTGCGCTTACCTGTTTTCCGGACCTTAAATCCCGGCAGTATCTGTAGAAATTACCGATAGCGAGCAGCCCGCAGAACGGAATAATGCACATCAGCATACAGAGCAGAAAGGCCCCAAGAACACTCCCGAAATTATTTTTCATAAAATCAAATCCACTGCTGATGTATTCACCCAGTTTGAAATCGACAGGCCTTGCATTAATTTTCACCATAATTTAATTTTTTAGTTTATTCTTCTAAGTTATATTGTTTTATTTTTCTGTATAAAGTTCTCTGTGAAATCCCCAACTCATCCGCCGCTTTGTTTCTTCTGCCTTTATGCTTTTCCAGGGCCTTGATGATCAGATCTTTTTCATTATTCTGCAAAGACAGGGATTCCGGCCGGTTTTCTTCAATCTCAATGTCTTCGATGTCTTCATAGCTGTTTTCCGGTTCGGACATGATCGTCGGATTCTGGATGACAGGATTCGTGTTGCTATTATTTTCAAAATAAAGCAATGAACCCGGGGCTACATTTTGTTGCTGAGTCTCGGGCGTATAAATCCTGTTGATTAAGTTTTTTTCATGATTACTCAGATCCGAAGTCCCTCGGTTCTTTATGAGTTCCGAAGTTAAGGATTTTAAATCATTAATATCGTTTCTCATGTCAAACAGAATTTTGTACATAATTTCCCTTTCGCTTCCGAAGTCGTTCTGCTTCTGGCTGTTGGGCGTATTCACCACCATTGGAAGGTGGGATTCCATCGGGATGTACTCTGCCAGTTTTTCAACCGTTACATGCCGCTCTCTTTCCACAACGGTCATTTGCTCAACCAGGTTTCTAAGTTGACGGACATTTCCGGGGAAGGTATAATTTTCGACGTAATGCACAGCACTGGGATCCAGCTCCAGTTCAGGCATCCTGTATTTTTCTGCAAAATCGATAGCAAATTTCCGGAACAGCAAATGAATATCGCCCTTTCTTTCTCTTAACGGCGGCATATCGATCTGTACGGTATTCAGACGATAGTACAGGTCCTCCCGGAATCTTCCGTCCTGGATAGCCTTCATCATATTGACATTGGTTGCCGCTACGATTCTTACATTCGTTTTTTGCACCTGTGAAGAGCCTACTTTCATGAATTCTCCGCTTTCCAGTACCCGAAGTAAACGGACCTGCGTCTGTAAAGGCAGTTCTCCCACCTCATCCAGGAAGATCGTTCCGCCATCGGCGACCTCAAAGTATCCCTTCCGGGTTGTTGTTGCTCCGGTAAATGCTCCTTTCTCGTGTCCGAACAATTCAGAGTCGATGGTACCTTCCGGAATGGCTCCGCAGTTTACCACAATATAAGGCTGATGTTTTCTTTTGGATTCCGAATGGATGATTTTAGGGATAAATTCTTTCCCGACACCGCTTTCCCCGATCACGAGAACCGAAATATCGGTAGGGGCTACCTGGATGGCTTTTTCCAGAGCGCGGTTTAAAGCCGGAAAGTTTCCGATGATCCCGAAACGGTTTTTTATATTTTGCAAATCGTTGCTCATAAGTAAATTTTTAGATTATTTTTCGCAGTTTCCTGCAGTTTGATTAATTTTTTAAATAATTTCTCTTAAATTAACCTATCTCACTTAAATAATCTTTGTTTCTGACTTTTGAAACTTTTGTTTTAAAATATAAAATTTTAGCAAAAAACAGCTCTCTGTTTTTTCTTTCGAATTTTTTGAGAATTAAAGCATGCTTTTTTTTCTGAGAAAAGTCTGCTTGTAATGTATGTTTGTAGAAAGTTTTTCCTTCGTATACTTTAAAAATTGTACCGATAAGATCAATAGCATTCCGCTTCTGACTGATTCCGAAATATTGTCCGGCATTTCCTTCTGTATAGACCTTTTCTGCTCCTTCATCATGCTGATGTAAAATCTGATGATACAGCTCGTACAATTGCTTACAATCTTCACTTTCAGCATTTCCGTTATTGATCTGGGCAGAAATATTACTGCAGATAATTACCAACAATACACTTAGGCAATATTTATGAAATTTTTCCATTGTCTGAGTTTAAAATGTTAATAAAATCTTCTTTACTTGGTAATACTGTAAAATATTTACTTGCAAAAATCTGTTCGTTGTTCTCTGGTAAGGTATATTGTACAAGAGCCTCGCTTTTATCCTGGCAAAGAATAATCCCTATGGTTTTATTTTCATCTTCAAGGCGTTTTTCACGATCATAATAATTTACATACATCTGCATCTGGCCGATATCCTGGTGCTTTAATTCCCCGATTTTCAGATCGATCAATACAAAACATTTCAAAATCCTGTTATAAAATACCAGATCGATGTAAAAATGCTTTTCTTCAAAAGTAATCCTTTGCTGTCTTCCGGCAAATGTAAAACCATTTCCCAATTCCAGCAGAAAATGTTCTAATTTATCAATTAATTCAGATTCAAGATCGTTTTCGGAATAATCCGGTTTTTCAGATAAGCCTAAAAATTCCAGGATATACGGGTCTTTAATCAGGTCTTTGGGTTTTTCTATAATCTGCCCTTTTTCAGCAAACTGAAGAATTTCTTCCTTATTCTTACTTAACGACAGTCTTGTATATAAAGCAGAGTCATACTGTCTTTGCAGCTCCCTTAAGCTCCAGTTGTTTTTATCGCTTTCTATTTCGTAAAAACTTCTTTCATTTGGATCTTTAATCCGCATCAATTTCAGATAATGAGACCATGAAAGGTTGAATTTAATAAGTGAAGACTGTTGAATGGTATTTATATTTTCAGATTCCGCAGACAGTGTCTGCGGAATTGAATAAGACAAATAAAAATGTCTCATTTGCTCTAAATTCCTCTGAGAAAACCCCTTACCGAATCTTTTGGTAAGATGTAAAGACAAATCTTTCAGAACTGCCTTGCCATACTCAGCCCGGCTTTCACCATGCTGCTCATCCTCCACAATCATTCTTCCGACTTCAAAGTAGGTAAGCACAATGGTCTGATTAACGGCAACGACAACTTTATTCCTTGCATTTTCGAGCAATGCGGAAATATTCTTTAAAAGCTGTTCATTGGTTAATCCTTCAGGCATCATTATTTTGAAACAGTTTCCCCTAAAAGTGTGCCCTGTGTATTGTCAAAAACAAAAACATCCACAATGTCACCAATTTTCTGGCCTTCCAGTTTATCGAAAACACAAACGGCATTCTGGGAGTTTCTTCCTTTCCACTGGTTTTCATTCTTTTTGGAAGTTCCTTCAATCAGGACCTGATGAACTCTTCCTACATAGGATTTCATCCTGTTTCTGGACAGTTCCCCCTGTAAAGCAATCACTTCCGCCAGACGTCTTTGTTTAACATCAGCCGGAATATTGTCCTCCATTTTCTTATGCGCCGGTGTTCCCGGTCTTTCGGAGTAGGCAAACATATACCCGTAGTCGTATTCCACTTCCCTCATCAGGCTTAACGTATCCTGGTGATCTTCTTCCGTTTCGTTGCAGAAGCCTACGATCATATCCTGGGAAAATGCAACTTCCGGAACAATTTCTTTGGCTTTTTTAATTAAATCAAGATATTCTTCACGGGTATGTTGCCTGTTCATCGCTTCAAGCATATGATTGCTTCCGCTCTGCACCGGTAAGTGAACGTATTTACAGATATTATCGTGTTTCGCCATCATTCTGAACACCTCCAGGCTCATGTCCTGCGGGTTGGATGTCGAGAAACGGATTCTCATTTCCGGAACCGCTTTCGCTACCAGATCAAGTAATTGGGCAAAATTGACAGCCGTTGCCTGCTGCATCTCAGAAGCTTTGGCAAAATCTTTTTTGGGCCCGCCTCCATACCAAAGGTAAGAGTCTACATTCTGGCCTAACAACGTAATTTCTTTATAACCACTGTTCCAAAGATCTTTGCATTCTTCTAAAATGGAATGCGGATCGCGGCTTCTTTCACGGCCTCTGGTAAAAGGGACTACACAGAAGGTGCACATATTATCGCAGCCTCTGGTAATGGTAACATAAGCCGTAACTCCATTGCCGCCCAGACGGACCGGATTGATATCCGCGTAAGTCTCTTCCTTTGAAAGAATAACATTGATGGCATCCCTACCGTCTTCCGTTTCCTTCAGAAGATTCGGTAAATCTCTGTAAGCATCCGGACCAACAACAAGATCAACCAACTGTTCTTCTTCCAGGAATTTGGTTTTTAATCTTTCCGCCATACAGCCGAGAACCCCCACCGTCATGTTCGGTTTTTCTTTTTTCAGGTTTTTAAACTGGGACAGGCGCATCCTTACGGTCTGTTCCGCCTTTTCACGGATGGAACAGGTGTTTAAAAGGATTAGGTCTGCCTCTTCAACTTTCAGTGTTGTATTGTAGCCATGTTCATTTAAAATGGACGCAACAATTTCAGAGTCAGAGAAATTCATCTGACAACCGTAGCTCTCTAAAAACAATTTCTTTGAGTTTCCGTCTTTTTCCGCAATGGCAAAAGCTTCGCCCTGTTTGGTTTCGTCTATATATTTTTCCTGCACGATAATCGGTTTAAAGTTCAACGTTTAAAAATTTAAGGTTATCCGAACCCTGAATTTTTGTTTTGAACATATTGAATTTGCAAAGATACAAAATATTGTGACAGAATGGCAGGATTATCTTTCATAGAAATTCGTAGAAAAATCCATGGGGAACACTATTTTTTGTTTTATCGGAATATTGGAATATAATGCGGGCTTCCACATTTTTTTGAGACGGGATAAAGTTCTCAAAAAATCTACATTAAATTTTCGGTCATAAATTTCCGGATATATTCTTGGACTGGTAATAAATCCATTTTTATCAACATAGAATTCTAAATTAATGGTGCCATTGATATGGTAGTCTGCGAATAAACTCATGAATTCATCATGGAAGTCCTCCCTGAATTTTTCATATCCTCCGGGATATTTGGCAGAAATCATAAAGCTGTTCGCATTATAGTTCTGCTGGTAATTATCCACCACATCCTTCGGATACAAAACAAATTCTGCAAGAGCTCCTAATTTTTCCCCTTTTACTTCTGCCGGTTTCCAGTTTTTTAAATTTTTAAGTAACTCCAAGGAAATATCATACGCACATTTATTCTTACTAATATTAGCTGTATCGGAATCTTTTACAAGTTTAACGACAGCATCTTTTGTAATAATAAATCTTGGCTGATATATTTCCTGATCGCCACATTTTTTAACGTTATTTTTAATTAAGTAATCATGAGATTCTTTATAGAAATTAACCAAGCCTCCTTCATAAAAATCCTGGCCTTTAGGATACACATCCAGAATTTGTGCTGTACAGGAAGAAATAATTATGATTGCAATACAACTCAAAAGCCTTTTAATCATGGTCATAAGTGTTATGGCTAAAATTTACTTTCATAACAAATTTAGAATCTACCGGGACTCCATTTTGAAGCGCTGCCTTCCATTTGCCTTTTACTTTTTTGGCAGCGTACTTTATGTCATCAATAAACATTTCATTGTTTTTAAACTTCGGAAGTATATCGATGTTGCTGATTTTACCTTTAGGATCGATATTAAAGATGAAGGTCACTTTTCCCTGAACCGCATATAAAGCCATATCAATGTACGCATGAACCATATTCATAAATTCCTGCTTAAAGGCTTCGTCACCACCCGGGAATTCCGCTTTCTGATAATCTGCTATTGCAGTTTGTGGCTGAGCATTATTTGACTGCGAAAAACCCTTACTGCTGAAAAGCAATAAAGGCAATAGTAAAAGATATTTTTTCATGGTTAAAATAGGAGCGTAAATTTTATATATCTGTTGAGATTGAAGATAAGTTCATTTTAATTTTAATCTGGGAAGTTACAGGCTGCCCGTTGCAGGTAGCGGGAATCCAGTTTTTCCTGATCCTCCGTACCACATATTTCATATCGTCAAAGAAAACCTGACTGTTGGCTACTTTCGGGGTTCCTTCAATGTTCTTTACCTTACCTTTGTCATCTACAGTAAGGGTAAAGGTAAAATCACCGTTCAGAACATAGAAGTCCGTATTCAGGTAAACGTACATATATTTCCTCAGCATTTCCTTGTAAGCCGAAACCCCTCCTTCGAAGCTTGCTGCTTTAAAATCTTTACAGTTTTTTACGGCCACCTGAAGCAACGGTTCTTTAATATCTATTTTCAGGATGTTTTTGTTGTTTTCGATAATAAAATTATCATCCCTTTCTTCAACATCATTAAACTGTGCAAAAGCAGAACCTGATATCAGAAGGGTCAGCAGCACGAAAAGTGTTTTTAAAGAATTTTTCATACCTATAAATTTATTAGACAAAGATAATATTTAAAAGCTCTGATAAAAGATGATCAGGCTTATTTTGGACTACAGAATATCTTTAATATGCTTGTAATTGCTTTTCACGGTATCAAGTACTTCTTCCATTTTCCCACCCAGCATCAGCTGCGCCATGGATTTCGTCATTCCCAGTACCTGATTCGCTTCGATTTTAGGCGGTAACGCCAAAGCATTCGGATTTGTAAAAATATTCAACAGATACGGCCCGTTATAATCCAGGCACTCCTTTATCGCATTTTCCACCTCTTCCGGCTGATGGATGTTTTTTCCGGGATACCCCATCGCATGGGCAATCATAGCAAAATCCGGATTTACCATATCGGTCTCATTATCCGGCATTCCGCCGACCTCCATCTCCAGCTTTACCATTCCCAGGGACCTGTTATTGAAAACGATAATTTTTACCGGTAATTTATATTGGAAGATGGTAGCCATATCCCCTAACAGCATTGATAATCCGCCATCACCACACATGGCAATCACCTGCCTGCCGGGATAAGCCAGTGAAGCCCCGATCGCCATCGGCATCGCGTTGGCCATGGAACCGTGATTGAAGGAACCCAACATTTTCCGTTCTCCCGTTCCTGTAATATATCTTGCACCCCAGACACAGCACATTCCCGTATCTACGGTGAAAACAGCATCTTTCGCAGCAAGCTTATCCAGCGTATGGGCAACGAATTCCGGCTGGATTCCGTTTTCGGTACCGTAATCCTTTACGTAAGTCAGTTGGCTTTCTTTTACTTTTTCATAAAATTCCAGCTGCTGCTTCAGGAAAGCCGTGTCGGTTTTCTCCTGTAATAAGGGCAATAATGCTTTAATAGTTTCTTTTACATCACCGGTAAGGCCTAATTCGAGTTTTGCTCTTCTGCCCAGTCTTTCCGGGCTTTCATCAACCTGGACGATCTTGTTTTTTACCGGCATGAATTTATCGTAAGGAAAATCGGTACCTAAAAGAATGAGCAGATCCGCTTCGTGCATGGCATGATGCGCTGAAGGAAGACCCAAAAGCCCGGTCAGCCCTACTTCATTCGGATTATTGGGCTGGATTGACATTTTTCCACGGAAAGAATATCCTACGGGAGCCTTTAAATATTTGGATAATTCCACTACTTCCGCATTGGCATTTTCTGCACCGATGCCACAGTAGATGGTTACTTTTTCACTTTCATTTATAAGAGCTGCAAGCTGGCTAAGCTCTTCATCCGATGGACGGATGATCGGATTCGTTTTAAAAATTTTATTGGAAGTGGTCGCAGGTTCCGCATCAAGCTCGGAAACATCACCCGGAAGACCGATAACGGCAACTCCTTTTTTGGAAATCGCATGCTGAATGGCCGTCTGAAGTGTTCTTTGCACCTGTTCCGGCCTGGTGATCATCTGGTTGTAATAGCTGCAATCATCAAATAATTTAATGGTATTTGTTTCCTGAAAATAAGCCATTCCCATTTCTTCGCTGGGAATAGTGGAAGCAATCACCAGCATGGGCACGTGAGAACGATGCGCTTCGTAGACTCCGTTGATCAGGTGAACGTGTCCCGGCCCACAGCTTCCCGCGCATACGGCAAAACCATCCAGCTCCGCTTCCGCAGCAGCGGCATAGGCTCCCGCTTCTTCGTGGCGCACGTGGATCCATTCGATACTGCTTTTCTTAACGGCGATGTTTAAATGATTAAGGCTGTCGCCTGTTACGGCGTAAATTCTTTTCACATTGGCGCTTTCCAGCATCTCCACAATTTGCTCTGCAATATTTTTAGCCATTTTATATTTTTTTGGTGTTATTTAAAGAAAATGATCTAAACAGATCGATGATATAAGCTGTAAAGATTATGCCATTTGAAAATATTTTCAATAAAAAAAGGCCTTGTTGAAAACAACAAAGCCCTTGGTTACATTTTACATTAAATATTTTATTTTGAAAAATCCGTCCTGGTCAAACAGGCATACTCTTCAAATTTTGTCATTGACTTACAATACTTCAATCTGATTTTTAAGAAGATCCTCAAATTCATCCCTTCTTCTGATCAGATGCGCTTTTCCATCCATGAATAAAACTTCAGCCGGCTTCAAACGGGAATTGAAGTTTGAACTCATCTCAAAACCATAGGCTCCCGCATTGTAGAATGCAAGAATATCTCCTTCCCGTACCTCATTCAGTTTTCGGTCCCATGCAAAGGTGTCGGTTTCGCAAATGTTCCCGACCACCGTGTAAATTCTTTCCGCTCCTTTAGGATTGGACAGGTTTTTAATAACATGATAAGAATCGTAGAACATCGGACGGATCAGGTGATTGAATCCTGAATTGACACCAACGAAAACCGTAGCGGTAGTCTGTTTGATTACATTTGCCTTTACCAATAAATATCCGCTTTTTCCAACAAGGAATTTACCGGGTTCGAACCACAATTCGAATTTCTTGCCGGTAGACTCGGAAAATTCGGAAATCTTCTGTTCCACTTTTTTACCTAACGTTTTCACATCGGTTTCTTCCTCGGTATCCTGATACGGGATTTTAAAACCACTTCCCATATCCAGGTACTTTAGATTCGGGAATTGTTCAGACAGTTCCAGCATAATGTCCAGAGCCTGAAGGAATACATCCGGATCTTTAATCTCACTTCCCGTATGCATATGAAGACCTTCTACGTTGAGGTTTGTAGATTTCATTACTCTTTCGATGTGACGCACCTGGTGGATAGAAATCCCGAATTTGCTATCGATATGCCCGGTAGAAATCTTATAGTTTCCTCCGGCAAAAATATGCGGATTGATCCTTACCAAAATCGGATAGGTATTTCCGTATTTGTTCCCAAACTGCTCCAGGATAGATATGTTATCGATATTGATATGAACTCCGAAAGTCATTGCCTCTTCGATTTCAGCCAGATCTACGCAATTGGGTGTAAATAATATATTTTCTTTCGCGAAACCGGCTTTTAAACCGAGTTTTACTTCATTAATAGAAACACAATCCAGAGAAGCTCCCAGGTTCTTGACGTACTTCAGTATGTTGATATTGGTTAACGCCTTGGCAGCGTAGAAGAACTTAGTATGTTTCAAAAAAGAGGATGTAAGTTTTTCATATTGAATTTTGATTGATTCAGCATCATACACGTACACCGGTGTGCCAAACTCATTGGCAATCTTCAGCAATTCTTTTGGATTCATAATTAATAAGTAAAAAACTCTTTTTTTGTAATTAAAGAAAGGGCAAAGGTAGTAAGAAATTGTTAATAATTTAAAACCAATGAGACAGAAGATTATGCTTATCTTTTCAATTAAACAGAATAAAATGCTTTTTAAATGCGATTTTAAAGAATTTTATTTTTATTATTTAAACAAAAACCAATTATAAAAATGAGAAGCAGAATTATCAAAAACACAATGACAGAGCGTGGATTCGCGAAGTTCACCGTCCATCCGAAAC
This sequence comes from Chryseobacterium sp. sg2396, assembly GCF_042610505.1. Lineage (NCBI taxonomy): Bacteria > Pseudomonadati > Bacteroidota > Flavobacteriia > Flavobacteriales > Weeksellaceae > Chryseobacterium > Chryseobacterium sp. sg2396. The sequence goes on along the minus strand of NZ_JBHGAQ010000004.1, from coordinate 285,667 downwards.
CATATCGTTTAGGGGGAAACAACCTTTTATCCTGTTTATTATAGTAAAAGAGACCAAACTTCCATTGGGGCGGATTTTTATAAAACGGATTCATAAAAAACTATTTGGGCAGCGGCAGGGTCTCAAAATCTCCACGCAGCAAGGCCAGCTGCAGTTCGTTTATCATATCCGCAGACTGGTAGAGCAAATCGATTTTCAATTTGTTAAGCTTGTTTAATGTCTGGATTTGCGTAAACAGTTCGTAAAAACCGTATGACATAACTTTTCCGTTTTCAATAATCAGGAATAATTTTTCGCCCAGCTTTCTGCCCTGTCCAAGCCAGAGCTCATTCCGTTTTTTGAAATCAATTTTCTTTTTGAACTGATCAATATTCTGGTATTCTTCAAACCTGCCGATAAACTGCACGGCTTTAGAACCCTGCGTAAACGATCTGAACTTTAAAATCGGTTTTTCCAGCTTATTCAGCTTGTTTTTTTCTACCTGGTATTTTCCGTTTCTGTAATAAAGGCCGAAAGGCAATGTTTCCTTTTTCTTAACTCCTTTTGAGCTAAGGATCAGCTTCGCAATAATATCCGTTCCCGTAAGCTCATAGTTGATCTGCTCAACCTCTCTCTGGATAAGCTCCCATTTTTTTGATTTTGAATTGAAAACGTTTTTAGAAAACTTGTTGACATCCTGAACATGATCCGAAAAAATGATTTTTCCGGCTTCACTCTGAAAATAAACAAAACCTTTTTCATTCGGAAGATCCTGCGTCAGTATCTTAATCTTATTGATGTAGGTCTTGGCATTGGTTTCTTCATGCTGCTTCTGGATAATTTCGTTTTCGGTATCTTTTGCAATAAGCAGTTTAAACAATTCCAGTGTCGCCCTTGCGTCGCCTTCCGCCCGGTGAGCATTCGTCAGCGGAATTCCCAGAGATTTGACCAGTTTCCCAAGGGAGTAGCTCACCTCATCAGGAACAAGTTTTTTGGCAAGAGGTATTGTATCCAGCGTATTGATTTTAAACTCATATCCCAACCGCTGAAAAGACTGCCTGAGCATGCGGTAATCAAAATCGATGTTGTGTCCTACCAAGGTGGTATTGGCTGTAATTTCGACGATCCGGCGGGCAATTTCATGAAATTTCGGGGCCGTCTTTACCATTTTAGGAGTAATGTTCGTCAGTTTCTGTACGAAAGGCGTAATATCGCTCTCAGGGTTTACCAGCGAAATAAACTGGTCGACGATTTTCTGGCCATCATAACGGTATATCGCAATATCGATAATGCATTCTTTTCTGTAACCTGCACCATTACTTTCTATGTCAATTATGGAATACATTTAATTTTATACAATCTTCTTTTTTAAATTAACGACAAACGCTTTTTATTAAAGTATGCGGATATATTTGCACAACTTATGCCAACAGATGTTAAAAAACGGTCTAATCCTGCTAAAATAGTAAAAATATTTATCTTCGTCTCCCGCCAAGGCCCAGCATTCCCAGAATCGCTTTTGCCCCTTCTCGCATCAGCGTGCTGGTAAATGTTCTTCCTGCCTTACTCTGAAGGATTTGCTCAAACATTCCCGGCTCTTCTTTCACAGGCTTGGTTTTCTGGCTACGGGAGGCTTCCGCTTCCTGTGATGCCTGCTCCATCCTTTTAACCAGCATTTCGTAAGCCGATTCATTATCCACTACTTTTTCATATTTGGCGACCAAAGCAGAGCGGCCGGTCAATTCGGAGATTTCCGCATCGTTGAGGACATCCATCCGGGACTCGGGTGAAATCAGGTATGTGTGTACCAGCGGCGTCGGAATTCCCTTTTCATCCAGGGCCGTAACAAACGCTTCACCTATTCCCAGGTTTTGTATCAAGGTTGACGCATTGTAGAAATCTGTGGTCGGATAATTTTCTACCGCTTTCGAGATTTCCTTTTTATCTTTTGCCGTAAATCCTCTCAGCGCGTGCTGAATTTTCAGTCCCAACTGTGAAAGAACGGACTCCGGAACATCTCCGGGAATCTGCGTGATGAAATAAATTCCCACTCCTTTTGAACGGATCAGCTTTACCATTGTTTCGATCTGGGCAACCAAAGCTTTGGAAGATTCGTCAAATATCAAATGGGCTTCATCAATAAACAAAACCAATTTAGGCTTCCCACTATCACCTTCTTCAGGAAACGTCATGTAAATTTCAGCAAATAGTGAAAGCATAAAGGTTGAAAACAGCTGCGGTTTGCTCTGGATATCTGCTACCCGAAGGATATTCACCACTCCTTTTCCGTCTCTGGTCTGAAGCAGATCGTGAACATCGAAACTCAGCTCTCCGAAGAAAGCTGAAGCACCCTGCTGTTCCAGAGCAACGATAGACCTTAAAATAGCCCCAAGTGAAGCCGATGCAATAGATCCGTAATTGGAAGACAGTTCCGCTTTTCCCTGCGGATTTTCAGTAACGTATTGAAGGACTTTTTTGAGGTCGTTCAGATCAATCAGCGGAAGGCCTTTGTCATCGCAGTATTTAAATACAATCGACATGATGCTTTGCTGCGTTTCATTCAACTGTAAAATTTTACTTAGAAGTACCGGGCCGAATTCAGTAACGGTGGCTCTGAGCTTTACCCCCCTTTCCCCGGAAATAGTCATTAATTCTACAGGGAAAGCCTGCGGTCGGTAAGGCAGCTGTGTTTTGGCATACCGTTCCTGGATGGCCGGATTTTCCGTTCCTGCCTCAGCAATTCCCGAGAAATCGCCTTTGATATCCAAGACCAGAGAAGGAATTCCCTGATGGGAAAGCTGTTCTGCAAAGACCTGCAGGGTTTTAGTTTTACCCGTCCCCGTTGCTCCGGCAATAAGCCCGTGGCGGTTGATGGTCTTTAGGGGAACGGTAACATTTACTTCCTGAACAACTTCTCCATCCAGCATGCCCTTACCCAATATAATATGATCTCCTTTCGGATTATACCTTGCATTTAATTCTTCGATGAATTTTATTTTATCTGCCATTTGATTTTTTTTACCTTATAAATATAAAGTTTTTAAAAAATAGTTGCGAAGAAAATATATTCCACGAGATTATATCCGTACCATTTTTTTAAAATTACTTCTAAAACATCAAAATCAGCCGCATTGCTATTCTTAGCATATTAATATTTGAGGTAAAAACATGACTTTTTTCAGTAAAAAATTAAAATAATATTAATTTTTCTAAGAAATCTGTTATCGAATTAATTCTACACTGCAGTAAACAAATAAATTTCAAAAAGGGCATAAACATGTATGTAAAGTACAATTGTGAAAAAAATCAATAGGAAAAAGTGGGTTCCATATCAAAATTAAGTGAAATAACATTGCTAAATCACTCATAATTAACAATTTGGACTTTTCATAAAAAGTGATATATTTGCAGCCTAAAAAATACTTATTAACTCACATGAAAAAAACACTATTATTTGCAATCCTGTGCGTTTCCAAATTTTTGTTCGCCCAAGTAGGGAATGTTGGTATAAATACGAAAACTCCGCGTGTCAAGCTTGATGTTGCCGGAACTTACAAAACCGGAAAAATTATCTCCGGAACGATCCCATCCGTTACCTCTGTAGAGAAAGATCGCTACCTTTTGCTCAACCACACTATATCCGATAATACAGTGCAGAAAATTAATCCCGGACAGGCAAATGCCCCGGGGATTGCCAGTATCATTACATATTCATTAAACAACGTAAACGGTGACTGGGTAGAAAATTTCAATACTAAGATAAACTCAAACGATTATTCTCTGATGGTGCTGTCCGCCTATTTTAATCTGGATCTTTACGGAGGAAACATCGCAATTCCATCTTATGGAGTAAAAAGCGTAAATAACGAATGGCAGATTTACGCAGACTATTCTCAGGTTGCTCCTCAATCAAACGGCGTGTGGACCATTGTATGTGCAGTATACCCTAAAACATATGTAAAAATATTCCCTGAACACGGACCTTTTAACCTTAATGGCTCAACCACAGGATCAGACAATGCTCCTATTCTCCCATAAATATTAATACTATGAAAAAGAATTTCTTATTTATCTCCTTATTACTTTCAGGATTAGGTCTGGCTCAGGTCGGCATCGGTACGCAAACACCTACTGAAAAGCTTCAAGTGGCGGGAAGTGTGGCCATTGGACAATCCGTAACCATCGACCCGACAGCTTATGTGAATAATACATCAGGCTTTACTATTTTAGGAACCGACCCTCTGTCTTCTACCGTAGGCGGAAAAGTGCTGGCTATAGAGACCCTTTATACCCCTCTTATCGTACAGCCCTATTCTATCAGCAACATCTACAGGGATGACCTTAATGATATAAATCTCAATATCCCTAACGATAAATACTTTATTACCATTGCCAATTTTGAAGCCATTCCGTCATCCGGAAATAACGGAATTTATTCTCCCGTGGCCAACCCTGACAGCAATACCAACAGAGGTCATTTTACCATTAAGGTTTTTGAATCGGGACAGAGCTGGCATGTCAACATCGGTTATCCTACGCTTAATACGCAGAACACTACGGACCGGTACACCTACAATTTCGATATTATCATCTATTCAAAAAGATTTTTTAAAAACCTTGGAACTATAAATGTTGACTTTAACGGATCAAACAACGGATCCGCTACTGCAGCACCAATTGGAATCTAATACACCATACATTATCATGAAAAATATTTTAGCCATAATCGCCTTGGTAGGTAATTTTTTAATCCTATCCGCTCAGACAAATGGAGTAGGAATCGGTACCACAACACCGACGCATACCCTGGAAGTGAACGGAAACACCAAACTCAGCGGAAATCTTTATTTTGAAGATCCGGGTACCTATACCGGAAGCTCCGCAGGTTCTTACTTTCTGGTAAGGGATAACAGCGATAATGTAATCAAAAGATATGTGCCTGCCACTTCCGAGTTTAGTGCCATCAACAGTACGGTATATTTTATAACCAATATCAGCACAAGTGGTGTGACCAATTTTGATACCGGTATCCCGGCAAGCAAATATTATGTTGTGATCGGAGGATTTATCGTGAGGGGGCAAAATAACGATTCCAATATAAATATTACCCGCCCAAACAATCTTGGGGATTATATCCCTCAATATTCAACCCGGTCATTCGTACAAAACGGAACCTGGAGAATACAGTTTACACCGAACAACGGGCGTATATTCGACCGCGTTCCTGAAATCCGTCTCAGTATCAGTGCTTACCGTAGAGATATGCTTACTACGATCAACAATCAGATCAGCTATGATATGAATGCTGTAACTACAGGGACAGCTTCAATACCTGCACCGGTATTGCCGTAACACATCAGAAAAATTCTATAAAACAAAACATCGGAAGTTTCCGGTGTTTTTTTTGTGTTTTCCTCATTTAAAATGGAAGAATTTATTTTTTGCAAATTTTGCCATTAAGAGTGACGAGCTGTTCCTACAAAATTATTTGTAAAATATAAAGCAGTTTGCGCTTTATAGATTTATTCTATCAATATCCATTTTTTATTTTTGGTGGTATTAAAAAAATAAACACGATTTTTGTATTTCAAATAAGAAACATTAAACGGATACAATCACAGAATGAAAGTTGAACAAATATACACAGGATGCCTGGCCCAGGGTGCGTACTACATCGTATCCGAAAATGAAGCCGCGATCATCGATCCGCTCCGGGAGGTAACACCTTACCTGGACCGGCTGGAAAAAGACAAGGTTACTTTAAAATATATCTTTGAAACCCATTTTCATGCAGATTTCGTCTCGGGACACCTGGATCTCAGCAAAAAAACCGGCGCACCCGTGGTATACGGACCTACAGCTCAGCCGGAATTTGAAGCCATTATTGCAGAAGACGGCCAGATCTTTACCATCGGAAGCATAAAGATAAAAGTACTTCACACGCCCGGCCACACAATGGAGAGCACCACTTACCTGCTGATTGACGAGAATGGAACGGAAACCGCTATTTTTACGGGGGATACTCTGTTTTTGGGAGATGTAGGAAGGCCTGATCTTGCCCAAAAAGCAGGAAGCCTCACACAGGAAGACCTTGCAGGAATATTATATGAAAGCCTGCAGACGAAAATCATGCCTTTGGACGACAGTATTACGGTATATCCGGCACATGGCGCAGGTTCGGCATGCGGAAAAAACATGCAGAAAGAAACCGTAGATATCCTGGGTAATCAGAAAAAGACGAATTATGCCTTAAATCAGCCGGATAAAGCATCTTTTGTGCGAGAAGTGCTGGATGGCTTAACTGCTCCTCCAAAATATTTCGGGATGAATGTTGCCTTAAATAAAGGAGGCTACGAAAGTCTTGATATCGTAATGGACAAGGGACTTACACCGGTTTTGGCAGAAGACTTCGAAGCATACGCGGAAGAAACAGGAGCATTGATTTTAGACACGAGAAATCCTGGCGATTTCTGGAAAGGATTTATCCCGAATTCCATTAATATCGGGCTGAAAGGTGATTTTGCTCCTTGGGTAGGCACGCTGATTGTCGACGTAAAACACCCTCTGCTATTAGTTGTGGAAGAAGGAACCGAAGAAGAAGCCATTACAAGACTCAGCCGCGTGGGCTTTGATAATGTCCTGGGTTATCTGAAAGGTGGTTTTGAAGCATGGAAAAACAGCGGTGGAGAAACAGACGAGATACACAGAATTTCTCCGGAAGAATTTTCACAACAGTTTACAGCAGATTCCAAAGTGATCGATGTTCGTAAAATATCAGAATATTCTGCGGAGCATATCGATAATGCCTACAATAAGCCTTTAGACACAATAAGCGATTGGGTGAAAACCATTAATGGTGCCGAACATTTCTTTCTTCACTGCGCAGGAGGCTATCGGAGTATGATTGCGGCAAGCATCCTGAATTCGCATGGCATCCGAAATTTTACCGAAATAGAAGGCGGCTTCGGTGCCATTAAAAAAACGGAAAAGTTTCCGACCACGGATTTTATCTGTCAGTCAAAAGTAATTTAAAATGGAATTATTTTTGCAATAATTCGTATGCATAACAAATTCAATACACTTTAGTTTGTAAAACGTATTTAAAGCACCTGTCTGATAAGTTCGGATATTTTAAGTGATTTAAATTTTATAAACTAAAGTGTTTCTTTTAATTAAAAACCAATATTCTATGTCACAAAAATTTCAGGAAATTATTGATTCAGAAAGGCCGGTACTGATCGACTTCTTTGCTACCTGGTGCCAACCGTGCAAAGTACAGTCTTCCGTTTTAAATACCGTAAAAGAAAATGTTGGTGAAAATGCCAGGATCATTAAAGTGGATGTAGACCAGTACCCGGCATTGGCCAGTCAGTATGGCGTCCGGGGAGTTCCTACCCTTGCAATCTTTAAAAAAGGAGAAATGCTATGGAAAGAAAGCGGCGTACATGACGTGAATACTTTAACGCAGCTTTTAAAACAATATACTTAAATACAAGAGTAAGGCTGAGGCAAAAATTGATCCTCAGCCTTACTTTTTATAACTCAATCGAGAAAGAATCGCGATCGTTCAGAAACCGGAAATGGTTCCTGAATTCTTTAAGATCTTCCAAATTAACTTCCGCTGTAACGAGATTACCCTTTTTCTCTGATATCTCCGTTCCGTCTGCAAAAAAACAATGGGAGCTTTCCTGGTAAAACAAACTATTTCCATCGGTCCCGATCCTGTTTAACCCGAAAACAAAAGCCAGGTTCTCAATAGCCCTTGCCTTCAACAGATGTTCCCAGGCTCCGACCCTTTTTTCAGGCCAGTTGGCTACGTACAGAATAGCATCATAATCGTTATTGTTTCTTGCGAAAACCGGAAAACGCAGATCATAGCAGACCTGCAGCAATATCCTGAACCCTTTATAATTTACAATACCCTTTCTTTTCCAGGGGCATATACTTTATCTTCCCCTGAGAAAGAAAACAAATGCCTTTTATTATAAAGGTCAATATGGGAATCCGGATGCACAAAATACATCCTGTTGTAAAAAAGGCCATTATCTTCTACAGGAGCACTTCCACAGAAGGCCGCATTTTTTTCTTTCGTCATTTTCTTAAGGAATTCCAGCGATTCCAGATTCCGGTCGGAGACTTCCGAGGCATCCATGCAGAAGCCCGTCGAAAACATTTCCGGGAGCAGGAACAAATCCGCTTTCTGATTCTGCAGTTCTTTTTCAATACGCTGAAAGTTTTCCGTTTTATTTTTCCAGACAATATCCAGATTCAGTCCTGTAATCTTCATAAACTTTGTTAAAAAACTTCCCTAAAAATACGATTTTTCATTGATTTCGGTTTTATTTTTGTTGCGGATGTCGTAAACTGCAAAAGTTTAAACAAGTTTGGTATTGATACGGCATTTATCTTTTAGCTAAATAATAATATTAAAAAATAAATTTATGAAGAAACTGTTTTTTATGCTGATACTCATTTTCGCCGGCACTGCTGCTGATGCTCAGGCCTGGACGGGAAAAGGAGACCAGAAGATCAATGCCGGGCTCAGCGCCTGGGGATACGGAACAGGAATTACCGGGACCTATGACTACGGACTGAACAGCCTGATTTCCGTAGGAGCCGGGCTGAATGTTTATTTCGATAATTATAAAGACAGCAACGACGAAAACAGGGTTTTTGCTTTCGGAAGGGTAAATTTTCACCTGAAAAACGCCCTGCAGCTGCCGGAGAAGCTGGATATTTATCCGGGCGTTGACGTGGGTGTTGTGGGCAGGAATTTCGGGCTTGGGGCACACATCGGCGCCAGATACTTTTTCACCGAGAGAATCGGCGTTTTCGCCGAAGTCGGCAACAATGGCAGTCTCGGGGTTTCCATTAATCTGTAATACATTATGGCTTTATATGACAAAGCTTCCCGTTTCGGGAGGCTTTTTTATTTGGCATAGTTTTGAGAATTGTTACCTTTGCAAATTAAACTTAAAAAGCATTAATGGAAATAGCAATCAAAATGTTTCAATTTATATTGAGCATTTCTATCCTGGTCATCCTTCACGAGCTTGGGCATTTCTTACCCGCCAAATGGTTCAAGACCAAAGTTGAAAAATTCTATCTTTTCTTCGATCCGTGGTTTTCTCTGGTAAAGAAAAAAGTGGGCGAAACCGAATATGGGATCGGCTGGCTTCCTTTCGGGGGTTATGTGAAGATCGCCGGAATGGTGGATGAAAGTATGGATACCGAACAACTGAAGCAGCCTGCACAGCCTTGGGAATTCCGTGCGAAACCGGCATGGCAGCGACTGATCATCATGTTGGGAGGAGTTACGGTAAATTTTTTCCTGGCGTGGATCATCTATACCTGCCTTTCTTTTTTTAATGGAGAAGTATATGCTGATCTTACGAAATTCAACAACGGAGTCGGCGTAACGGAAGCCGGTAAAAAAATGGGATTCCAGAGCGGTGATAAAATCATTAATATCGACGGAAAACCTGCCGAAAGACTGGATAATGCCTCTATCAATATTCTTTTAGGTGATCATGTAACGGTACTCAGAAACGGAAAGGAAGTTACTTTCCCGATTGAAAAAGAAGGAGTGGCAGAAGTTTTAAAGCAGAAAGAAGCTAAATTATACATCACGCCACGATTCCCGATGATTATCGATTCTTTAGCAAGCCCGTCTTCAAAAGCTTCAGGCCTGGCAAAAGGCGATAAAGTAATTGCAGTGAACGGGAAACCAACTCCTTTCTTCGACGAAGTAAGCTCCGTATTATCTGAAAACAAAGGAAAGACCATAGCTATTGAAGTGTTAAGAAACGGCAAGCAGGAAACTTTGAATGCAGCCGTTGACAAAGACGGTAAACTGGGAGTAGCAATCAATCAGAAATTGATGGCCAATGTTATGGCTAACGTTACTACCAATAAAAAATATTCTTTTGGAGAAGCCATCCCTAGAGGTTTTGAAAGAACCATCGAAGCTTTAACCATGCAGGTGAAACAGTTCAAAATCATGTTCAATTCAAAGATCCAGGGGTATAAAAATGTAGGTGGGCCTATTGCCATCGTTAAAAACATGCCGGTAGACAAAGGTGCAGACGGAAGTATTTCCATCAACTGGGCCGCCTTCTGGAGCTTTACAGCCATGTTCTCCGTATGGCTGGCATTTCTTAACTTAATCCCGATTCCGGGACTGGACGGCGGGCACGTACTTTTCACTTTATATGAAATGATTGTCGGAAAGCCGGTTCCTCAGAAAGTATTGGAAAACGCACAGATGATCGGCGTTATCTTCCTGTTAGGCTTGATGTTAGTGATTTTCGGAAGTGACATTTTCAAGATCTTTGCAGGAAAATTATAACATTTTTCAATTTTAATAAAAAATATTTGCAGGGTATAAATATTCGTCCTATATTTGCACCACTTAAAACAAAGGACCTTCCTCCTTAGCTCAGTTGGTTAGAGCATCTGACTGTTAATCAGAGGGTCGCTGGTTCGAGCCCAGCAGGAGGAGCAAAAGACTTACAGCAATGTAAGTCTTTTTTTATGGCTAAAACCGAATATTTTTTATAAATTTAATTGATTGATAAATAGCGGAATAAGCTACAATCACCGATGAATAGAGGAAAAATATCAATATTTTTAAAATAAAAATTTGTGTAATCATAATATTCATATTATATTTGCACCACTCCAATAGAGGAAAATTCCTCCTTAGCTCAGTTGGTTAGAGCATCTGACTGTTAATCAGAGGGTCGCTGGTTCGAGCCCAGCAGGAGGAGCAAAAAGACTTACAGCAATGTAAGTCTTTTTTATTTATGATACCCCTCCTTCACTGTTGAAGTGCGGTTTGCATATATTTTGCACCTCTTTATAAAATTTCATATGTGTTATAATTTCAATAATAAAAAAGTAAGTTTACAGAAAGCGGTAGAGGATCTTGAGGCGGAAGGATATGAAGCGGAAAACTTTGTACTGAACGGCAGCATCAACGCATTCACCAAACAGACCGCTCCGACTATTCCAGCCGTGGTTAATTATAACGGAATTGTTTTAATGAATACCTTCTGGGGCGTTAAAGAAAATCCGGACGTTCCTACCAAGGGTAAAAACCTGCAATCTGAAAATACCCATACTTATTACCGGAAAATCGAAAAGAACAGATGTCTGATTCCGGCATCCTCCTATTTTGAGCACAAAAGCATTTATATTCCAAGCAGGAAAACCCCGGCAAAGGCAAAGCATGAAATGTTCTGGAAAGACAAAGCACAATTTTACATCGCAGGATATTTTGATGTGTATGCCGATGGTAATTTAGGATTTGGCCTGGTAACCACACTTCCTAATCCGGTACAGGCGAAAATCCACGACCGGATGATTATCACCCTTGACGCAAAAACAGGAAGAGAATTCCTGGAGCAGGAGCCCATCGAAAAATTCCAGTTCCCGAACTATTCGCCTGAGCTGGAATACATAAACCTGGAACCGGAGAAAGCTCCGAATACTTTATTTTAGCAGAAATCAGGTTAAAAGGCAGGAGAAAGACACTGGAAATTTCTTCGGTGAATGTATTATTAAAAGTTTAAAGAAAAAATTCCAATTAAAATTCCTGGTCACTTTCTCGCTTTACCAATTGTTTTCTTCGTCAATTACTGAAAACAAATTCAATGCTGCCGGATTCATATTATTTTAAATTCATACAAATTAAAAAAGCCCTTTGAGAAGGGCTTTCTGTTATATAAAAAACGGGGAAGCGGAAGATGGATCCGTTGTCGTATGAACCGTAATAATGCTGTTCTTCAGCAATAAAGCGGGAAACATCGTACCGGAACCGTCCTTTTCAAAATAAATCCCTTTTATATTCAGGTCATCGGTTAAAGCTTCGGTAATTTCCATATGAATCTTTTTGAAATATTCTTCATTGTCAAATTCCAGGGTTACTTTTTCAATCGGGGTTTTGATTTCTATTTTCATAATATATAAAGTTTATAGTTTGTGATCGCAAAGAGCATGCATTAAATCGAAATGCTCACTGGATGATACAAAATACAAGCCTAGCCCAACAGAATCTCAATTATATTCTTTATTTTATGAAACAGCGGAACATAGACCGCCCAACCATCGCCTTATTTCCTTACCTTTGTGGCTTGGCATTTACTTCCTTTCGAATGTAAAGATTATTAATGCAGCGCAATAAATCTGCATACTTTTTGTTTATGCCATAGCTTGAATAAACAACAAATGCTAATTAGTAACTCCAGATATTACCCCCTGTTTTTTTTACTGTTTTTTACCGGATGGGCGCATGCCCAAAATACAGCCAGCGGAAAAATTGTAGACGGGAAAACCAATAAACAGATCAGTGGTGTGGAAATATTCATCAATGAGAACGATAAACCTGCCTTAACGACTACCTCCGGGAATTTTATGGTGCAGTCCGACACCATTATTTATAAATTAAAATTTTTAAGGAAAAACTATTCTTTAGAAACCATAGAGGTCACTCCTGAAAACGCCGTGAATATTTTTGTAAAGCTTGCCCAGGAGAAAGTAAGCAGCATTCAGGAAGTCGTTATCCACAATGAAAAACCGAAATACAAAAACAAAAAGGAGAATCCGGCCTATGCGATTATGCAGAAGGTCTGGGAAAGGAAAAGAAACAACGGACTGGATAAATTCGATACCTATACTTACAAAGAGTATGAGAAGATCCAGTTTGACGCCAACAATCTCGATAGTGCCTTCATGAAACGGAAAATCTTCAACAAGCTTGAATTTATTTTCGATTATAAAGATTCCACGGCAAGCGGAAAATTAGCACTCCCGGTGTTTCTCAACGAAGCGGTTTATGAAAGTTACGGAGAAAACAGGCCGGCAAAACGAACCAAAAAGCTTCTTGTTGCTCAGAAAACTTCCGGTTTCCAGGACAACCAGATCATTACTTTAACAGCCAAAAACCTATACCGGGACATTAATATTTACGACAATACCCTGAATTATTTCGACATCGGCTTTCCAAGTCCGGTTGGAGAAACCGGTTTCAGCACGTATGATTACAACCTGATCGACACCATTTCGATACGCGGAGAAGAAGCTTTTAAAATTCGCTACCAACCCAAAAGAACAGAAGTCCTTGCGTTTCAGGGCTATCTATATATTGATACCGATAGCTATGCCGTTCTGGGAGCTACCCTGAAATCCACCCAGAAAATCAACGTCAATTTTATTAATGGGATTTCAACGGAACTGGAATACGATAATCCTGACGAAAATACATTTTTACCCCGAAAGGTAATCACGGAAATAGAAATGACGCCTTTTTCCAAAAAGAAAAGTGCGAAAAGCATTGTCGCCAAACGAACCGTTGATTATTCTGAATACCAGTTTAACAAGCCGCTGGAAGATAAAATTTTCAAAAGGCAGGAAGCGGAATATGAAGATAAATTCGTAGAAAAAGATGATGCCTATTGGGTACAGGCAAGACCGGATTCTTTATCGAAAAGCGAGCAAGGCGTATATGAAATGCTGGACAAGCTTCAGCAGACTCCGAAATTCAACAGGATTGTAAAGCTTTACGAAACATTGGCGTCCGGTTATTACCACGTAGGTAACGCAGTAGATTTGGGCCCTATTTTCTCTGTTTACGGAAAGAACGAGGTAGAAGGCGATCGGATAAGAATTGGGGCAAGAACGTACTTTACCAGAAATGATCCTTGGAGGCTTCAGTTCTATACCGCATACGGCTTTAAGGACCATCAGGTAAAATACGGGGCCGAAGCAAGATATATGTTCAACAGGGTAAACCGGTTTACGATAGGCGCCGGAACACGAAGAGACATTCTTCAGCTTGGGGTTCAGCTGACCAACGATGACGGAATTATGGCCAGAACTTTTGCTTCTTCCACTATTTTTGCCAGAGGAGAAAATGCTTCTTTAAGCTCGGTAAACCAGACCAACGTTTTCACATCAATCGAGCCTTGGAAAAACATCCAGATCCGGCTGGACGGAACCATGCAGAGCATTAAATCGGCCAATCCATCAGGTTTTAACCTGATGTATTATAAAAACGGAGATTTGAGAAAGACGACCAACGATTCCCATTTCACCTTAAGCCTGATCGCCAGACCGGGTGCTAAATTCTCACAAACCGGATTGGACCGTACCGAACACGGAACACTGGCACCAACCATTGTACTGAAATATACGAAAGGAGTGGAAGGATTATTCGGATCGGATTTTAACTATAATAAATTGCAGTTCCTATTTTATAAACCGATTCTGATTGGAAGCTGGGGTAAACTGATGCTGAACTTTGAAGCCGGAAAAAATTTCGATACCGTCCCGTTGGCTTTACAGAATGTAATCCCGGGAAACCAATCATACAGTCTGGCGCAGAATACTTTCGCCCAGCTTAATTATTATGAATTTGTTGCGGACACTTATACTACCCTTCATTTAGAGCATCATTTCAATGGAAAAATACTTTCGTTTATCCCTCTGATCAAGAAATTAAAGCTAAGGGAAATTGCATTTATCCGGGGCGCTTACGGAACCTTGAGTGACGCTTCAAAAGCCATCAATGTAGAAGGATTTAAATACTCCGCGCCCAGTGAACACATATACTACGAATACGGTTTCGGAATCGAAAACATCGGCTTCGGAAACCTCAGAATTTTCAGAGTAGATTTCAACTGGCGGGGAAACTATCTCGATCGTCCGGATATTTCAACCTTCGGCATAAAAGCTGGGTTCCAGGTAAACTTTTAAATACTAAACTCCTTCGGTTGAAGGAGTTTTATTTTTATTTAGCAATCACACGGAGTGTCTATCACCGCATTTAAGCAATGAGCCTTTTGCCAAGGTGTCCACGTACACCATTCAGCACACCAGTTTGCAAGGGGTGGACAATTCCCCGCTCCACCGGCAATGGTCTTCAGTTCTTTCTTAGTTAGTTTTTTCAAATTTTTCATAATAATTCGTTTTAATTTGCTGCCTACTCTATTTGCTTTTCGGCATCCGCAGGATATTGATTATTTGATAGTTTCAAATATATAAATATTTCCCTTTAGATTGACTAATTACAAAAAATTTAACTTTTTAACCAGAAGATGGGCATAAAAAAACCTCAGCATCTGCTGAGGTTTTGATTTTATAAAACGCCTGATTATGCGTTTGCTTCTACAGATACAAAAGATCTGTTGTTTGCTTTCTTTCTGAAAACTACTTTACCATCGATCAAAGCAAACAAAGTGTGGTCTTTACCGATACCCACGTTTGCACCCGGGTGGTGTTGCGTACCTCTTTGTCTAACGATGATGTTTCCGGCAATAGCCTCCTGACCACCGAAAATCTTTACTCCTAATCTTTTGGAGTGAGATTCTCTACCGTTCTTGGAACTACCAACTCCTTTCTTATGTGCCATTTTATTTTAAGGTTTTTTGGTTTTACAATTATTCTGCGCTTTCGGTTGCCTCAGCGTCAGCTTTTTTAGTTGTCTTTTTAGCAGGTTTTTCTGCTTTCTGAGCTCCTTCAAATCCTGTAATACCAGTGATCTGAATCTGAGTTAAAGATTGTCTATGACCGTTTTTCACTTTGTAACCTTTTCTTCTTTTCTTTTTGAAAACGATTACTTTATCAGCTTTTACGTGATCCAGGATCTCTGCTTCTACAGTGATTCCGCTTACAGCTGGGGCGCCTACCGTGATTGCTCCGTTTACAGTAAGAAGTACTTTATCAAAAGATACTTTACCTCCTTTATCTCCTGCTAAACGGTTTACAAACAGCTTTTGGTCTTGCTCAACTTTGTATTGAAGCCCTGCTATTTCTACAATTGCAAACATTGTTTATAAGATTTTTAGTTATTTCGAGGTGCAAATATAAGAAATATTTTCTAATCCATTCAAATTCAACCCAATCTTTTTTAAAATAAAATTTTAACTATGCTCTGAATAATTTATCACAATAAAGTGATATTTTGTGACGTTAAAATGAATAACTTCGTTAAACAAAATATTTATATATGAAAAGAAACTTCTATTTCCCAATCTTATGGGGAGCTATTGCCGCACTCTCATTATCGGCATGTAACGACGACAATATAGAAACGCCCGTACAGCCTGAACAGCAGACGGAAAACCTCAGAATCGACCAGCCCAATGCTCTTGAAAAAGTGTGTTATTATGTAGACCAGAATTGGAGCTCTTCGGCAGTTCTTCTGACTTCACTGCAGAATACTGCGGATACAAACTTCATGAATGCACAGATGACGAAAATCGCAGGTTTGTGGGGAAGGAGCAATCCGACGCTGAGATTCGTAAACGATCCGTCGAATTACAACTCCACCTACAATGCGATTTCTTATTCTACCGGAAAGATCTACTATGGCTATGCCATCTATTATGACGCGAAATCAAAAGGCGGGGACATCGTCAATGCCATGATCCTTTCCCATGAATACGGACATCAGCTGCAATACATTTTCGGATTGCCTTCCGTAACCGAATCTACGGCCAGACCAAACGAACTGGAAGCCGACGGCTTTGCAGGATACTACCTTAGAAGACCGAATGGCTACAACCAGACTAGTTTCGCACAGATTGCTGCAGCCTACGAATTTGCCCAAAGCATCGGAGATTACCAGACGAACAGCCCGGGGCATCACGGGACACCCCCGCAGAGAAGGTCTGCCGTACGTTTGGGATTCCTTTTAGGACAATATGACCTTACTGCTTCGGCCTTCGATTATAATTTCTTCTATTATTACCAGGGTGTACTGAACGGAACTTATAAAATGGCAAAAAATTCAAAATACCCTGAGCTTGATGCGTATATGAAGCAGTATCTGGATGAGATCAAAAAACTTCAGACCGGCGAAATTTCTGCTGAAGAATTTAAGAACTTAAAGTAATCATCATTTTTGAAATATCTTTTCTTGAGAGGCAGGGCATGGTTCCTGTCTCTTTTTTCTTTATCCTTAAATTCAGAAAGTTTATTTACTTTTGAGCCATCATATTTGTATCCATGAACCGAGACCTTTATATTGACTTCGCCAAAGGACTGGCCACCCTTTCCATTATATTCATTCATACCGCGTTTTGGTCGGGACAGTTTTATATTCTTCCTGAAGTACGGGTATTTTCCCTGGTTTTTGATGTGGCATTATTTTATGCGCTCAGCGGGATTACTTCCGGATCCAACATTGAAAAAACACTGTACAGATTGCTGAAACTGCAAATCACCTACATGATTTTCGTAACCCTGCTGTTCTTTCTGGATTATTTCTTTAAAGTTTTCGGGCTGACATTTTTTTCGCTGGAGTGGCTGCAGAATTTTTATTCTACCTTCGGATCCAAATATGCAACCACCAGCATTTCCACCGTTCCGCAATGGGAAAACCTGGGCAACTGGTATCTCCACCAATACACCAATGCAGATACCTTTCCGGTTGTGATGGGAAGCTTCTGGTACTTGAAGGTCTATTATATCCTAACGGTTTTCGGCGTACTGATCCTAAGATTTTTTCCGAAGCATATCCATTGGTTTATCGCCCTTTGTGCCGGGCTGACTTTACTATTCAATATTTTTCCGGAAATCTATCCGTCGGGGCAGGTGGGCTATGTCGCTTTTTATATGACGATTTTCCTCATAGGAAACAGGATGAAAGGCAAAAAGATACCTGCGAAATTCATCCCGGTTTTATACGGAATGGTTGCCACAGCTTTGGCCGGAATGTTTATCTTTTACGGTAACGATGTATTTTTTAAAATCAATAAAAATAAATTCCCGCCACAGATCCCTTACATTATCTGGACCTTATTTTCTCTGGTAACCCTCTTTGTCTGCTACAACAGATTAAAGGTCACAAAAGAAAACTTTGTGACCTATATTGGTAAAAATGCTATATTCTTTTATTTCGCCCAGGGAATAAGTTCTTCGTTAGTTTATTTTATAGTAGTTCCCTTGAAAGAATATATGTCCTGGTGGGTTCTTATGATTCTAATCTACGGGATTAATATCATGCTTGCCTTCATCATTTCCGCCGGCTTGAAAAAAGTGGATCAGGCGGGATGGAAAATCCTGGAATTTCTGAGAAAGAAAACAGCTGCCGGTTAAGCCCTGCTTCTTCCGTTTCTTGCGATCAGTGCAATAATGATGATCAGAAGAATCGCTCCGCCGATAATGTACATCGGGTCAGCATACCATTCTGTAGTTGTCGTTGTTTTTTGTTCCGTCGTTACGGCTCCGCCACCGGCACTCGTTTCCTGAGCAAAATTAAGAACAGACATGAACATCGTAAACATCATTAGTAATAAGGTATTCACTCGGGATTTTAAATAAGTAATTGTTTCCATTGCTGATATTTTTTTGTTTGGTTTTTTAAGTACTAACAAAAAAAATACCATCCGGTTGAAATATTTTAATCGCAATTTAATTTTTACTGTAAATTTTAAAGCACACATAAGTTTATTTCGCTTTTATTTAACTACAACAGATTTATACAAACGATATAAGTTTGCTTTAAATTAAATAAATCATCTTATTCTTCTTCTAATTGCCATATGCTAGCTGATTATTATATAAAATATTCGATGGCTTATGATACATTAGTTTTAACGGACTCGTAAATAATCTTTAATTGTATTGCAAATTGTTTTAATTTTACACAAAATTTTAAAACATGTTTAAGTTGAAACTTCCTACTGATCCAAGGTGGGCAAATATTGCAGAAGAAAACATTGAAGAAATTTTAACAGACCATGCCTGGTGCGAACAGAAAGCCGCAACTAATGCAATCGGACTGATCACCATGCTGCCGGAATATCCGGAAATGGTAACCGAACTTCTGGCCATTGCGCAGGAAGAACTGGAGCATTTCGGACAGGTGCACGAGATCATTAAAAAAAGAGGTTACACATTTGGGCGTACCCGGAAGGATGATTATGTAAACGAGCTGGTTCAGTTTATCCAGAAAGGCGGAAACAGGGACGACCTTATTATTGATAAAATGCTTTTTGCCGCCATGATTGAAGCGAGAAGCTGCGAAAGATTTAAAGTGCTTACCGAAAACATTAAAGATGAAGAGCTGAAGGTTTTTTACAGGGAACTCATGATCTCCGAAGCCAATCATTATACCACTTTCATCGGATTTGCCAGACAGCTGGGCGATGAGCAGAAAGTAAATACAAGATGGGAAGAATGGCTGGAATATGAAGCCAAAGTCATTCGGTCTTACGGAAAAGGAGAGACCATCCACGGATAAAATAAAAAATGTTGAAAAAACCGACGTTTGAAAATATGACCAATTTTTTCCTGAAAAACTTCTTTCAGGGATTAGTGATCATCGGCCCGATCGGGCTGACGATCTTCGTGATATGGTATGTGGTAACGTCGATAGACAACATCATCCCTTCCGTAGCCCGCGAAATTCCGGGACTGGTTTTTATTTCTACCATTTTAATTACGGCTTTGCTGGGATTCCTGGGAAATAAATTCGTGGTCGGAAAGTTCTTCTTCGATTCCATGGACAGGCTGCTGGAAAAAACGCCTGGCGTAAAACACATTTATACCCCGACAAAAGATGTTATGTCTTCCTTTGTGGGAGATAAGAAGAAATTCAATGATCCGGTATGGGTAAAAACCAATGAAAACCCTGAAATATGGAGAATCGGTTTTTTAACCCAGAAAGAAATGGCCGATGTAGAGAAACACAATTACGTTGCCGTATACCTCCCCCACTCTTACGCGATCTCCGGATGGGTTATCGTGACGGAAGAAAAAAACATCAAGCCTGTTGTGGGAATGACGGCAGCTTCCGCTATGAAATTTGCGGTGAGCGGCGGTGTGGCAGGATTCCATTCCGATGACAATATTTTTAAAGCACCGGAATAGATGTTTCCAAAAGATAATATCGTCCTGACATTATCTACTTTCAATCATTTTGGCTAAAGGCCACTTTTCTTTTCATTAAAATTACTTTGCCAGGCATCGTTTTATAAGTTTTAATGAAAAATTACATCCTACAACAAACAAAAACCAACAACCAATAAAGATGGGCAGAGCTGCAATCATAGGTGCCGGCGTATCCGGACTGAGCATGGCGAATTATCTGGAAAAAAACAAGATCGACTATCACCTTTACGAAAGAAGAACTCCAAATGACCTGAAAGGACACGGATTCATTCTTCCCAAGGAAGGCATCGAATTTCTTTCCAATATCATCAACATCGACGACCTTTACGCAAAGGGAAGTTTTCTTAAAAAGTATATTCATTATAACCAGTCGGGAGAAATTATTTCCGAAAAAGATCTGGATGATGTGTTTGTCGTTTCCAGAAGCGCACTGATCGAAATCCTGGCAAAAGGGGTTCCGGCGGATAAAATATCCTACAATTCCACTGTTGCCCTGAACGGCTTTGAAAATGGTAAAGCCCAGATTACCCTGGACGGCAGCCAAACCCTGGATGCTGATATCGTGATTGCCTCAGACGGTTCCAGAAGCCGCATCAGAAGAACGATTTTCCGGGATGAAACCATGAAAGCCGTGCTGGAAAATGAAGTGGTGAATATTATCGAAAACGAAACATTGGCGGGAGAAATTGAAAGCAATTTTCTGAAATTCCATCATGAAAACGGAGGACTTACTTTTGGTGTTCTAAAGCTTTCTCCATCTAAAATCCTTTGGTATTGCCAGTTTGATATCACTAAATATTTCATTAATGAAGATTACACCGCAGATTGCATCAGACAGTTTATGCTTGACCATTTCGGCGACTGGAATCCCCTGATTTCCTCCATCATTGAAGGTTCCAGCTATGAAAATGCCCATATCTGGCGCGTGTATGAGCTGGAAAAACTGAATCCGTTCTATCATCAGAACATAGTATTCATCGGTGATGCAGCGCATCCGCTGATTCCGTTTACCAGCCAGGGTGTAACTTCTGCTCTGAAAGATTCCTTTACCTTAACCAATCTTCTGGGTAAAGGCAACACCCTTCAGGAAACCTTCAGGGAATACGAAGAAGAAAGAAGACCTGAAATCGATATCCATATCGCCAATGGAAGGGCTTTGCTGGAGCAGTTTCTCCTGCCGCTTCACGAACAACCGAAAAATACTTTACCCATTTCATACAAATAAGATGTTTACAAATAACGATATCAATTTTGAAGCCCTTAAAAGAAAGGCCTATAACGGCCGATGGGCAACCCTTGAAGACGGAATCATCCCTTTAACGGCCGCTGATCCCGACTTCAGAATGTCCAAAGAGATAGAAAACGGGATTATTGAATATATTAAGGACGGTTACTTAAGCTACGGCCCGTTCTCCGGAATCCCGGAATTTAAAAAAAGCGTGGCCGAACACTTTAATGTTGAGAAAAAAGGAAGCTTTATCCCGGAAAACGTACTGGCCGTAAACAGTGCCGCCCAGGGAATGTTCCTGATCGCCAAATACGTCCTGAATCCCGGTGATGAAGCCATCATCTTCGATCCGGTGGATTTCCTGTTTAAAAAGACCGTGGAAGCCGTTGGCGGAAATATAAAATTATGCGCCGTCGATTCCAAAACCGGTGATATCGATTTCGAGATGCTGGTTTCCCTGATTTCCCCGAAAACGAAGCTGATCAGCATCTGCAACCCACACAATCCGGTGGGAAGGGTTTATTCTAAAGAAATTCTTAAAAAGATTTCAGAAATTGCCGCTGCCCACGACCTATGGGTAATGAGTGACGAAATCTGGAGCGATATTGTATACGATCGGAGAGAATTCAACACTTATTCTTCCGTTTCGGAGGAAGCAAAGAAAAAAAGCTTTACGGTTTTCGGATTTTCAAAATCTTTCGGCATCGCAGGCCTGAGGATCGGTGCCGTTCTGTGCAACGATCAGGAATTGTTGGATGACTTTACTGAGAAATCACAATTTAACTCTACCATCGAAGGGGCTTCTACCTTATCACAAATCGCAGCAAGTGTTGCGATTGACCGGGCTAAACCGTGGTTCAACGATTTTCTTACCCATTTGCAGCACAACAGGGATCTGGCGCACAGCATGCTGAACAACTCCGGGATTTTAACGCCTAATCTTCCGGAAGCAACCTTCGTGATTTTTCCAAAAATTGAAAACGGAATGTCGAGTGACGAATTTGCCCTGCACGTTTTAAAAGAAGGAAAAGTAGCTATTGTTCCCGGCTCTGAAAGGTGGTTCGGAAAAGGTGCGGAAGGACATATCCGGATCTGTTTCTCCACTTCTCAGGAAATTCTGACGGAAGGATTGAATAGATTGATCAACAGCTTTTAATAAAAACTATAAAATAAATGAGTCCGGGCACAATCTACATTCTCCCCGGACTTTATTATTTACTGATCGGATTATTTTTTCATCAACAATATTCATTTGATATTTGAGAACTTCAGTTGTGTTATTAGCCGAAGAAACTTATTTTTTAGAAATTTTATACAGCTTTCCACTGTCGGTAACCGCATACAAATTTCCGTCACTGCCATTCAGGACATCGCGAAACCTTTCGTTTTCATTTTCCAGCAGGCGCTCTTCGCCGATCACTTTGTTATCTTTCATCATGATCCGGTTGATGTGTTCCCCGCTTAGGCAGCCGATCATCAGGTTTCCTTTCCATTCTTCTATGTTTCCGGTATAAAAAGCAACGCCGCTTGGTGAGATTACCGGGTCCCAATAATAAACAGGCTGTTCCGTACCAGCTTTCTTTGTGGTTCCGTTGTTTATTTTCTGCCCGGAATATTCAATACCGTAGGTTACATCGCCCCAGCCATAATTTTTTCCCGGCTTAATCAGGTTGATCTCATCACCGCCTCTCGGCCCCATTTCGACATCCCAGAGATTTCCGTTCGGATCGATGGCCATTCCCTGCGGATTCCGGATGCCGTACGCGTAAATTTCGGGTTTAAATCCGCTCTTGCCGATAAAAGGGTTTCCGGGTGCAGGTTTGCCGTCTTTGGTTATTTTTAAAATTTTTCCTAAATAGTTATCGGTTCTCTGGGCATAAACCCGGGTCTGCTTGTCTGATCTTTCGCCTGTGCTTACAAAAAGATTTCCATCTTTATCAAACGCCAGCCGGCTGCCGTAATGCTTGTCGCCGTCATAAGTCGGGGTAGCCCGGAAAATAACCTGCACTCCCGAAATATTTTTCAGATCCGCAGAAAGCATTCCTTTTCCTACAGCAGTGTGATTTCCCTTCTCATAAGGCTCAGAAAAGCTGAAGTAGATCATGCGGTTGTTGCTGAAATCCGGATCCAGGGCTACATCGAGCATACCGCCCTGCCCTTTGGTATCCACTTTCGGAAAACCTTCGATTTTGGAAATCTGTTTTCCGTCGGCTGAAACAATGTTCATATAGCCTCTTTTATCCGTAATTAAAAACCGTCCGTCAGGCAGGTTAATGATTCCCCAGGGCTTTCCGAGATCTTTACTCAAAACTTCCACATGGTAAGGCGTTGAGGTTTTCACCGCTTTTATCCTAGTCTGTCCGGCAAAGGCGGGCTTATATTCCGGAGAGTTCGGCTCTTTCGTTTCTACGCTGCCATCTTTTCCCAGCTTTTGAGCATTAAGTTTGTTGTCTTTACACGAAGATAAAATAAGGAACAAACTGAAGGCGGAAATATAAAATTTATTGAAATTCATATCATTAGATTTGGTGGTTGCCGGAATGGATGGAAAAATAATGCCATAAAAATTTGGTATTTAAAATATTTACTCTACATTTGTAGAACAAATTATCAATCCGTAGAATATGAAAGAAATAAAACTTACCGATTCCGAAAAAGACCTCATGGATATTCTTTGGGAAAAAGAAAAAGCATTCATGAAAGATATCCTGGAATCTTATCCCGAGCCGAAACCGGCGACCACCACCATTGCCACGCTGCTGAAAAGAATGCAGAATAAAGATTTTGTCGGCTATAGATTGTATGGAAATTCCCGCGAATACTTTCCGAAAATAGCGAAAGGGGAATATTTCAAAGAAGAAATGTCTTCCATGATTGACCGTTTTTTCAACAGCTCCGTCACCCAGTTTGCTTCGTTTTTTACTTCGAATGCAAAGCTTTCCCAGAAACAGCTGAAAGAACTCCGTGAAATTATAGACCGTCAAATTGATGAAAAATGATTATCCTTTTTAAAATTATCGCGTGCTCTACCTTGCTGATTGCGTTTTATTACAGTTTTCTGCAGAAAGAAAAAATGTATCGGTTTAACAGGATCTACCTGCTTTTTTCGCTGTTGTTTTCTTATACAGTTCCTTTTATCTCGGTCAGTATGGAAGCTCCGAAACCATTAAACCGTTTACAGACAACCTTTGAAGCCACTCAGCAGATAGTAAACCTTACTCCAGAACAGGACAGATTCGACTGGATTACCGGTATCCGGATAGCCTATGGGATTATAACCTGTATCTTTTTAGGCAGGATGGTGGTTTCATTGGTGAAAATCAGAAATTTAAAAGGAGAAAAGATCATTTACCGCAACCAGGAAATCTTGATAACGGAAAAAGCGACATCTCCTTTCAGCTTTTGGAAAACGATCTATTTGGGAAAAAACTATTTCATTGGTCACCAAATAGATACAGGAATTTTCCTTCACGAAAAAAGCCATGTTGACCAAAGGCACAGTATCGATCTCATGATCGTTGAAATAATCAAAGCATTCACCTGGTTCAATCCGGCAGTTTATTTTTATAAAAAAGCCATCCTGATGAATCATGAATTCCTGGCGGATGAATCGGTCCTGAAGAATCATTTTAATGTAAAAGAATATCAGAATTTAATATTGGATGAAATTATTTCATCCCAAAACTATAACCTTACCCATACCTTCAATTTTAAAAATACCAAAAAACGATTTATTATGATGAACACCAAGAAGTCCAAATGGGCACAAGTGAAAAAAGCCATCAGTGTTCCTGCTTTACTGATTGCTTTCGGATTATTTGCTGAAAAAACCTATGCCCTTCCGATTGAAAAAATAATTCAGGAAACACAGAAAAAAATTTCAGGCAGTGATCTCAGTCCGGCAGTACAAATTCAGGAAGATAACAGTACAGAAGCCATAAAATACGATAGGCCTGAAGCACCTGAAATTCCTGAAGAATTAACCGGAAATACCACTGAAGAAAAAAAGATTCAGGATACCATCCGGCCGAAAGAAGGTAAAAACACAAATTCAGACCGGCAAAGCGTATCCGGCACAACCCATGAAGCCATGAACAATTCCTTGCAGGACGAGCCGACGGTGCTTCCCCAATTTCCGGGTGGGATAAATGAAATGAGAACAAGAGTTTCAAAATCGTTTGACGGTTCCAAGCTGGAAGCTGGAAAACCGAAAGGCTTATTAAAAGCGGATATTCTGTATACCGTTAATGCAAACGGTAATGTCGTGAATGTAAAAGTCGCAGGAAATAATGAGTCTTTTAATAATGAAGCATTGATCTCATTTAAAAAAGCCAATGAAAATGTCATCTGGAAGCCTGCTGAAAAAGATGGAAGACCTGTGAATTACGCCATGCGACTGCCTTTGACCATGTCATTTGAATAAACAGACAAGCATCCCAAACCGGGATGCTTTTTTATTTAACAGATGATAAATAAAATGAATCATCAAAATACAAATTAAGATCCATCATATGGTTGAATGCCAAATAATTCTTTCGTATTTTTGTTAGGATAACATCACCAATTTTATGAATTTTAAACTTCAATCAGAGTATAAACCTACCGGAGACCAGCCGCAAGCTATCGAAAAACTTACCGAAGGCATAAACATCGGCGAAAAATACCAGACGCTGCTGGGGGTAACCGGATCCGGTAAAACCTTTACCGTGGCCAATGTCATACAGAATGTACAGAAACCTACCTTGGTGCTGGCTCATAATAAAACACTGGCCGCTCAGCTGTTTATGGAGTTCAAAGAATTCTTCCCTGAAAATGCCGTAGAATACTTTGTAAGTTACTACGATTATTATCAGCCGGAAGCGTATATTGCGACTTCCGGAACCTATATTGAGAAAGACCTGAGCATTAACGAAGAAGTGGAAAAGCTGAGGCTTTCTGCCACGGCCAGCCTACTTTCAGGACGCAGGGATGTGCTGATCGTTGCTTCCGTTTCCTGTATTTATGGTATCGGAAACCCGACGGAATTCCACAAATCCCTGATTTCGATTGCCATCGGTGAAAAGGTTACGCGTACCGCATTGCTGCATGCTTTGGTAAATGCCCTTTATTCCAGAACGCTGAATGAATTCCAGCGCGGAACATTCCGGGTAAAAGGAGACGTTATCGATGTATTTCCGGCGTATGCGGACAATGCCATCAGGATCCAGTTTTTTGGGGACGAAATTGAAAAGATCCAGAGTTTTGACCCGGTTTCAGGAAACGTAACGGGCAATTTTGAACAGATCCAGATTTATCCGGCCAATCTTTTCGTAACCTCAAAAGAAACCCTGAACGGGGCCATCCGGAATATTCAGGACGATTTGGTGAAGCAGGTGGATTTTTTCAGTTCGATTGAAAAACCGTTGGAAGCCAAAAGATTACAGGAAAGAACGGAGCTCGACCTCGAGATGATCAAGGAACTGGGCTATTGTTCGGGAATTGAGAACTATTCAAGATACCTGGACGGACGACTACCGGGAACAAGGCCTTTCTGCCTGCTGGATTATTTTCCGAAGGATTACCTGATGGTGATCGACGAGAGCCACGTTACCGTACCGCAGGTTCACGCGATGTACGGAGGCGACCGAAGCCGGAAAGAAGCGTTGGTGGAATACGGTTTCAGGCTTCCTGCTGCCATGGACAACCGCCCGTTGAAATTTGAGGAATTCGAGGCCATCCAGAACCAGGTGATTTATGTTTCGGCAACCCCCGCAGACTATGAACTGGAAAAAACGGGAGGTGCTTATATCGAACAGATCATCCGCCCGACCGGTCTTCTGGATCCTGTTATTGAAATCCGTCCGACCATCAACCAGATCGATGACCTGATGGAAGAAATCCAGAAAAGAGCCGATCTTGATGAAAGGGTGTTGGTAACCACTTTAACCAAGAAAATGGCGGAAGAGCTCACGAAATATTTTACCAAATTCGGCATCAGGACTAGATACATCCACTCGGATGTCGAAACCCTGGAACGTATTCAGATCATGCAGGACCTGCGGGTAGGGCTTTTCGATGTTCTGATCGGGGTAAACTTGTTGAGGGAAGGTCTGGATTTACCGGAAGTTTCCCTGGTGGCCATCCTGGATGCCGATAAAGAAGGGATGCTGAGAAGCCGCCGGTCGATGATCCAGACGGTAGGCCGTGCGGCCCGTAATCTCAATGGAAGGGCCATCATGTACGCCGATAAGATTACGAAATCGATGCAGGCCACCCTTGATGAAACAGAATACCGGCGCGCCAAACAGGAAGAGTACAACAAAGAACACGGAATGGTTCCGGTAGCATTAAATAAAAAGATTTCGGAAAGTCTGGTTGGAAGAAGCAAGGATTTTCCAGATGAAAAATACACCCAGAAGGAAATTCTTCAAAAGGTGGCTGAAGCCAAGGCCAGTTACACTTCTGAAGATATGGAAAAAGTCATTTCCCAGAAACAAAAAGAAATGGAAATGGCCGCCAAAAATCTCGATTTTATTAAAGCGGCTAAATTGAGGGATGAAATTGCAGCACTGAAAGAATAAATAAAAGAGACTGGTTTTCAGTCTCTTTTTTGTTTACTATTTGGATTATTTGATTTCATTGTTATTGTAAAATCAAAAGCAAATAAAATAAACCCAACATTCTTTAAAATGTTGGGCTTTTTAGATATTTTTAAAATTAAATTAATCTTATCGTTGATTCCTTACTGCTGAGCGGATAGGGATCAACAATTCCGTTAAACCGTTTAACTTGATTTCATAAACCGTTGCCAGCTGTATTCCCAGCTTGCCCTTTGGCATCCCGGTCCGTTGAAACCATTCTAAGTAACTTATCGGCAGATCAGCAAGAACAGTTCCCTGATATTTTCCGAAGGGCATTTTTACGATACAGATTTCTTTCAATATTTCCGGGTTTATTCCGTCCTGCATATTCTGTTTTTATACTATTAAATCGATTTTGGTTTCCAACTCTTTATTTTTATCCGGCAGCTCCAGTTCAGGCGTATCGTCATCAGAAAATTCATTCCGGTAAACCTGGATCAGGAGCAAAGTTAGAGAAACCATAATCGGTCCGAAAACCAGCCCCATAAAGCCAAATAAATTCATCCCCATGATAATTCCGAACACTGTATTTAAAGGATGGATATCTTCCAGCTTCTTCAGAAGGGTAAAACGCAGAACATTATCCGTCAATCCGACTACAATCATACAATAGGCAGCCAGCCCCAGACCGCTTCCCATATCTCCTTCCGCAATCATAAAAATACAGACCGGGCCATACACGATGGCCGCCCCTACTACCGGGATCATGGAAGTTGCCGCAGTAAGCGCAAAAAGAAGTATTGGGCTTGGAGCCCCAAATATATAGTAACCTACCAATGCAACAATACCCTGACCGAGAGCGACTACAGGAATTCCGATGGCATTGGCCAGGATCAGTTTTCTCATTTTTTCGCCGATCATCGATACATTGGATCTTTTGAGAGGTGCTGCAGAAGCAAGGATTTTCTCAAAGAAACGGGGTCTTTCCAACATGAAGTAAAGGATGAAATACATGGAAGCTACGATGGTTAAAGTATTTACCGTACCACTGAGGGCCTTTGTTGAATATTGTCCTACACTGTTCTTCAGTTTACTCATATTTTCTTTACTCAGAATATCAAACTTGAATTCTTTATAAATGTAGGTATGGATTTTTTCCAAGAAAACATTGAATTTTTCCATGTATGCCTGGGCATTTCCAAGCTTTTCAATCAGCAGGTCTCCGATAAAATAGATTGGAAGAATAAGAACGATCAGACTTGCACCCATCAGCGTCATAGAAGCAAGCCACGGTTTCCATTTTTTCTGCTCCTGCAGATAAAAATTATACTTCCGGCACAGGACATAGATGGTAATGGCTCCTAAAACGGAAGGGATAAAAAGGGCAAGATTAAAACAGATTAACCCTGTTAAAATTAAAATTATGGCAAGCAAAAAAACCTGCTTGATCTTGATACTGCTGATTTGCTGATCTTTATTCATCATTTATTTAAAATTACTGGTCTCGGTTTTCCTAAATGGGCACAATAGAGGGAATACATTACAGCAAAGATGAAAGGTGCCGTAACAATAATTCCGATAAAGCACAACACAATTCCTGCCATTGACAGCAGAAAACCTACAAATGTTGCGCCAAGGAAAACCCCGTAATTTTCTTTAGCAATGTTGAATGACTTTCCTAAAGCCTCGGTAGCAGAAGCATTTTCAAACAATAAAATAGGATATCCCAACATCAGAAGCGGATACACGAAAATAATAGGAAAGAAACAAAGCGAAATGGCAATGGATGAAATAATACCCGATAGCAGGGCATAGATTAAAATATTAATAAAATTCTGACGGTACCCGATGAAAAGATCGGAGAACTCAATAGGATTTTTCGTATTGTATTTGTTGATCATATAGATCAATCCCACATACAAAGGCGAAAGCACAAGTCCCAAGATCCCGGACAAAGTTAAGTACAAAGGAAACCCCGGCGTACTGAATACGGAAAAGTTTGAATAATCTCCGGAATCGCGGATGTCTTCAAACATAGCAGCGGAATTCATTCCGGTAAGCCCCTGAATGACTGCGCCTAAGATACCGTAGATGATCATGGCCACAACAGCGTATAGGAAAACGCCTTTGTACATTTCAAATGCATGAGAAATTACAGCTCCCGTACTTCTTTCCGGAACAGAGCCCTGTTGGTCAAATTCATTAAATTCTGACATGGTGTTTAAATTTTTAATGTGATTTTACCAAATTTACCCTTTTTTAGCATTAAAAACATTAAAAATCCATGAAATTACATCTTCTCTGAAAATATGGTTTTGTACAGTGAGTAAATAACGGCATTCCAGAAAGGAAAAGTAAACAGTCCGCCGATAAAGAACAAAGCAAAACCGATATATTTGAAAATTATCGCTATCATGACACAAACCAGGATTTCCAGAAAATACACTTTCATGGCTTTAAAGCTGAGGGAAAGCGATTCGAAAATTGTTTTGTTCATAAAAAACATCATCGGTGCCACAAATAGGGTAATGCAAACCCAGGCTACCGCAAGGATGATCGTGGGAAAGGTAAACCGATAAATAAAATACCAGAAGATATAATAGGAAACATACCTGAAAAAATTCAGTCCGTTATACCCGGCAAATAAATCGCTGAGTTCCGGCTTCTCGCCGGTATCCATTTTTCTGTAAATCTGGAAAAATCCCAGATTGAGCGGATACAGAAAAATCGTAGTGCCCATGATCCATAGAGAAAAATTCTGGTAATTATCGGTAGAAACAAGCTTATTAAGCTGTTCCATATAAACCTTCATCCCATCCTGCATGTATTTTCCGACCTCGTTGAATTCCCCTATAATGCCATATTTCATATCACACATAAAAAATACAGTAAGAAAAATTCCAAAATACATGATAGAGAACATCAGCTGGAAAACCAATGTTTTGTTCCAGTAGAAAAATGCCTGCTTCAATATAAAATCCAATCCCGGTTTCTGCGGATATTTGCTGTTCATTAAAAATATTTTGTGCAAAAGTAAACATCAATAATTACTTTTGCGGAATGTTTTCAGTGAATCATCAAAAATTTATGGAAATGGACGAACTTTCGCTTCAGAAGGTTCCTTATTTTTTCATTATCGATTTCCTCGCCCGAAATGTTGAAATCTTTAAAGCCGATGAAATCGAAAAATCAGGCTTATTGGTTGATTTTCAAAACTTCTCAACGGCAAAAACCATACAGACCCTACAGAAAAAAGTGGAATGGAGATCGTACCCCGAAACGCTGGAAAGCTTTAAAGCAGGCTTTGATAAAGTTCAGAAAAATATCCGTTTTGGAAATTCCTATCTCGTTAATTATACAAGGAAAACCAAGATTGAAACCAATTTAACACTTGAGGAAATTTTTTTTCATTCCTCGGCGAAATATAAAGCTTTTTATAAAGATTTTTTCGTATTTTTTTCTCCTGAAACTTTTGTCAAGATCGCTAACGGAAAAATATCGACCTACCCGATGAAAGGCACCATTGATGCCTCACTGGACAATGCCGCCGAAATCCTGAAAAACGATAAAAAGGAGAAGGCCGAACATTATACAGTCGTCGATCTGCTCCGGAATGATCTCAGCATGGTAGCGGATGAGGTAAAGGTAGATAAGTTTCAGTACATCGATTTTATCAAAACCAAACAGAAAGACCTGTACGCCATGAGTTCCGAAATTTCAGGAAATATCAAGCCTGAATTTGAAGGGAAACTAGGCAGCATCATGAAAACACTGGTTCCTGCCGGTTCTATTTTAGGGGCTCCGAAGCCGAAAACAATGGAGATCATCCTTGAGGCGGAAGGCTACGACAGAGGCTATTACACCGGCGTTTGCGGCTGGTTCGACGGAAAAAATACAGATAGCTGTGTGATGATCCGTTTTATTGAAAAAGAAGGCGAGTCGCTTTATTTCAAAAGTGGCGGCGGAATTACCCATATGAGCGTATTAGAAGACGAATATCAGGAAATGAAAAATAAAATCTATGTCCCAATTCATTGAAAGTATTAAAGTAGAAGATCAGGAAATTTTCCTGTTGGAATTTCATCAGAAGCGTGTAGACCAGACTTTCGCCCATTTCGGGAAAGAAGGCTCCATAGATCTGGCAAAAATTTATAAGCACCTGGAACATGACGAAGACGGGCTTTTCAAACTGAGAATTGTCTATGACCTGGATAAAAAAATCCGTACCCAGATGATTCCTTACGCCATTCCCGAACTGGAGGATTTTCAACTGGTGGAAAACAACAGCTTCGATTATTCCTTCAAATCCGAAGACCGTAAGGAACTGGAAAGGATGAAGATGAAATCCAAAGCGGAGGAAATCATCATTGTGAAGAATAACCATATTACGGATACGTCTTACAGCAACCTTCTGTTCAAAAAAGGCAAAGACTGGTTCACGCCTTCCACCTACCTTCTGAACGGCGTGCAAAGGCAGAACCTTTTAAAGCATAAGAAAATCAAAGAAACGGAAATCACCTTACAAAACCTTAAGGAGTTTTCTCATTTCCAGATGATCAATGCACTGAATGATTTTGATGAAAACTTTATTTACCCGATCGATCGTATCATCAACCTGCCGGGAAATGAAGACTATCTTGAGCTTTAATTTTCCTTTAAAAAATTAAAATACGCTTTCTGTATATCCGCATTATGCATCGCCATGGTATTTACTTCCAATATTTTAGGCTGCGTATCCGGCTTGAAGAAATTCTCCAGTACTCGGTCTAAGGTTACTTCCTCATCCACTTTGGTATATGAAAACCCGAAATGCTTCGCCAGGTGCTCTGCATTTTTATGGTGCTTTGTGGCAATAAATTCATCCAGCGTATTCGGGTTGGCATTTCCCGGTCCCGGAATAATTTTAAAAATATTACCTTCCCCGTTGTTAAAGATGATAATTCTTACAAACGGCGGAATGTACTGGTTCCACAGCCCGTTGATGTCATAGAAAAAACTTAAATCCCCCGTGATCAGTAAAGTCGGATTTGTATTTTTGATGGCAAATCCCATCGCCGTTGAGGTAGAACCGTCGATTCCGCTGGTTCCCCGGTTGCAGTAGATTTTTCTTCTACCATAATCAAAGAGCTGTGCATAGCGGATCGCCGAGCTGTTGCTGAAATGGATATTGTAATTTTCAGGAACCGTCTGGGTGGTTTTATAGAAGAAATAAAAATCCGAAAAATCCACCGTGCTTAAAAACTTTTCGTGCTTGGCATCTTTCTTATCCCGCAGTACATCCCAGAGATTGTAATAAGGCCTCGGCTCAAGATTAATAAAGCTCAATAGTTTCGAAAAGAAAACTTCCGGCTTCACTTCGATCTTTTCCGTTAGAGCAAAATACGTATCCGGTTGCCACACGGGGTCAAGATGCCAGTGCTGCTTCGGTTTTGCTTTTCTTAAAAACTGTTTTACTTTTTTGGAAACGACGTTTTGCCCTACTGTAATCAGCAAATCAGGTGCATACATTTTAAAATCCTCTTCGGTAAAGTTGAAAACATACCGGTCGATATGCCTGAAAAATTTTTCGTGATATAAATTGGAATTGGCTTCACTCAGCACTACGACGGTATGATTTTTCACCAATTGCGTCAGCTGGTTTTCCAGCTCTGGACTGTGGTCTTTGGTTCCTACCAGGATCATGATTCTCTGTGACGTATTCCAGTCGGCAATAAGATTGGACGGCACTTCATATTCTTTCTGACGGATGTTTTTTTCCACTGTCGGAAAAGTCGGTAGCTCGGAAATCAACTCATACAGAGGCTCTTCCAGTGGAATATTGATGTGTACCGGTCCCTGCTTTTCAATACAGAGCTCGATCGCTGTTTTGATAATGCCGAAATTATGGTCCTCCGCATTTTCCTTGCCGTCTTCCATCAGCTGGAAATCGCCGTAGGAATGCTGATGAAAAAGATTATTCTGCCTGATGGTCTGCCCGTCGAAGATATCCACATAATCCATCGGCCGGTCCGCCGTAAGCACCAGCAACGGAATGTTGGAATAAAAAGCTTCCGTAACAGCAGGATAATAATTCGCTGCCGCAGAACCGCTGGTACAGGTGATGGCCACCGGTTTTTTCTCGCTCATTGCCATTCCCATTCCTACAAAAGCCGCACTTCTTTCATCTACAATACTGTAACAGTTGAAACTGTCGATCTCTGAAAAATGAATCGCCAAAGGTGCATTTCTGGATCCGGGAGAAACAATGATATCTGAAATTCCGTATTGCTGAAGAAGGTGTGCGAGTATCTGAATACTTCTTTTGGAGGAATATTTTTTCATAGTACAAATTTAATTGATAAATGCTTAACACAAAAAAGAAATTAATTTAAAAATCTGTAATTTAGCCATTCGTAAATTTCTAAAAATGGATAAAATACCTAGTGTAGACCTGCGTGATTTCCTTTCGGGTGAACCGGAACGCAAACAGAAATTTGTAAATGAAATCGGAAAAGCTTATGAAGAAATTGGTTTTGTAGCCTTAAAAGGCCATTTTCTTGATGACGAATTGGTGGAGGAATTGTATGGAGAGGTAAAAAACTTTTTTGAACTGCCAACGGAAACGAAACAGAAGTATGAAATTCCGGGAATCGGTGGACAGCGAGGTTATGTCGGCTTCGGTAAAGAAACGGCAAAAGGCTTTAAAAAGGGAGACCTGAAAGAGTTCTGGCATTTCGGACAATACGTGTCCGAAGATTCCGAATACAAAGACGAATATCCCGACAATGTGATTGTTGAAGAGCTTCCCAAGTTCAATGAAGTAGGAAAAGAAGCGTACCAGATGCTGGAAAAAACAGGACAGTATGTTTTGAGAGCATTGGCACTGTATCTTGGTCTTGATGAATTTTATTTTGATGACAAGATTGCTGAAGGAAACTCTATTTTAAGACCGATCCATTATCCGCCAATCACAGAGGAACCGGATGATGCGGTAAGAGCGGCAGCTCATGGAGACATCAATTTAATTACCTTACTAATGGGTTCACAGGGAAAAGGCCTTCAGGTTCAGAACCACAAAGGTGAATGGATCGACGCGATCGCAGAACCGGACGAACTGATGATCAATGTAGGTGATATGTTATCCAGACATACCAACAACAAGCTGAAGTCTACCATCCACCGGGTGGTGAACCCGCCAAGGGAATTGTGGGGAACTTCAAGATATTCCATTCCATTCTTTATGCACCCGGTAAGCTCTATGTCGCTAAATGCACTGGAAAACTGTGTGGATGAAAATCATCCGAAACTGTACGAAGATACGACGGCTGGTGAATTTCTGCATGAAAGACTTATTGAATTAGGATTAATTAAAAAATAATAAGAAACCGGGTTTTTACACCCGGTTTTATTTTATACCAGTTTCACGTGAAACCTTTTAAGATAGCCCTTTAAAAATTATCCTGTAATACAATAAAATTCAGGACATGGAGTCGTCTGCACCACGGTTCCCCACGGGCAGATACAGGTATAGGTACTACCACCGGGATTTCCCGGACCACCGCCACCGGGATCCGGTGAATAAGGTATACATTTTCCGCCGGAACATATCTCGTTGGCTCCGCAGCCCCCCGTTCCCGGGCCGTCACCTTCAAAACAGAATGCCGGAGGAGCACCGGCAGATATTCCTTTCTTTTCTTCTCTTGAAAGCTTTTTGAAATTTTTCATAGCTTTTGATTTTAATATTTTCCTACTCTTTCAGCTTTTCGGATTCCGCTTTATTTTTTAAAATTAAAAATTTTCAAACTAACAATCAAACATTTAGCCTTATTTATTCACATTAAAATGAATTTTACACTAATTCGGAAAACAAAATATACCACAGTTCATTGATATATTATTTTTTTGATTAACTTTACTTTAGTATCAAACTTTTAACTCAAACCATATGAAAAATTTAAAAAAACTAAACAAAACACAATTAAAAAGCATTAAAGGAGGCGGAGGAATCAAGCCGGTTCCGGAGCCGGAATTCTGCATGTATGCTTGCGGTAATATGATAATCTGTGCCACATGCAGCGATGATTTCAAATGTCCGGATGATTCGATCTAAACGATAGATTTCATCTGCAAATGATAAAACCGTTGCTTTGGGAGCGGTTTTCTATTTTTGATGAATTTTTGCTATTTGAAGTTAGGCTTATAATTAAGCTCTATAGGATTATTATTTTCCTTCAGCACTTTTTGCATTTTTTGCGACATTTCACGAGAATTCCAAGGCAACTTATTGCCTTTTTCATCTGCATGTACTATTTTCATTCCGCTGCTTTCAAGCTCAGCAAATGGTTGACTGTAAAAATTTTCTTGCAAAAGTTTAAATTGGGTAAAGCTTAAAATTTTACCTTTCTTAGAAGGAAAAAACATACTGTTTTTTTTATCCGTATAATATACAAGGCTGAATTTAAAATCATTAGTTGAATCAGCAATCTGTATAATTAATCCAGGTAATCCATGAAATATATAAGGCCCGTCCTGAATGGCAATGCTTTTTGCAAACCAGGCTTCCCACGTTCTTCCGCCATAATTTACGGTTGCTTTCTGGCATTTCAAACCTGCAATAGTTGCTGAATCACTTAATAATTTCCAATCAAGTTTTTCATCAATTAAAACATCATAAGTATTTAAAACAAAAGGAATGGTCACCGTTTTATATATTTCTTCTTTGGACTTTCTTTTATGACTATATAATTGATTAAAGTCGAGAGGGGTTCCTAAACCCTTTCCCGTTTTTTCTCTCAAAGAATCATAATATCTGTCATTTTCTGATCTGAAAACTGACTTCTCACCAGAAATATCAAGAAAGTAATTCTCTCTTTTGAAGAGTTTTTTATTTGAATTTGTTGTTACTTCATAAACAAATGACAAATTTTGCGAAAACAACATAGTTTTCGCAAAAAGTAAAAGTAAAATAAAAAGTCTTTTCAATACAAATTATTAAAATTTCTATTTACAAACATTTCCGGCAATAACTTGTTGTTTGACCATTATAAATAATTAAAATTAATCAAACAACCTCAGCTGCTGATCCTTTGCCCCCGTAAAGTTTTGGATTGAAAGCCTCGGGAAATCTTTTCCGTCAAAGAACTTTTTCCTGCCGATCCTGAACGTGTTGTGGATCATTTCAGCAATATTGCCCTCCCCTTTCTGCCGGTCGAAATACTTTTTCTCACCCAGTTTTCCGCCACGCATCGAACGGATCAGGCTTAAGACTTTCTGGGCACGGTCCGGAAAAGCATGTTCAATCCAATTAACGAAAACAGGTTCCACCGAATCATTTAGTCTTACCAGCGTATATCCGAAACTCTGCGCCCCTGCATCAGAAATGGTTTTTAAGATAGACAGCGGTTCATCACCGTTCAATCCGGGAATAACCGGAGCCACCATCACATTTACCGGGATTTTATTTTCAGCCAGAATTTCGACGGCCTTCAATCTGTTTTTAGCCGAACTGGTTCTGGGCTCCATTTTTCTCCGCAGCTCCTCATTGATCGTCGGTATGCTTAATGAGACGGAGACAAGATTCTGCTCGGCCATAGGCTTCAGAATATCCATATCCTTCAGCACCAGGGCATTTTTGGTAAGGACATGAACAGGATGCCGGTAATCCAGGCAGACCTGGAGAAGATTCCGGGTAATCTCAAACTGCCGTTCTGCCGGCTGGTAGCAGTCGGTATTCCCGGAAAGTAAAATCGGAGCCGGCCGGTAACCTCTTTTCTGAAAGAATTTCTCCAATAGTTCAGGAGCATTTTTCTTCACCATGATCTTTCTTTCAAAATCAATTCCGGCGCTGTAGCCCCAGTATTCGTGGGTAGGCCGTGCAAAACAGTAGGAACAGCCATGCTCACAACCCTGGTAAGGATTCATGGAATACTCCATGGGCAGATCCTCGCTTTTAACCTGATTAACAATGGTTTTCGGAAAAACTTCAGTGAAGGATGTTTTTATCGTTTCGAAGTCCTCTTCTTCCGGTTCATAGGTATAGCGGTCGAAACGGTTGATGACATTTCGCTGAGCACCCTGACCTTTTATGATATCCTCGTTCTGCATTGTTGATGTAAAATTAAAAGGTAATTTCCGGAAAATGAAGGTTTTATTGTTAAAAATTGTAACAAAAAAAATCCAACACTGTAATAGTGCCGGATCTACATAGTAAGGATATATTTTGTAACTACTTCAATGCATAAAATTCGATACCGTGATATTCGTCATCATGATTTTTATCCTCAAAATGACGGTGATAATCCGAATAGGCATCGCTGTATTTTTTATCTTTTCTGTGTAAAATTTTCTTTATTCCGATGATACTTAATACCGCCAAAAGACCTACTCCTCCTGCCAGTAAAACGCCGACTTCTTTTTTCATATTTCGTCTGATTTATGTACCGGTACCAACTGCAAAAAGTATACCCAAGATCGTTTATGTATTATAAATTTTGTTAATATCAAACCTCTCTTTTTAACAGCTGCAATACAACTGGAATACCATGTTTTAAAGTGCAATGGTTTAATTCTTGCAGGTTTAATGAAAAAATTATTATGGACAGTACAGGAAATATTGATAAGATGACGACATTGAGCCAGGTAATGGCCAAACTGGCACAGAAAGGTGTACACCGGGAGTTCAGAATGAATGAAAACTGCGAAATGAAATTTGAAAATTCCGAAAAGATTTATCAGCCACATGAGCTGACCATCGTGAAGACCTATCGTTTTGAAGGTCCAAGTGCTCCGGACGACAACGCGGTTCTGTATGTCGTAAAAGATGATGCCGGAAACATGGGAATGATTATTGACTCTTACGGAGCCGAAAGCAATTATCCCGGTGAGGATTTCGACAAGTTTTTACGAGCGGTCCCGATCCTTGAAAGTAATGAGTTTGATTTCGAATAAACAGCCAACTTTATATCTGCAATAAATCCGGAAATTAATTATTTCCGGATTTATCTTTTTTCTTGAATATCCCTTTCAGAAACCCTTTCTTTTCCTTTTGTTCTGCGGGCTGTTGCATGGTATTTCCTGAATTATTTTCAGCCTTTGCTTCTTTTACGGACGGTTTTGTTTCTTTCGCTTTAGCATCACCCTTTCCTT
This sequence comes from Chryseobacterium sp. sg2396, assembly GCF_042610505.1. Classification (NCBI taxonomy): domain Bacteria; kingdom Pseudomonadati; phylum Bacteroidota; class Flavobacteriia; order Flavobacteriales; family Weeksellaceae; genus Chryseobacterium; species Chryseobacterium sp. sg2396. Next base: position 246,880 of record NZ_JBHGAQ010000004.1, on the reverse strand, counting down.
TTTTGGACGTATCGATATTGATTCCGATCAGGGTTTTCTTCAGTCCCTGTTCAATTCCTTTCCAGAACAGGTTAAAGAAGGATTTTGTCGGATCTCTTTCCACGTCTTCAACTTTTACATCTTCGGGAAGTTTCCCGGAATCGGACTTAACGAGCAGATTGGCGATGGCCGTTAAAATTCCTTTTTTCTCACGGTTTTCCTTATCCAAAATAGCGACTTTGAGATCTTTATGTCTAAGGTTAAAACTTCCGTTCAGTCCTTTAGGATTCCCCCTGAAATTAAACAGCATTTCCTGGATGGTTCCGGTAGCCGTCACATGCAGATAGGGCCGGATAAACGGATTAATGCCCTTCGCCGGAAGATTGATGGTACGCCCCGAAATAGTAAATATATCGCGCGGGTCTGCAACATCAAAATTCCAGTTTACGGAAAGCGGTGCTAAATTCATAAAGGAACAGTTGATCTTAATATCAACCCGGGTCGGTTTGCCTTTTATTTTGGCAGAATTCAGGTTTTTTACATTCATATTGAAATTGCTGAACGTCAGCGTACCCGGGCCTGCACTTTCCGGTGTATCTTCTTCATAGACCAGCAATGAATTTTTTAGATCAAGATTATTAACGATCATCGGTATTTTAATGGACCGCAACAATCTGGAATACAAAGGCTTTTCTTTCGGGTCGTCAGCCGGTATCTTACTCCTGAAAATATTTGCATCCGCCGATTGGATCGTCACATGGGAAGCGTTGATGGATTTATGATCTGAAAATAAGTCCCAGGTTCCGTTAGCAGTAATCTGTGCGGCCTTAATATCATATAAATCCTTTTCCACCGGTATCATCTTGATAAACTGGGCTCTCGAAATGAGAGGTTTCATGACAAACTGAGAAATATTGACGCTACTCTGGTCTGCTTTAAAAGCCCCTGCGGTAATGCGGTAAAACTGGGTTTTATAAATGAAATTATCAGAAGTCACTGTATAACTTTTAATCCCGACATTCGTTCCCGGTTTTCCTTCTTTAGAATTCAGCTGAATGTCATTAATTGTTGCATTCAGGTTGTTTAAGGTAAATGGCTGATTGTTTTTATCGTAGGTAATATCTGAATTCCTAAGTGTTACTTTCCTGATATTGACGGGAAACTTAATTCCTTGAATATCTCCTTGCTTATCAGTTTTGTTATTTGCTTCTCCTGCTTTAATGCCTCCTTTTACCCGATCGACCAGCACTTCTTTAATATCAAGGTTCATCTTTTTATTTGCTACATCCCATTTATTCATAGCAAAACCTATATAATCTGCCGTAAGATCCATGGCCGTTTTTCCATTCGATAAACCGTTCGGAACTACAGATATTGTTTTAAGCTCTCCCTTTTTGGGGGTTAAAGTGAAACTTTTTACCGTAAAATCCTGATGGTTGGAATACAGGATATCCTGTGCCGAAAACTGAAAATCTTTATAGCCCACCGGGATCAATTCTTCACGTGTTTCCTTATCGAAATGAAGCTGATTGATATTCAGGTTGGCTTTATGGGCATACAAAAGCTTGCTTCCGTCAGGCTTCATGACCTGAACCGTAGCATTGTTCAACCGGATATCCTGCAGATTCAGTTCTAAATTAAAAGGTTTTTTGGCTTTAATGGGAACGGCATTGGTAGTATATACGAAAAGATCAGGATTGTAAAAAATGGCATTGGCTAAAGAAATTTTATTTTTTGCCAGCAAAATATCCCTGAACTGTATTTTTTCAACATTGAACTGAAAAAGCTGTGTTTTTTTGGGATAATATTTTTTAAACTGCTCAAAAGTTACAAGGGGAGTCAGCTGAAGCTTGTTAATCGACATTTGTCCGTTCTTTGTTTCAATCCTATCGATCTGTAAAGCGTACACATTATCCGGACGGAAGAAAAAATCCGTTCCTTTTATGCTGTACTGATCGAAAACGATGGGAAGCTTGTCCTGCACATCTTCTTCTGTCATCTGGAGATTTTCCACATACAGGCTGAGGTCTTTCACAGAAAAGAATTTCTGTTTCGTATACCTGAAAACACTAATATTCCCTTCATTGATCCTGATGTTCTCAAACAGAAAAGGGTCTCTCTTTTTCCCCGTTCTGGTATCGACAGGCCGGGCCAGGACCACATTCATACTGGGTTTGGAGAGCAATAAATCCGATGAGCTGATCTGATTGTTGAACAGCGCATCATAAATTCCGAAACGGCTTACTTTCAGGGTATCTACCGTCCCCTGCAAACCGATCACATTGATGTTCTGCGGATTTTTATTATTAACGGTGATTCCCGTTGACAGAATGTTTCCCGACAACAAATCGACCTCCATGCTTTTGTAAGAGATCTTATAATCCGTATTGTTTTTGATGTATTTGGGAAGCTGGGTTTTAAGCCAGATATTTAGCCCGAAGTTTGCCAGTAAGAGGATGATTAAAAGGACTCCAAGGCTGATTAATAATTTTCTGACCCATTTTTTCATTTTGTGATCTTGTTTAATTTGAGATCCGGTTAATTGGTTACACTCAATTCAATCACATACCCTTCATGTCCTCTTACATTGATAAACTGCCCCCCGTCGAACGCTAGATACTGTCCTTTGATCCCGGTTAATTTTCCGGTAAACTCCGGTTTCTTGTCCAGGGTAAAGGAAGTCACTTTCTCCGGTTTATCATAAGGATAATCGAAGGTCCAGAGGTTTTCGCCTTCGCTGTAAAACTTCTGAAAATCTTCAGGGAAATACTCTTTTATCTTCTGCTGGAAATCCGCCAAGTCTACTTCACCTTCAAAATCATCCTGGAGCATTTTTTTCCAGCTGGTTTTGTCCGGCACATGCTGTTTGAGGGCAACTTCTATCATTCCCGCTTCATACCGGTTTTCCGTTCTGGCAATCGGTAACGCAAAAGTAGCTCCCTGGTCGATCCATCGGGTGGGGATCTGCGTATTTCGCGTTACCCCAACTTTTACTTCTCCCGTATATGCCAGATAAACCGTATGAGGCTGTAACTGAATTTGTTTTTCTACATCCAAATCCCGTTCCGCAATTCCCAGATGGGCCGTAGAAAGCTCAGGACGGATAATGGTATCGCTGGCATACGGACTTTCAAAGAAGCAGTTTTTACAGAAACCCATACGGTAGATGGTTTTGTCTTCCTGGCAGTTCACACACTGATATCCGATATGTTTTATGGTAAGTTCCTTTCCAAAAAGCTCGTTCATGTGGATCAGGTCGCCTGAAAGGTTGAGGTAGTATTGGACCGGCTCATCATGGAAGCTCGTCATCTTTAAAATTTGCCCTTGAAACTGCATATTAATTTTATATTACTTTTTTAAGTAAATTTAATGATTATATTTTTCCCGAAGTAAATTTATATTTTTGTAGCACGAAAAACATACGGATGAATTATCTTATCACCGGCGGAAGCGGTTTTATTGGTTCCCACCTCACTGAACAATTATTAAAAGAAGGACATTCTGTCATAAACGTTGACAATTTTGACGATTTCTACAATTATCAGATAAAAATTCAAAATACTTTAGGCGCTATCCGTTATTTTTCGGATTTTGAGTATTTCGATAAAGAGAAAGATCTTAAAAAATTAATTTTCCTTTCTGAATCTGAAAACTATAATCTTTACAATCAGGATATCCGTGACAAAAAAGGATTGGAGGAAATTTTTAGAGCCCATTCCATCGATACCGTTATTCATCTGGCAGCGTTGGCCGGGGTACGTCCTTCCATCGAGAGGCCTTTGGAATATGAAGAAGTAAATGTAAGAGGAACCATGAACCTTTGGGAATTATGCCGGGATTTCAACATAACAAAATTTATCTGTGCTTCATCTTCAAGTGTGTATGGCAACAATGAAAAAGTTCCCTTTACGGAAACCGACAATGTAGACCGCCCGATTTCACCTTATGCCGCCACCAAAAGATGCGGAGAGATCTTAGGTCACGTTTACCATGAACTGTATAAAATAGACATGATCCAGCTGAGGTTTTTCACGGTCTACGGCCCACGGCAAAGACCCGATCTCGCCATCCATAAATTTACAAGACTGATTTCCGGAAACCATGAGATTCCTTTCTACGGCGACGGAACCACCGCCAGAGACTATACGTATATCGACGATATTATCGATGGGATCTTAAAATCCATCCGTTATCTGGAAAACAATTCCGGAGTGTATGAGATCATCAATCTCGGGGAAAGTGAAGTCATCACCCTGAATGAAATGCTGGCCGCCATAGAAGACGCCCTAGGAAAATCTGCCATCCGGAAAAATCTGCCAATGCAGCCCGGAGATGTCCTGAAAACCAATGCCGATATTACCAAAGCAAGGACATTAATCGGCTACAAACCTGACACAAACTTCCAAAATGGCATAAAAAAATTTGTGGAATGGTTTTTGAGAAAATGACCTCGAGTAGGTCACGGAAGGCTTATAGATACTTTCCGCAGCCGACGGTGAACAAAAATTAATAAAAAGAATTGAAAATCAGGTGTAAAAAAGCATATCATATAAGCTATTTTTATACTTTTGCAAAAAATTAGAAAATTATGTACTGGACATTAGAATTAGCTTCCTATTTAAGTGACGCACCCTGGCCAATGACAAAAGCAGAGCTTATCGACTATGCCATCAGAACCGGTGCTCCTATGGAAGTCGTGGAAAATCTTCAGGCAATCGAAGATGAAGGGGAAATCTATGATGCCATTGATGAAATCTGGAGCGACTACCCTACGGACGAAGATTATCTTTGGAACGAAGACGAATATTAATTAAAAGCAATAGGCTTTAGGCGATGCTTAGAGCTTTTTTGCCCTTTTTATATCATTTTTTTACACGTTAAGTGTTATTTCAACGCTTAAAGGATATTCTTTTAAGCATAAAGCAAAAAATTTATGAGTTTTTTAAACAAAGTTCTAAAAGGGTTTTTGGGAGACAAAAAAGCGCAGGACCTAAAAGAAGTAAAAAAAGTTGTAACAAAAATCAAAGCTGTTGAACCGGCGATCCAGCAATTGTCTGATGACGGTTTAAGAGAGAAAACTGCTGAGTTTAAAGAAAATATCAAATCTGCAACCAGTAAAATTACAGCGCAGATAGAACAGATCCAGGAACAGATCAAGAATTCGAAGAACGTGGACGAAAAAGAATCCCTTTTCTCGAAGATCGAATCCCTGAAAAAAGAATCATACGAAATTGAAGAAAAAGTCCTGGGGCAGATCCTTCCTGAAGTTTTTGCTTTGGTAAAGGAAACCGCAAGAAGATGGGCACAAAACGGAGAAATCCGGGTAACCGCTTCCGATTGGGACAGGCAACTGGCTGCTGCCGGAAAAGATTTCGTGGAAATTCAGGGAGATCAGGCTGTATGGAAAAACTTATGGGATGCTGCCGGAACACCGGTTAACTGGGACATGGTCCACTACGACGTACAGTTTATCGGAGGGGTGATCCTGCACAGCGGAAAAATTGCCGAAATGGCAACCGGTGAAGGAAAAACCCTGGTAGGAACACTTCCTATTTTCTTAAATGCCCTTCCGGGAAGAGGCGTTCACGTAGTTACGGTGAATGACTACCTTGCCAAAAGGGACTCCGCATGGATGGGACCATTATATCAGTTCCACGGGATGTCGATCGACTGTATCGACAATCACCAGCCGAACTCCGACGGAAGAAGAAAAGCCTACAATTCAGATATTACCTACGGAACGAATAACGAATTCGGTTTCGATTACCTGAGAGACAACATGGTAACTTCCCCATCTGAACTGGTGCAGAGAGAACTGAACTTTGCCATCGTGGATGAGGTGGATTCCGTATTGGTGGATGACGCGAGAACGCCGTTGATCATTTCCGGGCCGGTTCCTCAGGGAGACCGTCAGGAATTCGATATCTTGAAACCTTCAATCGACAGAATCGTTGAAGTTCAGAAAAAGACTGTTTCCACCATCTTCAATGAGGCGAAAAAATTAATCTCCGCCGGAAACACCAAAGAAGGAGGATTCAAATTGCTTCAGGCCTACAGAGGGCTTCCTAAAAACAGACAATTAATCAAATTCTTATCGGAAAGCGGAAACCGTGCATTGCTTCAGAAAGTAGAAGCGCAATACATGCAGGACAACAACCGCGATATGCCGATCGTTGATAAAGACCTTTACTTCGTAATCGAAGAGAAGAACAACCAGGTAGACCTTACCGACAAAGGGGTTGAGTATATGTCCCAAGGGAACTCAGACCCTAATTTCTTCGTCCTTCCGGACATTGGTACTGAAATTGCCGAACTGGAAGCTAAAAATTTATCCAAAGAGGAAGAATTTGAAGCCAAAGAAAGACTGTTCTCCGAGTTTGGTGAAAAGTCAGAACGGGTTCATACCATGAGCCAATTGCTGAAAGCGTATACTTTATTTGAAAAAGATGATGAATATGTGGTGATCGACGGTGAAGTGAAAATCGTTGATGAGCAGACGGGACGTATCATGGAAGGAAGACGGTATTCAGACGGTCTTCACCAGGCGATCGAAGCGAAGGAAAACGTAAAGATCGAAGCGGCTACCCAGACATTTGCTACCGTTACCCTTCAGAATTATTTCCGGATGTACAACAAACTTGCGGGGATGACGGGGACTGCAGAAACGGAAGCAGGCGAGCTTTGGGAAATCTACAAACTGGATGTGGTGGTAATTCCTACCAACCGTCCGATTTTAAGAAATGACAAACAGGATCTGGTCTTCAAGACCAACAGAGAAAAATACAATGCCGTAATCGAAGAAATCGAAAAATTAACGGCTGCAAAAAGACCGGTACTTGTGGGAACCACTTCGGTGGAAATCTCGCAGTTGCTTTCAAAAGCTTTACAGCTGAGAAAAATCCCGCACCAGGTTCTTAACGCGAAACTTCACAAAAAGGAAGCTGAAATCGTAGCGGGCGCAGGACAGCCGGGCGTGGTAACCATTGCTACCAACATGGCCGGTCGTGGTACCGATATCAAGCTCACGAAAGAAGTAAAAGAAGCGGGAGGATTAGCCATCATCGGAACCGAAAGACACGACTCCAGACGTGTGGACCGACAGCTGAGAGGTAGAGCGGGACGTCAGGGAGACCCTGGAAGTTCCCAGTTCTATGTTTCCCTTGAAGATAATCTGATGCGTTTGTTCGGATCTGAAAGAATCGCTAAAATGATGGACAGAATGGGCCATAAGGAAGGCGAAGTAATTCAGCATTCCATGATCAGCAAGTCAATTGAAAGAGCCCAGAAAAAAGTGGAGGAAAACAACTTCGGAACCAGGAAAAGGCTTCTTGAATATGATGACGTAATGAACAAGCAGCGTGACGTAATCTACAAGAGAAGGAAGAACGCTTTGTTCGGAGATCACCTGAAGTATGATATTACGAATATGATCTTTGACGTGGCGAATTCCATCGCTGCAAAAGGGAAAGCTACCGGGAACTACAAAGATTTCGAATATGAGATCATTAAGACGTTCACGATGGAATCTCCGGTTTCTGAAAACGATTTCAAATCTAAAACCGTTCAGGATTTAACAAACATCCTGTTTAAAGCAGCTCAGGACGACTATACAATGAAACTGAACCTGCTGAAAGAGAAATCATTCCCGATCATTGAAAATGTATATCAGAATCAGGGTTCGATGTTCAGGATGATCCAGGTTCCTTTCACCGACGGGCATAAAACGATGACCATCGTTACGGATCTTAAGGAAGCTTTTGAAACGCAGTGCGACAGTCTGATCAATGATTTTGAAAAGAACATCACCTTATCCATTATCGACGAAAACTGGAAGCTCCACCTGCGTGAAATGGACGATTTGAGAAGATCTTCACAGGGGGCCGTGTACGAACAGAAAGATCCTCTGGTAATTTACAAACAGGAATCTTTCCACTTGTTCAGTGAAATGATCGATAAATTAAACAGAGAAATTATTTCATTCTTATACAAAGGAGAAATTCCGGCATAAGAAATAATAGTTTTTACCATACAACAACCGCTTCAGGCTATCCTGAAGCGGTTATTCTTATTAAGAGCCAGTATAAATCCGATAGCATTTAATTTGTTTTCAATCATTTAAAAAGAAAAACAGATAAAGAATAAAAATTTAAATGCGGCTAGTCCTTTAGAAAATGTAAATAGAATCATTGAAGATCTGAAACTGTAACCGTAAAACCTCCACCATCCAGCTCCCTTCTTCCAGCCTTTTTACTCGGTTTGCCTGTAATTCACATTAAATCTATGATAAATATCAATCCATTAATTTATTTAGAATAATTAAAAACAATATATTTGCAGAAAATTTTGAGTTTCTATGAAGAAAGTTTTGGTATCTGTAATTATTCTTGGTTCTGTAACTGTAGCTGCACAGACAAAGGACTCGGCAAATACAAAGAATATTGAAGAAGTTGTTATCAATTCAGTGACAAAAAAAGATTCTGACTACAGCAACAAAATGCCTTTAAAAGCGATTGAAGATCCTCAGGTGTACTCTTCTGTGAGCCGGGCTGTACTGGAAAATCAGGTGCTTTTTAAGGTGGATGATGCATACAGGAACGTTACCGGGCTACAGCCTATGTGGACGGCTACCAGCCGTGCAGGAGACGGCGGATCGTACATTGTTTTAAGGGGATTTCCTTCCAACAACTCCGTGAGAAACGGATTGGTTTCGCCTGTAACCACCGTAATTGATGCGATAAACATAGAACGTTTTGAGGTACTGAAAGGACCATCAGGAACACTTTACGGAAGTAATGTAGCTTCTTACGGAGGACTTGTCAACAGGACGACCAAAAAGCCGTCTGATACATTTGAAGGGCAGGTAAGCCTGTTCGGAGGAAGTTATAATACCTACCGGGCACAGGCGGATGTAAATGCACCGCTTACCAATGATAAAAAACTTCTTTTCAGAATAAATACCGCCTATACCAATGAAGGAACTTTTCAGAAAAAGGATGCTCAAAATTCTTTTTTTGCCTTCACTCCCACCCTAACGTATAATGCAACGGATCGGCTGCAGTTCAACCTGGAATACGAATTTTTCCAGTCCAGGGCAATAGGAGACAGCTTCTTCTTTTACCTTTCGCCGGACACCCTGGGAGGTATTAATAATATGAAAGACCTGGAGAAGGCAGGACTTGATTATAAACAGTCATATTCAGGAAAAGGTCTTTATACGACAGCAAGAAACAGCAACATTTTCGGACAGGTTAATTACCAGATTAATGATAATATCAGATCTTCTACCAATATCAATAACAGCTACGGTTTCTCTAATGGCAACAACCCTTATTTTACGGTATTGCAGAATGAAGCCAACGCCCTTGTTGTAGGAAGAGCAGATCAGGCAACCAATAACAGTACTAAATCGTATTTTCAGATCCAGCAGAATTTTAACTTTGATTATAAGTTCGCAAACGGAATGAGAAACAGGACGGTAATCGGTTTTGATTTCCTGAGAACAACGACACGATTACACTACTACGGACTGAACAGCGAAAAATATCCGATGGGATTCTTTGATTTTGTACCTGTGAAAGGAACAGATTATTCCAACTTCAATGCAAACGTCCTTGGAGCCATCTACAGTGATCCTGCCAATGTAAGCTCTACCAATAATATCGGGGATTTGAAGACATACAGCGGTTATCTGTCGAATGTTTTCACACCATTAGAAGGATTGAATCTTGTGGTAGGGTTACGTTACGAAAATAACGATTTCCTTGGCGGAAGAATTTATGTTAATGACAGTGCCCCTTATAAGCAATCTGCATGGTCTCCGAAGGCCGGTTTGGTATATCAGATCATAAAAGATAAGTTTTCGGTTTTCGGGAACTATCAGAACAGCTTCAAGAGCAATGGCTATTACATCGTAGATAAACAGTCTAATATTGCGTTATCCGATCCTGAAAAGGCAAATCAGTTTGAAGGAGGGCTTAAAGGGAATCTTTTCAATGGAAGAATCAACGCTACGGTGAGCTATTACGATATCAAAGTTAAAAATATGCTTTTGGATACCGGTGAATATCTGGCCAATTTCCAAAGTGTGCAGACCCAGGCCGGAAAGCTTCACAGCAAAGGAGTGGAGCTGGAAGTGAATGCATATCTGGTTAAAGGGTTTTCCCTCATCGGAGGAGTTGCATACAACGATACCCGGGATGTGCAGACCGGTCTTCGTCCTAATACTGCGGGATCATACTGGCTTGCCAATTTCAATGCAAGCTACCAGTTTCTTGATGGAAACCTGAAAGGCCTTGGCTTTGGTATTGGGGGGAATTATGCCAGCGATAATAACGTAACAGGGAATTTTATTCTTCCAAAATATTTTGTACTCAATGCCAATGCATTCTATGATACAAAAAAATTCAGGGTTGGAGTAAAAGTAGACAATTTTACCAATCAGCACTACTGGACAGGATACACTACTGCAAACCCACAGAAGCTTATCAACGCGCTGGGAAGCATAACCTATAAATTTTAAACCACATCCTATAAGGATCATCTGAATGAGAAAACTTATAATTTTTGCAGCATTCCTTACTACGACGCTGGCATTGGCCCAGCACAATGACACCATAAAATCGAATGACATCGAAGAAGTTATTGTAAACGGTAAGTATTATAAAAAATATGTTGAGAAAGAAGGATCTTCATCCATTCGCCTGGATGAGGCACTGATAAAGATTCCTCAGAATATTTCGATCATTACCAACCGTGCTCTGGAAGATCAGCAGGTGACTACCATGAGCGACGGGGTCTTAAGAAACGTTGCAGGAGCTCAAAGGCTGGAACACTGGGGCGATATGTACACAAGAATCAATATGAGAGGTTCCCGGGCGGCCGCCTTCATGAACGGGGTAAACGTAACCTCAAACTGGGGTCCATTGTCCGAAGATATGTCTTTTGTTGACCATATCGAATTCATTAAAGGACCTTCAGGATTCTTAATGTCCAACGGTGAGCCAAGCGGCATTTACAATATCGTAACTAAAAAGCCTACCGGACAGTCTTTAAATGGTTCCGCCAGAGTAACACTGGGCAGCTTCAATATGTACAGGGGTGAAACGGATATCGATACAAAAATTACTGATAAAGTAGCATTCAGATTAAATTTAATGGCTCAGAATAAAAAGAGCTTCAGAGATTATGAATTTAACGACCGGTATATCATCAATCCTTCCCTGAAAGTAAACCTCACCGACAAAACCACTTTAACAGCAGAATACATCTATCAGAAAGCAAAAATGTCTGAAGTAGGTTCAGCGTATGTTTTCAGCTATGACGGCTATGCCACAAGACCGGTTTCCTATACGGCAACTGATCCGGGTATTGAACCAACCAGAGTGGACAACAATACGGTAAACATCAATTTACATCATAAATTCAATGAAAACTGGAAGCTTACGTCTCAGCTGACTTATGTAAACGAGTATACGATGGGAAGCAACCTCTGGCCAAGTCAATTTGTAGGCAATTACATGATCCGTCGTCTGGGATATTGGGAAGCAGATAATACAATGAAATTCGGGCAGGTCTTCTTAAACGGTTATGCTAAAACAGGAGTCGTTTCTCATAAGATATTAGCAGGACTGGATCTAGGAAGCAAAAAATATATGGCAGACTGGTCTCAGGGATATAATCTGGATAAATTTAATGCAAACGGGGATTACGGACCCGCAACTGCAACGGATCCGGGAAATATGGTTGCCGATTACAGCTACTGGTATAACCTGAACACCAATAATTACGACAACAATCCGGGAACGTACTATGGCCCTAACAACAATTCAGCATATGTACCGTTTGATAAAACAAAACCCCTATCTGTAAGAGCAGGATCAGCAAGTATGCTCGAGCAAAATTATACCGGATTGTACTTACAGGATGAATTAGGATTTTTGGATGACAGATTAAGACTTACACTGGCGGCACGCTATACTACCGTAAAAGAAAGCAATTACGGTACTAAAATGGAAGCCGATAAAATAACACCACGTGTAGGAATCAGCTATTCTATAGATCAAGACCTGTCCGTTTATGGTTTATATGATCAGTCTTTCGTACCGCAGGCAGCCATTTTCAGGGACGGAAGCACCGTAAAACCGATTACAGGCAACAATATGGAAGTTGGTGTGAAGAAAGACTGGTTTGGCGGAAAATGGAATACGACCTTATCTCTATACAACATTATAAAAAACAATGCTACGACCAATGACCCTGCCAATACAGGGAATGAGCAATTTTCTATCCTGCTTGGAAAAACCAGGGTGCAGGGAGTAGAGTTTGACTTAAAAGGAGAAATCGTAAAAGGCTTTAACGCTATTTTTAACTATGCTTTTACCGAGAATAAAATAACGGAATCCAATGATCCTGTAAGAAACCCGGTGGGAATGAGAGTTCCGGGATATGCGAAACACACGGCGAACGGATGGTTGAACTATACATTTACAAACGGAACCCTGGAAGGTTTCGGGCTTTCCTTTGGGGGAACTTATTTAGCTGATAGAAGTACCTGGGCATGGGCAAATTCCGGCACCCAGAGAGGCCTTGATGATTATGTGAAATTTGATGCCGGTCTTTCCTGGGAGAATACGAAATTCAGAGTGGGCCTAAACGTATTTAATGTATTCAACAGATACCTTTATTCCGGTTCTCCATACGGAAACTATTACTACTATCAGGCTGAGGCGCCAAGAAACTTCAGACTTTCAATAGGATATAAATTTTAAATAAATTAAAGTTAACCCCTCAAAAGGTTAACTTTTTTCTCATGAGAAAGAAGCATCATCATAAAAAGAAACCTTCTTTTGTCCAAAAGTGGTCTGCCAAACTGCATTTGTGGTTGGGCTTGTCCGTCGGGCTGATCGTTTTTATCGTTTCCCTTTCAGGAACGCTGTACGTTTTTAAAGATGAAATCCAGCATCAGCTCCGGAAGGAAGTATTGTACGTAGATGCTGAAACGATTACGCGAGCCCCCCTTTCCATTGAAACCCTGAAGGAAAAGGTGGTGCTGGAAGTTAATGAACAATATCCCATAAGCTCGGTTGAAATCCCTTTAGCCAGAAACAGGGCTTATGAATTCCTGTATTATGAAAAGGATAAAAAAGCATGGAATTACTTTGATGAAGTTAAGATCAACAAACTGGTTTATGTGAATCCGTACACGGGTGAAATACTAGGGATCTACAATGAGAAATACGACCTCTTCCCGATCCTGAAATCGATTCACTGGAGCCTGCTTTTAAAAACCGACTGGGGAAAGTATGCAGTGGGAATTCCGGTGGTGCTTTTTATCATCATGCTGATCACAGGGATTGTGTTGTGGTGGCCTAAAAACAAAAATGCCAGGAAAGGAAGATTCCGTTTCGACTGGAAAAATGTGAAAACCTGGAAACGCAGAAACTACGACCTTCATAACATCCTCGGGTTTTATGCATCCTTCATTGCCCTGCTGATGAGCATAACAGGAATTTACTTTGCTTATCCATTGGTAAAAAAGGTTTTCAATGTTACCCTGTCTGGCTCGATGGAGCTTCCGAAAGAAAAGGAAGTAAAATCGCCCGATTCGTTACTTGCGAGAAACAATTCGGTGTTTGATCTGACGGCACAGGAAACAAGACGGCTTTATGCCACCTCATCAAGCTTCAGGATTCCTCTGAACGGCAAAAACAAAAAAGGAAAAACATTAAAAAATATTCCGGTGACGGTTTATGGGGAAGAAGGAAGATTCGCCGTGAGAAACCAGCTGGCTTTTGATAAATACTCCGGGAAATTATTATTAAACAAACCGCATCAGAAATTAAACACAGCAGAAAAATATGCCCATGCCAATTATGACATCCATACCGGTTCTTACTTTGGAATCGCAGGAAAAGTCATCTGGTTCATTGCAGGGCTGATCTGTACCTCATTGCCCGTCACCGGATTTCTGGTATGGCTGGGGAAAAGGAAGAAAAAAGGAATTAAAAAAGCATCATGAAGAAAATCATTTTATCGGCTGCTGCTTTGGCCGCCATTACTGTTGCAGGACAGCAGAAAGACTCTTTACAGGTGAAAGACGTGGATGAAGTCGTCCTGACCGCTTCAAGGAAAAAAGAAAGCATAAAAGAGGTCCCGAGCTCCGTAACGATCGTGAGCCAAAAGCAGATCCAGTCTCAGCTTACCGTCAATTCCGACATTACCAATATTTTACAATACACCGTTCCCAGTCTGGCTACCAGCTCGGGAATGACAACCAACAGCGGCCAGACCCTCAGGGGAAGACAGGTGCTCGTCCTCATCGACGGCATCCCGCAGTCGACGCCTTTACGGAACGGCTCCAGGGATATCCGTTCCATCGATCCGTCCGTTATCGAACGAATTGAAGTCATTAAAGGGGCTACCTCCATTTACGGAAACGGATCCGACGGAGGGATCATCAATTACATCACCAAAAAATCAAATGATGAAAAAACGATTTCCGGGCAGTCGCAGGTCGGGATTACCGGGCAGCTGTACGAAGGAACCCTGGGCGTTAGGGCCAGCCAATTTTTAACGGGAAAGATTACCTCAAAGTTTGACTATGCCGTCTCTCTTGCGTATGAAAGAACGGGTTACATGAAGGATGCTGATGGCGTTAATCTGAGTCCGACTTCCAGTCCGGCCAAAATGGATAATTACAACGGGATGCTGAAACTGGGGTACAATCTGAACGATAACCAGAGAATTGAAGCTTCCTACATCGGGTATGCCTCAAAATCCGACCTCGATCTCGGCCTTAAAACCGGTAAATACGGCATGACACCGACCATTGGCGAAGGCTCAGCGAAAAACCAGGAAACTACCCCGCAGGGAACGCCGAGGAACCACAATTTCAAGATCAGCTACGACAACCGGAATCTTTGGAAAGGCACAGCTTTGAATATTAACTTATACCTTCAGGATTTCAGAACGGTATACGGGTACAGCGACACCTTCCTGAACGGCGGCCAGTCCAACGTCATTTCAAGGAAAAAAGGAGCAAGATTTAATCTTGATACCCAACTTTGGAATACGGTGAATTCCCAAGGAGAAGTGATTTACGGAGCCGATATTTTAAATGACCAAACCGTTCAGAAGCTGGAAGACGGCCGGTATTGGACCCCGGATATGGACATGACCAACATCGCTCCTTTTATGCTCGTAAAGATCGATTTATTTAAAAAACTGATCCTGAAAGGAGGACTCCGGTACGAGAACATCAAAGTAAAAGTAGGCGATTTCAACACCCTTTCCACTATTAAAAACGACGGAACCTTTACCAAAAGTATTTTCGTAAAAGGTGGAGACCTCGAATATAATGCCCTGGTAGGAAACATCGGGTTCCGTTATAACTTTAATCCACAGATCAATCTTTTCGGAAGTTTTTCACAGTCCTACTCCATCAATGAGCTGGGACGAATCCTTAGAACCTCAACCGCAGAGACCATCAATCAGCTGGAAACTAAACCGATTATCGTCAACAATTACGAATTGGGAGCGACCGGGCAAATCACCAAATGGCTGAATTATGAAATCACCTCTTATGTAAGCACCTCCAAGCTAGGAGCCACCTTTGTACAGAGCCCCGACCGTTCTCTGATGATCCAGAGAGCTCCGGAAGTGGTGTACGGCGTAGAAGGATTCCTTCAGTTCACCCCGCCGGCACGGTGGATCAACTTCGGCGGAAGCTACAGCTGGATGGAAGGCATCACTTCTCCAAAAGACGACGGCGATTATTCAACCAAAATCAATAACAGCAGGATTTCAGCTCCGAAAGTCCTGGCGTATATTCAGGTAAGGCCGATCAGGGGCTTATCGGTAGGACTGGATATGCTTCATGCTTTCGGGCAAAACAGGTTCCAGCCGAATGCCAAAACAGGATCGTATACGTACGGCGAAGGACGGGTTCCGGAATACACGGTTTTTAACTTTAAATCAAGTTACGAAATTAATAAAAGCTGGAGGGTTGCCGGAGGAATCGAGAATCTGCTCAACAGGTCTTATCAGCCCGCCATTGCCTGGTGGGCAGCCCGGGACAGCGATTTTGTGAACGCCTTAGGAACAAGGGGAACTCTGATGGTGGAATACAGGTTTTAAGTGTAGCAGGCCGGAAGAAGGAAACTCGATCTAAAACTTTTTTCAGTCATCATTTAGGATAATCCATTGAATATCAAATGACATTCCAGCCATCTAAAAACGTTAGCTCATACTTTTGGAAAAGCGCAAAGCCGCGTATAAAATGGTAAAAGAGGATGCTAAAGGCGTAATGAACTTAACAATGTCAAATTTTTATACCGTTGAAAATCGCAGGGCTAAAATTGGTATTAAAAATTAATACGGAGTATTGAAGTATTCAATTTACCAAAGATAAAATCTTGCACCGTACCACGTGAAGTATCCACAAACCTTTTGTGGCTTGGCGTTTTCCAACATCAGATAAAAATTTTAATCAAATTTCGTTAATTATAAGTATTCTAAATAAAAATTAAAGTTTTATCTTTGCCAGACTTAAGGAAAAACATGAGGAAAAAGCATCATCATAAAAAAAGTCCCGGCACATTTAAGAAATGGACCGGGAAACTGCATTTATGGCTGGGCCTGGGTGTCGGGTTCCTGGTTTTTATCATTTCCATTACCGGCGCTTTATATGTTTTTAAAGATGAAATTGAAAATGCCACCCGGAAAGATGTTATTTATCACCACGAAAAAAATATAGAGCAGAAGCAGGTTCTTCCGATCAGAGTACTGGAAAAGGCTGTCGTGGATCAGGTGAAAGAAAAATACCCCGTCCACTGGGTGAATATCCCGATCGACAAAAAGATGTCTTACCTGTTCTACTGGTATGAGCACAACCCGGATGGATGGAATTATTTTGAAGAATTTCCTATTTACAAAGTGGCGTATGTCAATCCGTATACCGGAGAAGTTCTGAGGACTTACGACGAGAAAAACGGTTTCTTCCAGATCGTTAAGATGATCCACTGGAGCTATCTGCTGAAACAGTCATGGGGAACGTACCTGGTCGGCATTCCTGTGATTATCTTCGTCATCATGCTGGTTTCAGGGATTGTTCTTTGGTGGCCTAAAAACAAAGCGGCCAGGAAACAGCGGTTTTCTTTCAGATGGCAGAATGTAAAAAACTGGAAAAGGAAGAACTACGATTTACACAATGTCCTTGGCTTTTATGCTTCCATTTTTGCCCTGATCTTTTCCATTACCGGATTGTTTTATGCCTTCTTTGCCGTTCAGGCAGCAATTTATTTTATTTTCTCCGGCGGAAAGACGGCTTATCCGGATTTTTCATCCATTACCACCAAAGCTCCGATCGAATTGCGGACGGAAGGAACCCTGGATAAAATAAGCAATACCGTTAAGGCAAAATACCCGGATTCCTACGGATTCTCTATCGATTTAGGCCACGAGCATATGGACGACCACGAACATCCGCATTTTGAAGTATACGTAAAGCATCTGTCTTATTCGTATCACAAAAGCAGCAGCCTGATCTTTGACGAAAATTCCGGCGAACTGCTGCATGCCCATGATATGAAAGACAAAAATTTCGGCGAAAAAGCGGTCGGTGCCAATTACGACATCCATGTAGGATCCATTCTCGGGCTTCCGACCAAGATCATTGCTTTTATCGTCAGCCTTATATGTGCCTCATTACCCGTCACCGGTTTCATGATCTGGTGGGGACGGCGAAAAAAGAAAAAAGTGAAAAATGCCTGAAAAAAAATTTCAATTATTATTTAGTTAATAATCCATTAATACAATCTTTTTTATAATTTTAACCTTTTAGAATTTTAGAACAGAATGTCATTAGTAGATTTGTCAAAACACGTTGCGCTCGGAATTGATATCGGCGGGACCAACACAAAATTTGGAGTCGTAAACCACCGGGGTGAAGTCCTGGAAAAAGGAAACATCCGCACAGATGCCTATCCTACCGTAGAAGCGTATATCGATGCCCTGTACGAAGCAGTAGCTCCCCTGATCGAAAACCACGGAGAAGAAAAGAATTTCGACGGGATCGGAGTAGGCGCTCCTAATGCCAATTACTATACGGGAACCATTGAACAGGCACCCAACCTTCCCTGGAAAGGCACCATCCCTTTTGCAGACCTGATGAAGAAAAAATTCGGCCTTCCGTGCACCATTACCAATGATGCCAACGCTGCGGCTATCGGAGAAATGCTTTTTGGCGCAGCCCGCGGGATGAAAGACTTTATCATGATTACCCTGGGGACCGGCGTAGGAAGCGGAATCGTTGCAGGCGGCAAGCTGATCTACGGACATGACGGATTTGCCGGAGAGTTGGGACATACCATCGTAAAACCCGGCGGAAGGAAACACTGGAGCACCGGTTCCGAAGGAAGCCTGGAAGCTTATGCCTCCGCCACCGGAATCGCGATCACAGCCAAGAAAATGAGAGCTGAATTCCCGGAATCCATCCTGAACCAATATCCTGAAGAATCCATCAATTCTAAAACCGTTCACGAATGTGCTTTAAAAGGCGATCCCATCTCCATCGAAGTATTCCGCTACACCGGGCAGAAACTGGGAGAGGCGCTGGCCAATTTCGTGATGTTCTCCTCTCCTGAGGCTATCCTTCTTTTTGGCGGAGTGATCAAGGCCGGCGATTTTATTCTGAAACCGACAAAACTTCACATGGAAAGAAACTTACTCCCTATTTTCAGAAATAAAGTAAAACTGGTTTTCAGTGAACTGGACGAAGCGGATGCTGCCATCTTAGGAGCCAGCGCTTTGGTTTGGGAAAAATAATTGAAATTCATTTAAAATACATAAGCATCCTTTTCAGGGTGCTTTTTTTTGCGAATTATTGAATTAATACAGGTTTACTGATTAGAGCCTACCGATATCTGAATTTGGCTAAAGCCGGTCATGGAACCTTCCTATAAATGGGCTGAAGCCCATCCTATTGATGCCTGTATGATTCTTTGCATTAAAAATTAGCACGCAGACTAAACAGATGACCCCGATTTACTGCATAATTTTTTCAACGCAAAGATCTATCACAGACCGCTCATTTCAGGAGGCAAAGGCAGATCAATCTGCTGTACGAAGTGGACGTTACCTTCATCAATCAGCCTGCTGACTCATCCTTAGCTCACTTAATATCCGGATTTAAGAGTAAAAAACTTTGCGTTAAAAAAAAGCACGCAGATTTTTTCAGGTTACCGATTTACTGCATAATTTTTTCAACGCAAAGATCTATCACAGACCGATCATTTCAGGAGGCAAAGGCAGATCAATCTGCTGCACGAAGTGGACGTTACCTTCATCAATCAGCCTGCTGATTCATCCTTAGCTCACTTAATATCCGGATTTAAGAGTAAAAAACTTTGCGTTAAAAAAACAGCACGCAGATTTTTTCAGGTGACCGATTTACTGCATAATTTTTTCAACGCAAAGATCTATCACAGACCGCTCATTTCAGTAGGCAAGTCAGATCAATCTGCTGCACGAAGTGGACGTTACCTTCATCAATCAGCCTGCTGATTCATCCTTCGCTCACTTAATATGCGGATTTAAGAGTAAAAAACTTTGCGTTAAAAAAACAGCACGCAGATGTTGGCAGGTGACCGATTTACTGCATAATTTTTTCAACGAAAAGATCTATCACAGACCGCTCATTTCAGGGGGCAAGGCAGATCAATCTGCTGCACGAAGTGGACGTTACCTTCATCAATCAGCTTGCTGATTCGTCCTTTGCTCACTTAATATGCGGATTTAAGAGTAAAAAACTTTGCGTTAAAAAAAACAGCACGCAGATTTTGCAGATGACGCAGATTTTCGTCACTTAAAGCTTCAGTAATTTGTCTGATCTATCATCATCATTTGCTGATGAGACGGAAGATGGCGCGAAAATTGGAAAAGTTTTCCTTATTTTTGATAGGTTTTTTCTCCATCCTATTCCTTGAAGAGAAAAATATTTTAACGACAATAATCAAACAACAATGGACAACAATAATTTAGAACAGATCACTTTCGGGGGCGGGTGTTTCTGGTGTGTAGAAAGCTGCTTCAATATGCTGAAAGGGGTACAATCTGCCGTTTCAGGATATTCCGGAGGGCATAAAGACAATCCTACTTATGAAGAAGTATGTACAGGCATAACAGGCCATGCGGAAGTGGTGCAGATTACCTACGATCCTGCGGTTATTTCTTACGAACAGCTGATGGATGTTTTCTTCTTCCTGCATGATCCTACCCAGCTCAACAGGCAGGGCAATGATATCGGGACCCAATACCGTTCCGTAATCTATTATAAAGACGACGCGGAAAAGGCAAAAGCCGAAGAAGCCATCGAAAAATCCAAACAATCCGGAAGATGGGCCGGCACCTACGTGACCGAACTGACCCCATTCGAAAAATTCTGGCCGGCGGAACAATACCACCAGGGATATTATAATGACAACCCGACCCAGCCATACTGCAGCGCGGTAGTCGGACCGAAAATCCAGAAATTCAAAAAGCATTTCGGGGAGCTGGGGATGCTGAATGCAGAATAATTGAAACAAAGCCTAAAATAAAAGCGAAGAGAATCATCCCTTCGCTTTTTGTTTACAAAAATAATCGTCTTATAAAAAGAAATAACCGTCTTAATATCCAGGGTTCTGGGTAAAATCCTTTGAAGCATCAATGGTGGACTGAGGGATTGGAAAAATTCTCCGGTAAGGCTGGGTAGCCGGTTTTGCCGTTCCCGCAAGATCAAACTTCCCGAAGCGGATCATGGCTTTTCTCCTGTATAATTCCCAATACAGCTCATAGCCCGATTCCTTAAATAAAGTATTGGCATCCAGAGAAGTAAGCGCAACTCCCGGAGCATTGCCTTTCAAGGCATCATTCGTCCGGCTTAGCCTGAGTTTATTAACATCTGCCAGAGCTGCCGTTATATTTTCACTTCTGAAATAAGCTTCCGCTCTCATCATATAGATGGTTCCCAATCGGTATAAAGGAACATCAACCCCGCTCGTTCCGTTATTTCCATAGCCGGGATCAAACTCAAACTTGAAGTTTCTTACCCCTCTGTTGATCTGCGCCTGGGTAAAGACTGCTTCCGAAGGATTATCAAAATTAAGATCAGGTGTGAAATCCGCAGCCAGCGTTGTATTTTTTTCCGTGAAGAGTTTATAAACTTTAATTCTTCCGTCTGCTGTCATATCAAAATTTCCATTAACGATTTTAGGGCCATACTGCTGCCCCACCTGCAGGCCTCTGTTGAAATGGAACCAAGGCTTTCCCGTTCCTTCCACTTTGCTGGTAGACGGTACGCTTACATCGGTGCCGTCGTTTCTGAACCATGTCCCATCGGAATACTGGTAGCTTCTCTGGAAACGGGGATCGCTATGGTTTCCGTCCCAGGAATAATAAAATTCAGGAGTTACACAGGAGGCGTTTGTTCCTCTGTTATCCGGCGAGGGCTTCTGGATTCTTTCCATGGACATATAGGCCAGGTCATTATCGGACCCTTTATCCGAATTCGCAATTTTCTTCTGAACTACTGCAAAAATCATTTCCTTACTTGTATCGTTGTCGATATCAAAATTGTGGAAATAATTGGATTCGAGGCTGAAAAGAGAATTGTTGATCAACAGGTTCGAATACTGGATCACTTTATCCATATCCGTTCCGCCTCCGTTGATCGCCTGCTCCTTAAAGCTGAAGGTGCTGGCTGTTTTATTTTTCAGAACGGCCCTGTTCAGATACATATCAGCAAGCAATGCGTATGCGGCCTGCTTGGTAAACCTTCCTGCATGGGTATTCTGGGTTTTAATATCGGCAAGATTGGGGATAAGCCCCTCCACTTCCGTAATTAAAGCATCAATGGTAGTTTCCGCTTTCCGGATTTCGATCGGGGCGTTGATGTTTTCAGGATCCCTGTACGGGGCCTGCCCGAAGAGGTCGATCGTGGTATAGGTATAAAATGCCAGCAAACCTTTCGCTTCAGCCAGAAACAAAGCTTTATTAGCCCCAGTGCTTTTATTGGCACTGGCGATTGCCGTTAAGGATTTGGTGATCCCGAAATTCAGCTGATTCCAGGTATTCTTTACCACATCACTGTTGGCATCCCAGGTAAATTCGTGCATGGCTCTCCATTTTCCGCCGTCGCCCCAGTCGCTTCCCCTGGTCGGCAGAATCGCTTCATCGGTAGAATATTCCTGCAGAGCGAAAACGCCGCCATGGTCAACAAAAGTCCCTTCACCAAGTTGGCTGTAAGCTGCAGCCAGGGCCGCTTCAGGATCGGCCACTTCAGAACCCAGCACCTCGTCGATTACTTTCTCATCCAGATTGGTACATCCTACCAAAGCCATTGCGGCCACGGATAAGACAAAGGTATTGATATTTAAAAATTTAGATTTCATAATTTCTTTTAATTAAAATTTAACGGTTGCGCCCAGGACAAAGGTCTTGGCAGAAGGATAAGTCGTATAATCGATTCCCAGCGACTGGTTTCCTCCGACCTGCTTGTTGGTATCCACCAGCGGATCGTAACCTGAATATTGGGTTATCGTAAATACATTCTGTGCACTTACATACAGATTGATACTTTTCAGGAATTTCAGCTGATTCATATTAAAGGTATATCCCAGCCTTACATTATTCAGACGGATAAAGTCTGATTTCTCAAGATACAGGGAAGACAATTGGGGCTGATTGGTGAAGCTGGCGCCTGATTCATAAAAGCTTTTCAGCACATTCCGGTCGGAGGCCAGGTTGTTAATGTTTAAATCCAGTGCTGTATTGTTGACCAGGTACCCACCGGTCTGCCCGATGAATGAAAAGGCAAAATCAAAATTTTTGTATTTCATATAGGAATTGATCCCGAAGGTGAAATTCGGAATGGCCCCTTCAAAAATTTTACGGTCATTCTGATCGATCCTTCCGTCGCCATTGAGGTCTTCATAGATATATTTTCCATTGGCGTCTACCCCCAGGTAATTATACATATAGAATGAACCGGCTTCATAACCATTTTTGTAAATATTTGCCGTAACCCCGGAAAGTCCCGGCCCTGAAACCTCTCCTGAATAAATTGCTGAAACCGGAAGGTCTTTCACCACATTATTAACCGTTGCTCCGTTCACATCCAAATTCCATGTAAAATTTTCGTTTCTGATGATTTCCGAACCTAAAGAGAATTCAAACCCTTTGTTTACAATCTGTGCATCCACATTTTTCCATACATTGCTGGTAGGACTCAACGGTCGGGAAGGAATATTCAGGATCGGATCTTTTGTCGTTTTATGGTAATATTCCAATGATCCGTATAGCTTATTTCTGAAAAGGCTGAAGTCTGCCCCAATGTTGGTCTGTTCCACCACTTCCCATTTAAGATCCGGATTTACCGTTCTGTTGATGGAAACCCCGTTGATGAGATTTAAATTACTGTACAGATAATATCCTGAAGCCTGGGTCAGTGAAGAACTTGCCTGGGTGATCTTGTTCGGAACTTCCTGATTTCCGGTTTGCCCCCAGCTTCCCCTTAGTTTTAGTTCGTTGATTACCGCATTTCCTTTCAGGAAATTTTCATTGGAAACCGTCCATCCTACAGCTACTGACGGGAAATATCCGTATTTGTTGTTCGTCCCGAAACGGGTGGAACCGTCCGCCCTCAGGGAGGCCGTGATTAAATATCTTTTATCGAAGTTATAGTTTACCCTTCCGAAATACGACTGCAGCTCATTTTCCTGAGCGTAGCCGGCCCCCGGAACAAATGCCGTTCCCGAATATCCCGGATTGATTTCCGGAGCAATTCCTGCTCCCTGTGCTGCAATATCTTTTACGCCGAAATACGTTCCGGTATTTTTGAATTTCTGATAGGAGAAACCGCCCAACAGACTGAAATTATGCCTTTGCAGCGTAAAATCATACGTCAGGTAATGTTCCAGGAGTACATTGTAAGCATCAAGATTAGCCTGCACATATACACCCTTCGGTGTCCGGTCGGTAAGGTTCGGGTACATGGTGGTATTCCTTTCCGAGATGGTTTTATCGATTCCCAGATTGAATTTGTAATTCAGTCCCGGTAAAATCCTCAGCGTGGCTTCCGTATTCCCCAGCACCCTGAAGGTATTGGTTTTGTCACTGTACACGCTCAGCAAATACAACGGGTTGTAGTGGGCATTCATGTTGAAATTGGTATAATTTCCGTTTTCATCGTATACCGAACGCGTAGGGTTGGCCATCAGCGCATGGATGATCAGCTGCCCGTCGGACCCGGCGTTTCCGCCATTCGGGATTCCGGTTTCTTTGATATCACTTGCGGTAAGGTTTACCTTTACTTTCAGCCTTTTGTTATCAAAAAAAGATTCTTCTGCGTTGATCCGGGCGGTGTTTCTCTTGAAGCTGCTGTTCAGTACGATCCCGTCCTGATCCATATGGGAAACGGATGCAAAATAGCTTCCCGTATCCGTTGCTTTGGAAAAAGAAACCGAATGATTGGAAGAAACCGCATTTCGGTAGATCTCATCCTGCCAGTCGGTATTTCCACCGTGGTCGTACAGCTTATTGATTCCTGCTGCCCGATATTCGTCTGCCGTCAGCACATCCAGTTTTTTGATTACCGAAGAGAATCCCAAATAGGTGTCGTAGGTAAACATCGGCTCTCCTTTTTTTCCTCTTTTTGTCGTCACCAATACCACCCCGTTTGATCCTCTGGCTCCGTAGATCGCGGCTGCAGAAGCATCTTTCAATACGGTGATGGATTCGATGTCGTTGGTATTTAAAAAGTTCAAAGGGTTTTTTGCCTGTACATTTCCCAGTCCTACATTCGGGCTTTGGGCACTTACCGGATCATTGTTCAATGGAACACCATCTACTACGAACAAAGGCGTACTTCCGCTTCTGATGGATCCGATCCCCCGGATGGAAACATTCACGCCGACTCCCGGCTCACCGCTGGTCTGCACAATACGTACCCCCGCTACTTTACCCTGCATCAGGTTATCGACGGAGATATTCATCCCTTCTTTGAAATTTTCCGCTTTCAGCTGGCTGATGGCTCCTGTAAGATCAGATTTTTTCTGCGAACCGTATCCCACCAGGGTTACTTCTTCAATGGAAGTGGCCCCTTTTTTAGATTTCAGGCTGATGGAAACAACCGGGCCTGAAATTTTCACCATCTGCGCGGCATATCCGTCATAGGAAACGGATAACGTCTGTCCGATGGCAGCCGAAACCGTAAAATTTCCGGAAGCATCCGTGGTAACCGTTTCTCCCGTTTCTACAACCGTCACTTTGGCGCCTTCTACGGCCGAACCATCCTGATCGGTTACATTCCCGGTGATGCTTTCCTTTGCCTGCAAAGCTACGGCATCATGTGCCGGAAGCCTTTCTGCATGAACCTGATGGGCCACCAGGAAAATCAAGGCGATCGGAATTAGTTTTTTAAATGTAAAAGAATTAATTTTGTGGTACATATCTTTAAGTAAAGTAATTGCAAGACGTTACATTGCTTGATAAAAGCCGCTGTTGTTCCCGCAACAGTGGTTTTCATTTCAGGCCCCGTTAGTTTTTATTTTCGGGGTACAAAGTAAAAACGTTTAAGCTGAAATGATTTTAACCTAATATTATCTTAAAGTCAAATAAATATAAATGTCCCTTTTGGAGATCATAGGACCTCATTCATCTTCAACGACTTACAGACAGCGTATTTTTGCAATTTACACAACCGTAAAAAAGACTTAACATATTGTATAAGTACCGTCGCAAAAAGACTTGCTATTTTCGCTGAAACAAATTCTGAATTCATGAAAAAGGCAGTTTTTTTAGGTGCATGTTTATCTTCTTTTATTCTTATGCAGGCACAGGCCCCAAAGCTCGAAGAGATGAAGATCAACGAGATCCAGGTGATCGGTTCTCATAATTCCTACAAAAAAGCCATCCTTCCGGAATTCTATGAATACCTTTCCAAAAGGGATTCGCTCAACCTGCTTCCGAGAATTCAGTATGAGCATATCCCGATCCCGCAACAGCTTGACCTGGGGCTCCGCAATCTTGAAATTGATGTGTATGCCGACAGCAAAGGCGGGAAATATGCCCACCCGAAAATTTTAGACCTGGTAAAAACTGCGCAGCCTTTCGATCCGGAAGGAAAGATGAAAAAACCGGGATATAAAATGATCCATATTACCGATATCGATTACCAGACGCAATATTACACGCTGGAAGACTGTCTGAAAGACCTGAAAAAATGGTCGGATTCGCATCCCGATCACGATCCGGTTTTTATTACGCTGGAAACCAAGGACGGAAAAGCCAACGCGTATGGCACCGAACCGGAACATTATACGTCAAAGCTTTTCGATGAGCTGGATGGTGAACTTAAAAAGTATTTGGGGAAGAATAAAATCATTACGCCTGATGAGATCCGGGGTTCTTATCCCACTTTAAATGCAGCGGTTCTCAATAAACACTGGCCAAAAGTGAAAGATGTAAAAGGAAAATTCTTATTTGTTCTCGACAACAACAGTGAAAACCGGGATCTGTATATCCAAGGACATCCGTCGCTGAAAGGGAGGATGGTTTTTACCAATTCAGAACCGGGAACTGCTGAAGCAGCGGTTTTATTCCGGAATGATCCGGGTCCCGAAATTACCGGGCTGGTGAAACAAGGGTACCTTGTCCGGACGAGGGCCGATGCCGATACGATGGAAGCGAGGAAAGAAGATTATTCCAGATTTGAAAAGGCAAAAGCAAGCGGGGCACAGGTGATCACAACCGATTATTATCAGCAGAGTACACTGTTTAAGTCAAACTATAAAATCAGCTTTGACAACAACAGCTATGAAAGGAAAAATCCGGTAACCGGAAAATAGAACATTTTTTACGATTAGATTTATAAAGGAAAAGGCAGCCGGATTACTGGCGGTCTTTTCTGATTTTTAAACAAAAAGGACACAAGTGTTTTTCACAGATGGCACAGGACATTAAATGCAAAGATCTGCGAAATATGCGGGTGCTTTACTACAATTTTTTAATCTTCTGCTTTTCCAGATCGATTACAAAATGGTCGGCGGGATCTCCTGAGGATAGTTTGGAAAGTATTTTAAAAACCGCTTTCAATTGTGTAATAAACGCATCTTCTATTCCGCTCTTTTCATATATTTCCTCCATTATCCGATATTGGTGACGCCTTTCTTCAGGAATATCCTTTTTCGCCAGCTCATCCGCCGACTGAAATTTATACAGATCGAGCAGAAGATCTTCAACATTCCACAGCCTGAAAGCTTTAGCATCAATTCCTTTCTTTTTTAACTGCGCTTTGGTATGAACAAGCAGCAACAGGTCTTCCCCATTCATTTTTTTGGCTCTTTTTATAAAATTATCCGGCCATTCACCGGGGATCATCCGCAGGCGAACCAACTCCTTCAGGTGAAACAGCATGAAATTGTGATAGGATTTTGTTTTCAGGATGTCCCTATTCCAGAGGATCTTTGTTGTATCCTTTCGTAAAGCTTCGTATTCCTTTTCATAAAGCGGGAACAACTCGTTGAAGTTGGGGACATCATTTAAAACTTCGGTGGTGATTTCCATCCGATCATGAGATTGGACGGTCAGTATTTTATACGCCGGAAGATAGGCCGCCAGGGAAGGGACCTGGATGTTCACCAGCATCTTCTCCCCGAATTTCCGGATGCCCGTATCATTGATGTGCATATGCCCGGCAAAATGGACAGCCAGTCCGGCTTCTGCAAAGGCTTGGGCGACTTCTTCTTCCGGAACCCGTTCCAGCTGCCATTTCTTTTCACCCAGCAGCTTTTTGATTTCACCGGTGGCTCCGTCATTGAAATCGATCATCGGATAATGGGTAAAGGCAATCACCGTTTTACCGTTTCGTTTCGCTTCCGAGGTAATCCTTTTTACCCAGTCGATCAGGTGTTTTTTATGGGTTAAAACGTTATTGTACCCGATACTGGCTCCTTTATAATTGGAAGGGTTGCCGGGATTTTCGCTGAGGTTTTTCGGAAGGTAGGTATTGCCGTCGATGGCCATCAGCCAGATCCCTTTTACCGGCTCCACGACGTAGCTGAGATCAGGAACGGAAAATCCTTTGGCGACTTCGTACATTCTTTTATCGTAACCGGCATTCGCCAATATTTTTTCATAGGAATAATTTTCAATAACTACAGAACTGAAAGGCGTGCTCCAGAACAGATCTTTCTTTTTCGGATAGAACCCGAAGTCTTTCAGTTCGTGCAGAATTTCCAGATACCCGGATTCAGCAATGTCCTTCGTAATGATTTCAGGATAGGTTTTCCCGATATTTTCCCGGCTGTATATTCCCAGAGGATTGCCGTCCTGCCCGAGAAAATCGCCCTTTCCGGCTTCCTGGCGGAACGGACCAACAGGATCATGGTTTCCGGTGGTGAGGTAAAAATCAATTCCGTACTGCTGATGGTACCGGTCGAGGATCCGGTGCAGCCCGCGGATGTTGTAGGCCTGCCCGTCGTCCGAAAAGTCACCGGGCATCGCTACGATCTTAATTCCTTTTGCCGCAATATCGTCCAGTGCTTTCAGGAAAGCGAAATAGTTTTCGTTGAAAATCCGGGTTGAATGCAGCTGCGAATCCATGGTCCTGAGAATCGTGGATTTTCCCGTTCCGGGATTAGTAATCCCTTTAAAATCATTGTCTGAAAAGCTTCCGTACAGATCCTGGAAATGCACATCCGAAAGAAAAGCAATCTGCACCGGTTTTTGCTGCGCCGGAAACAGGGAAAAAGCAAGCACTAAAAATGAGAATATTCCTTTATTCATCCTAAAAAAGACGAAAGTAAAGGAATATCCGGTGAATTGTTTTACGTAAAGTTTAAATCATTGTAAAGAAATTTAATTGTCGGCCAGTTCAAGTACCGCATTTTCGCCGCCATAGGTTTCAAGAATATGCTCACTAACATCTTTTAATGCTTTTTCATTTTCGGGATGTTTGCCAAAACTCGTAAAAAACTCTACGTGGTTATCACTTTTATCGTACCATACTTTTCCCATTGCGTTCTCAATAGTAAGTGTATCCGGTCTTGTAATTTTCTGAAGATTTATGAAAGCAAAATCATTCATAGGTATAACCTTAGCTCTGGAATGAAGAGAAGCACTGTCAGTTGCCATATATCGGTCTTTATCCCAATACATATAAGGTTTATCTATAGCTGGAACACCCCAGAGTGATGAAATTCCGAATGCCGGTTCTTTTCCTTTTCCCTTAGAAAATACAACACCACCAGTTACAAGAAGTAATAAAAATGTCATTTCTAGAATACCTATTCCATTTCTCGTTATAAAATCTTTTACATCATTTACTTTTGACTCAATGACATTTGTTATACTAATAGTTACATTCGGTGAATTATGCGGAGAGGGAATTTCATTACCGTCAACATTTATTTTTACCTCAGTAAAGTTCGCATCCTCATTTTTTTTAACAATAGTATTGGAAAAATCTGCAAAATTTTTATAGCCAATATATTGACTTAATTTATCAAGCTTGTAAGGCTCAATGCTTATTTCATCATTTCCTATAACGTAGGCATCATAATATCTAACAAGTGTTCTTTCATCAATGCTTATTTTAAGATTATCTTTTAAACATACGCTTAGAAAAAGAGCTATTCCATTTTTCTTGTTTTTACCAGATTCTTGTTCTCCTTTTTTAAATACCTCGTTGATTAGTAGTTTTACTTTGGACATAATTAGTTTTTAAGGGTTAGTACAAAATAGATGATTTTCTCCCATTTTACAATACGGTTTTCCGTAATGAATTCCTGTCCATATTTTGTCCATTCATGTCAATACTTTGTCTGTCACACCTCCAATAATTACTAGAAATTTGTATCAGAAATCAGTGAAAAACAAACAATTAAAACAAAAGACAAAACCAAAGTTACAAAACTGATTTCAAAAATCGCCAGATAAAACGGAAGAAAATATCCGGGTTGGGAAGCAGATGTTTCTCTTCCGTTTTTGAAGGTTTACTTCCCAAAAAATTTAAGAAGCGCTTCAAAATTTTTCACGTGTAATCCGATCTGCGATCTGTTTCGCAGGGAAGAACACGAATGCTTTAACAATTAAATTTTTTGACAATGATCGAATTCATTTTGATGCTATTAGGATTAGCATTCGGACATAATAATGCCAATACGCAAACATGCAACAACGATAATAATGGAACGGTAACCGTTCAGACTACCAATCCGGGAACGGGCACTGACCCAGGAACAGGGACAGATCCGGGAACCGGAGGATCAGGTGGAGATACGGGTGGAGATACAATACCATTTCCACCAAAAAAATAAAAATAATTATGGAAGGGAAAATTAATTTTCCCTTCTTTTATTTTTTAGCTAAGTTTATAAAAATTTCTTTTATAATTTTATAAAAAACTAATTATTGTGAAATATAAAACATTTATACTTTTAATATTAGCATTTATAATGCTGTTCTCTTGCAATAAAAAACAGTCAACAAGCACTATTAATCCAGATTATGACAAAGCTTTCAAATTTGATAGCATAAGAGTTTCTGATAGTGCTTATATTTATTATGGTAAGGCGCTAGAGGTGTTTAAAAAAAATAAAAATAGTTTCGGACAGGCAAAATGTCTTTTAAATATGTCTAAGATTTTAACCACAAAAGGGAATTATTTTAAAGCTCAGAGTTTTTCTCTTCAAGCAAACTTGCTGTTTAATAAAAAAGATAAAAATGAATACTACCATATCTCTGACAATTACAATAATTTAGGGATGATAAGTAATAATTTAAGACAGTATAAAAAAGCCAGGGATTATTATAATGATGGTATCAAGTATGCAGAATCTGAAACTGATAAGATAATATTAGCAGCAAACATAGCTAATATATTTAAAGAAGAAAAGAAATATTCACAGGCAATAAATACCTATGAAAGCATTATTTCAAAAGCACAGCAGATCGACACATTATTGTTTGCAAGAATACTCTCAAATTTATCATATACTAAATGGCTTAATAACAAGTACTATAATCCTGAACCGTTAATACTAAATTCCATCAGCTTACAAAATAAAATTGATGATAAGTTAGGTCTAAATGCAAGTTTTGCAAAATTATCCGATTATTTTAAAAATAATAATTTACAAAAATCTTTATTATATGCTAATCTAATGCAACATGTTGCTCAAGAGGTTAATAGTGTTGATGACCGGTTAGAGGCCCTCCAAAAAATATCATTTTTAGATCGGAAAAATTATTTAAGAAATTTTGATCAGTATATTTTATTAAGAGACAGCATACAAACAGCTAGAAATATTGATAATGATAAGTTTGCAACTATTGTTTATGGAGTAGAAGAAACAAAACTAGATAATGCTCAAAAAGAACTAAAAATTACAAGACAATACTATTTTTTAGGTCTTTTAGGATTAGCAGTTATCATTATAATAATATGGTACACCAAACGCCAAAAACAATTAAAACAAGAAAAAGAACTCGAAGTCAAAAACACGCAGCTTAAAATGTCTAAAAAGGTACATGATGTAGTGGCGAACGGGATTTACCAGGTGATGGCCAAGATTGAAAACCAGGAAGATTTTGACCGGAACAAGGCACTGGACGAACTGGAATTCGTATACGAAAAATCACGGGATCTTTCTTATGAAAAAGCGGGTGAAGAAAAAGAATTCAGCCAGGAAATTTCGGAACTGATTGCCGGATTTAATAATACTACGGTGAAAACGTTTACGGCAGGAAACGATCCTTCGGTCTGGGAAAAAGTATCTCCGGCCGTGAAAGAAGAAGTCTACCAGATGGTCCGCGAGCTGATGGTGAATATGAAAAAGCACAGCCAGGCCAGCCATGTGGCGGTTAAATTTGAGAAGACCGGTGAAACCGTTGAAATCCAGTACAAAGACAATGGTGTAGGGATTTCCGGGGACCTTATTTATAAAAATGGTTTACGGAATACGGCTTCCCGTATTGAAGCCATCGGCGGGACGATTACTTTTGACACGAAAATTGAAAAAGGGCTGAAGGTGAACCTTTCCTTCCCTTCTTCGTAACCGTTTTGTTATGTTTAAAAAAGTATTAATTGTTGAAGACCAGGAAGTCGCCAACCTGGGCATCACACAAACCCTGGAAGGATTATCCATTTCCCGTTTTGAATTTGTAACGTATTGTGACGAAGCCTTACAGCGGCTGAAGAAGGCAGCTGCAGAAAAAGAACCGTACGACTTGCTGATTGCCGACCTCTCTTTTGAAAAAGACCACATCCGCCAAAACCTGAAAAACGGGCAGGAACTGATCCGGGAAGCGAAAAAACTCCAGCCTGAGCTGAAAGTGGTGGTGTTCTCCGTAGAAAAACGGGCGAAAGTCATCGACGATCTTTATAAAATCTATGGCATCGACGGGTTTGTAAGCAAAGCCAGAAATGACGGGAAAGAACTCAGAAATACAATCGGAAAAGTTTTTGAGGGAGAAATTGTGATGTCCCGGGAAATTTTGAATGCCATCCGCAATGTTCCTTTCGCATTGAATGCGTACGACCTCAAATTGCTGGAACTGCTGGCTCAGGGCTCCCGGCAAAATGAAATCCAGGCCTATCTGAAAGACCATCAGATGCAGCCGCACAGCATCCGCTCCATCGAAAAGCGGTTGAATGAGCTCCGCGACAGCTTCGGCGCGAAAAACAATGTGGAGATGATTGTGATCTGTAAAGACATCGGCCTGATTTGATTTAAAAAGACCGGATTGTTTGTTTTTTTTACCGTTTTACGAGAACCCGTAATGACGGAATGATAAATGCTTTTACTTTTGAGGTCTTAAACCTATGTTTCTAATTAAACCGTATAACCATGTTCAAAAAAATTTTAATTGCCGAAGATCACGAAAGCATCAATATTTCCGTTCAGAAAACCCTCGAGGACCTGAATGTTCCGAAGGTAGACTATGTGTACTACTGCGATGATGCGATTGGAAAAATCCGGAAAGCCCTGCGGGAAGAACAGCCGTACGACCTGCTGATCACCGACCTTTACTATGAAGAAGACCACCGTACCCAGGAGCTTAAAGACGGAAGAGCGCTTATTGAAAAAGCAAAAGAGCTGCAGCCCGGCCTGAAAGTGATCGTCTTCTCCGCCGAACGCAGGACAGGCGTCATCGAAAATCTTTTTTCCGATTATCACATCAACGGCTATGTGGGGAAAGCCCGAAACGATTCCAAAGACTTAAAAAAAGCCATCGCATCGGTTTATATCGGAGAGGAACATCTTTCCTTTGATCTGAAACAGGAAATGAAGAAATTCAACAATTACGAATTTTCCACCTATGATATTGTGATTGTCTCCCTGCTCTCCAAAGGCATCCTGCAAAAAAATATTCCGGCCCACCTTAAAGAAAAAAGCATCAGCCCTTGCAGCCTCAGCAGCGTAGAGAAAAGACTTAACAGCCTGAAAGAAGACCTCAGCGTCAACAGCAACGAGCAGCTGGTCGCCTTCTGCAAAGATCTCGGAATCATTTAACTTATTTATTTTGTTTACAGCCTTTCAAGTTTTTTTGAAAGGTTTTTTTATTTTTTGCTGGTTTTACGGTTTTCCGTAAAAATTACTCATTAAAGGGTGATACTTTTGAAACATAAAATAAAAACAATCATGGAATACAAAGTAATCCCTTTTGTGGCAACAGCGAACCCAAACAATATGAGTTCCAAAAATATCGCCGAACAATTAGATCAGTTAATAAAAACACAGGCTACAGGCGGCTGGGAATATGTAAGGCTCGAAAGTGTCTCCACCTACGTCCAGCCTGTGCAAGGTTGCTTCGGGAATCCTGTCAAACCTGGCTACATGACTTCCTTTCAGATGGTCGTATTCAGTAAAAAAGAAGATGAAAAACCTCCTGTTACTATCAATTAGAATATACTGGCGGCTGATCCCTGCATCAAAAAGAAGAAAGTGTATTTTCAGAACCAGCTGTTCAAAGTATGTATATGAGAAAACAACAGCAGATGGATTTATTTCAGGAATAAAAGCATTGAAATACCGCTTCCAAAACTGCAGATCCGGAGCCTGTATCATCGAAAACCCGGCAGGAGAAAGCCATATTGTCCTACCCAATCAACAGATTCTGAACGAATCGGAAATTTCAGAAAGATTTATCAAAAATAAAAATCAGTAACCATGGGAAAATTCGTAATCACCCGAAGAGTAAACAACGAATATCAGTTTAATCTGAAAGCCGGAAACGGCGAAATTATTTTAACCAGCGAAGGCTATGTTCAGAAAGTTTCCTGCCAGAAAGGAATTGAATCGGTAAAAGCCAATGCGCAGGATGACTCCCGATACGATAAAAGAACGGCCGTCAACGGGAAATTGTATTTTGTTTTAAAAGCAAGGAACGGCGAAATTATCGGAAAAAGCCAGATGTACAGCTCGAAAGCGGGAATGGAAAGCGGAATTGCTTCCGTAAAGTTCAACGCACACACCGCCGAAATAATTGATGAAACCACAAAAACCAGTCAATATGGATCTTAAAATTAAACTTGAGCAGCTGCATCAGAGGGTCGTTGGCCTGAAAGACCAGATCGGAACGGAAGAAGCCACCAAAAATGCATTCGTCATGCCTTTTATCCAGATTTTAGGTTATGACATTTTCAATCCTACCGAAGTCGTTCCGGAGCACGTTTGTGATATCGGAACCAAAAAAGGGGAAAAAGTGGATTATGTGATCCGGCATAACGATGCCCCGATCTTTATCATTGAATGCAAGCACTGGAAAGAAAGCGCCGATGCCCACAATTCCCAACTTCACCGGTATTACCATGTTTCAAAAACGCGGTTCGGTGTGCTTACCAACGGAATTGTCTATAATTTCTACACCGACCTGGAAAAGCCGAATATCATGGATGAAAAGCCATTTTTCACCATTAATATTGAAGACATTAAAGACAGTTCGATCAAGATCCTGGAGAAATTTACCAAAAAGGATTACAATCTTGAAGAGATCCTGGATTCTGCAGAAGCCCTGAAATACATCAAAGCGATCCGTAAAGAATTTGAAAAGGAAATCGAAAATCCTTCAGATGAAATAGTCAGGCTTCTGGTAAGCCGATTTTTTGAAAAATCAATTACGGCTAATCGGATGGTAACTTTTAAAGAGTATACGAAAAAAGCACTTACAACATCGATTAATGAGTCCATCAGCTTCAGGCTGAAGTCAGCTCTAAGCATTAATGAACAGATCGAAAAGCAGGACGATGCGGTAAAAACACAGCAGCCGGTTGATGAAAATAACGAATCGAAAATCGTAACCACCGAAGAGGAACTGGAAGGTTTCCAGATTGTAAAAGCCATTCTGCGGGAGAAAATTCCGGCTGCAAGAATAGCGTACCGCGATACGTTATCTTATTTCGGAGTCCTGCTGGACGACAACAACCGCAAACCGCTCTGCAGGCTCCATTTTAACACAAACAACAAATACCTGGAAACCTTCCATAACGGAAAGGAAGCCGGTGAAAAAATACTGTTGGGTAGCCTGGATGAAATTTATAATTACCGTGATAAACTCCTGATGACCCTGGAGAACTACAACTAAATCAATAACCATGAAAAAACTAATAGCCTTCATCATAATTACTTTCAGTGTATTTATTTTAAACTCCTGTTTTAAAGCCAACGACAGCGTAGGCCATGACGGCAGATGTACCGGCTCTGCTCCATGTTCTGCCTGCACCACCTGTTCAAGGTGCGGGCATTGCGGAAGCGGCGGAAGCTGTGGAGCATGTACTGGAAAATCTTCCGGAAGAAGTTCGTCTTCCGGAAGCTCTTCCAAAATACACAAATCCGAAAAACATAAAGCTCCAAAAGCAAAATCCAATAAGCCACCAAAAGTTCGTGTTGATCAAGTAAATATCAATATCAACTCTGGCAACATGTACTTTGCACACGTTGCGGCAGTCAGAATTTACACGCAACCTTCCGATAAGTCAAAGGCTATATTAACCGTTACCAAAAATAACAGGCTGATTAAGCTTCAAGAGCTGAAAGACTGGTATAAAGTAAAAGTAGAGCCAGAAGGGATAACCGGATATGTTAAAAGAAAAGATGTAAAATAATTAAAAACAAATATCATGAACTTAAAGAAATTTTTAAACGAAGAACAGGACCCCCAGGCTGTTGAAAAGCTTCTGGGAAGAATAAACAGCCTGCTGACTTCACAGGAAACAGTAGAATATATTGCTGTCCAAAAAAAACCGATCCTCAATTTCTCTCCAGAATGTATTGCTCTGACTAACAGAAGAATCATTTTCTGCAGGCCCAGAAATTTCGGCTTATCTATGGATTTTCAGGATTACAGCTGGGTAGACGTTGCAGACTGCCACATTAAAGAAGGAATTATAGGTTCTGCCTTTATGATGAAAACCACGAGGAATTTCACCAATACGGTAGATTATCTCCCTAAAAACCAGGCCAGAAAACTGTACCAG
The DNA here is from genome assembly GCF_042610505.1 of Chryseobacterium sp. sg2396. NCBI lineage: Bacteria > Pseudomonadati > Bacteroidota > Flavobacteriia > Flavobacteriales > Weeksellaceae > Chryseobacterium > Chryseobacterium sp. sg2396. The sequence continues at coordinate 210,387 of NZ_JBHGAQ010000004.1, read as the reverse complement.
TTCGCACAGGAAATAGAAGAAAGAATGCGCGGAGTAAGAAGAGAAAAAAATCTTGAAACACTGAGAGCCGGTGCCGGTGGAGTTACCGTAAATAACGCCACTCCGATTATCTCGCAGCCACAACAATTTCAGCAGGAGAAAAAACCTCTGATGATCGAAAACGAAGATCCTTTCGCTCTATTGCAGAAATTAAAAAACCTGAAGGAAAATGAAGTAATTTCTCCGGAAGAATTTGAAACAAAAAAGAACGAAATCCTATCTCGCGTTTAAGCTATGAAATCAAAATCTACCACCGTTTTACTGACTTTTTTCCTTGGAGGATTAGGCATTCACAGATTTTATTTAGGACAGAACATACTGGGGCTTCTTTACCTGTTATTCTGCTGGACTTTTATTCCCTCCTGCATTGCCCTTATCGATTTTTTCGTCTTTCTCTGCATGTCTGAAAGCCGTTTTAATTATAAATATAATTCCAAAACCGGATTTTAAAAACAGTTATCATGAAACCATTTCTCACCTTCTGTGCGCTGTGCTGTTTCATCGGTATTTTCAAGCTTCCTATCGAATATTATACTTTTCTGAGAATTCTCGTTTCCGCCGGAGCTTTATTGGTTCTATACCATACGATAACTTCGAGGCAGCCTTATTTCAGTATTGTATTTCTTGCCATCCTCATTCTTTTCAATCCTGTTTTCCCGATCTATCTCTACCGGAAAGGCATCTGGATTCCGATTGATACTATAACGGGGATTCTGTTTTTGCTGATCAATTTCATCGAAAAAAAGATGCCTGAAAAAGAAGAGGAAATTACCGAAGAAACACAGGAACATGCATTACCGATACACCAGAGAGCTGTTTCCAGAGACAGAATCATTAACCCTAAAAAACTAAAAGAACAATAACCGTATGGAAAACAATCAGATAACGGAAAACCTCAAAGCCCATTTTTTAAGACTTTATCAAATGGCTGTCTGTGACGATGATTTCAGCGCACTGGAACTGAAGATGCTCTACAGATGTGCCGAAGAAAGAGGCATTTCCCCTAAAAATCTGGATGAAATTCTGATGAATCCGATCAATTTAAAATCATGGGTGCCACAGACCATCGAAGAAAAAGTGGATTATCTCTATGATCTTACCGCCATGATCTGGGCAGACGGCACGGTTTCTCCGGATGAATATTCTGCCCTACAGAAATACGTGATTATGTTCGGATTCCTGGAAGAAAATACAACGGCTATCGTAGACTATCTTATTGAAGCTGTAAAAACCGGAAAAAACAAAAGTGAAATTTTATATGAACTTAAAAACTAAGCATTATGGATACCTCCAACATAAAAAATTTATTCCGGCTGAAGCCGGCTCCTGCCGAACCAGCACAGGAAGAGCTTCCCAAGGCCGAAGTGAATCCTGATGATGAATCTCTTGAAGAAAGCAGGAGAAGAACCTATCATGAATCGGGATACCGCGACAGTTCGCGTACCAGCGGAAACCACTCTACCCTTTCCATCTGCCTGGATGCGGTATATTCCAAATTCCAGAATGAAGAAAAAGAAATGGTCGAAAAGCAGCAGAAACTGAAAGAATCTTATGTCAATGAACAGAAAAACAGGGAAACGGAAATCAAAGCATTAACGGTCTCACAGGAAACCCGGGAGGAACAGCTGAAAACAAAGAACACAGAAATTGAAAACCATCAGCATACCATTGAAAACTTAAAAGCTGAAATCCTTGATCTGCCCAGAAATCCTGAAAAGTACAATGTGAAAGCGGGAAGAGGAGCTTCTGCCAAATTCTGGATTGGCACAATTCTTCTGATTCCCATCACTTTATATCTTGCTACTTTTTATATATCAACCTCATATTCAGCCTTTTTCAAAAGTTTTGATGCAAAAAGTACGGTTATCCAAAGTGTATTGGATGCCAATGCCTGGATGAAAGCGTGGAATGACGGTTTTATCGAAGTGGCATTCGTCACCCTGATTCCATTTGTTTTCTTAGGATTAGGATTTCTGATTCATATGTTCGGAGAAAATAAAACCAAAATCAACTATATAAAACTGGCTATGCTGTTTATCGTAACCTTCATTTTCGATGCTATTTTAGCTTATGAAATCGAGTCAAAATTATACGAACTAAACAGGACTTTTGAGTCTCCCTCATTCTATTTAAAAATTGCTTTTACAAAGATTCAGTTCTGGGGAATTATCTTTGCGGGATTCGTTGTATATGTTATCTGGGGGCTGGTTTTTGATTTCATCATGAAAGAACACCGGGAAAAAGACAGGATTAAAAACGAGCAGGAAATCCGGCAGAAAAAAGTGGAATTCTTTCAGGAAAAGATCAACACACTGAAAAAAGAGATTGAAGAGATAATAGCCAATATCGGGAATACTAAAGAAGTCATTATCAAAACCCGAGGCAGAATCGAAGAACTGCAGAACATCATAGACGGCGTTATTATTCCTACCAAAGATTATAAACTCTATGCTTCGGAATATGTGCAGGGCTGGATTACATTTATCGGAGAAAAAATCGCTGTTTCCAAAACGGAAAAGCAAACCATGATCGACAGCTGTATCGAAACCTACACAACTAATCTGGAAACCGTCGGAGCCAATTCGGATAACCAGAACCTGGTTTATTTATCATCTCTTTAAATCTAATTTTATGAAAAAAATATTCTACTTGCTATTAATCGTTTTTGCTGTTTCTTGCTGTAAAAAAGGAGGAGAAAATAAAGAAAATAAAACAGACACCGTTGTTGCTGATCCAAACAATATCAATGTCAGTATTTTGATCGACCTGTCGGACAGAATAGATCCCACTACCAACCCTAATCCTGCGATGCCGTATTTTCAAAGAGATATTGAATACATCAAAGCCATCGAAAAAGGTTTTCTCAATCATATGAAATCTAAAAAAATCATTACGTATGATGATCAGATGCAGGTATTTTTCAATCCGGAGCCTTCCGATCCTAAAATCAACGGATTCACGAAAGAGTTAAAAGTTTCTTTCGATAAAAATATCCCAAAAGAATATTTCGCATCTGTTGAAAAGAAATATGCTGAGACCCCTTCTCATATCTATCAGTCAGCCATAAAAGACGGCAACTTTGTAGGCTCAGACATCTGGGAATTTTTTAAAAATAAAGTAAAGGATTATTGTATAAAAGACGACAAAAGGAATATTCTTTTCATTCTCACCGACGGATATATGTATCATGAAAACACAAAGTTTGAAGAAGAAAATAAAACTTCCTATCTGACTGGAAAATTAATTAAAGCAAATAATCTTACCACTTCTCATTTTAAGAATACCATTGAACAGAACAAATATGGTTTTGTAAAAGCCAATGATAACCTTAGCAACCTTGAAGTGATTGTCTTGGGGATCAATCCCGAAAAAGGAAATCCTTTTGAAGAGGCCGTTATTAAAGAATACTGGGAAAACTGGTTCAAAGAAATGAAAATCAAGAGTTATCAGATCAAATCGGCTGACCTGCCCTCCAACCTAGAACCGATTATTCTGAAAGCGGTTGCAGGAAAATAAAAAACACTTTCATATAACCATCAAAAAAGCGAAGAACCACTCTTCGCTTTTTTTATTTTCTCAGCATCTCCGTATGTGGAATGTCATCTTCGAGATATTTCTTTCCCGTATCCTCAAAACCGAAATCACCATAGAACCGCAGCAGATAATCCTGTGCAGAAATTCTGATTTCGAAAGTCCTGAAACGGTTTTCGATGGTTTGTACAGCATAGGCAATCAGTTGTCTGCCCAAGTTTTTACCTCGTGCTTTTTCGGTGGTTAAAACCCTTCCGATCGAGGCTTCGTTATACTTGATACCTTTGTCGAAAATCCGGCAGTTGGCCAGCACTTCCCCGTCTTCTTCCGCCCACAGGTGAACAGCCTTCTGGTCGTAACCGTCAAGGTCCGGATACGGACAGTTCTGCTCTACCACAAAAACATCAATCCTGGCTTTAATAACGGCATACAGCTCGGTAACCGTAAGTTCATCAAACGTTTTGATTTTCCAGACTATATTATTCATCGAAGCTTACACTGTTATTGGCCAGGAATTCGTTGGTCTTCTGGATGAAATTCAGGATTTCGTCGCAGCCTTGTTTCTTTTCAGCCGAAGTAACATAAATTTCCGGCAGATCTTCCCAGGTTTTATGCAGTTCTGCTTTATAATGCTCCACATTCTGAATGGCCGCATTCGGTTTCAGCTTGTCTACCTTCGTAAAAACGATTGAAAAAGGCACCCCGCTTTCTCCGCACCACTGGATAAATTCCAGGTCGATGGGCTGAGGTTTATGGCGGGAATCCACCAGCACGAAAAGGTTAACCAGGTTTTTTCGGTTCAGGATATAATTGGTAATCAGCTTTTCGAAATCCTTTCGGATCGATTTGGACACTTTGGCATAGCCATATCCGGGCAAATCGGTAAGGTACCAGTTTTCATTAACTAAAAAATGATTGATAAGCTGCGTTTTTCCCGGAGTTCCTGAAGTCTTGGCAAGATCTTTATGATTCATCATCGCATTAATCAAAGAAGATTTTCCTACATTCGACCTTCCGATAAAGGCATATTCCGGCATATTGGGCTCCGGACATTCCTGCCATTTTCCGCTGCTTTTTACAAACGTTGCTGTTTTAATAACCATTTCTTTGCATATTTTAATTCGTCAAATATCGTAATAAAATAAACGACATAAAAACTTAAGTTTTGGACAGGGAAATTTTTAGCCTTAACGAAAATGATTATTTACAGATCGCTTTAGCTAAAGAAGCTGTCCTAAAAGTTTAGGCTGTCTTTTTTTGTAACAAAATAAACAAGTAATTTTTTATGCTCCAGAAGAGCAGTATCTGTGTAGAAAAAAAATATAGAATATGGCAAGCACACCGTCGTGTGCTATGATAAGATAGAACTCCTTCGGAGTTCTGGTATTACAAGATGCTGATGTCGGTCTGCACAGATGTTGCTCCAACGAAGCAGATTAAGTGATAATTTCACACGCTATGTTGCAAAATTATTATAGAAATAAATCTGAAAAAAGTTTAACAAAAAAGACTGCTCCCTTTTGGACATACTCTTTCTAAATTTTCATATAAGTATCAAGAAATCTCATGCATTATCGCGGAGATCTACATTCCGGCCATAAAAAATAGGAAGCAACAACTTACCTCCTATTTAATTTAAATTTTATCTTTCAGCCAGCCGTAAAGAATTTCGTTGAATTCATCCGGCTTTTCCATCATAGCCGCGTGGCCGCATTTATCGATCCAGAACAGATCCGAATTCGGAATAAATTTGTGCATGTCTTCCGCAACTTCAGGCGGCGTTACATTATCATTCCTCCCCCAGATCAGGCAGGTCGGTGTCTTGATCTTCGGAAGATCATTCAGCATATTGTGTTTGATCGCGCTTCTGGCCAGCATCACGGTCTTTATTCCTTTCATCCGGTCATTTACCACCGCAAAAACTTCATCTACAAGGCTTTCGGTCGCTACGGAAGGGTCGTAAAAAACTTCCTCCGTTTTTTTTCTGATATAGGAACGGTCGTTCTTTCTCGGGAAACTGTCCCCGAAAGTCCTTTCATAAAGACCTGAACTTCCCGTAAGTACAAGATTTTTCACCAGATCCGGTCTTGCCAGTGCAAGGATAAGCCCGACATGACCGCCCATTGAATTTCCGACAATGGTTGCGGGGCCTTCTACATGGGCTTCCAGGAATTTGGCAATATATTTTGCCAACGTGGTGAGATTGGTATTAAGTACCGGCAATTCGTAGATCGGCAGTTGGGGAACATATACCTTGAATCCCCTGTCCGAAAAAAAATCTACCATCTTATCGAAATTGCTCAACCCACCCATTAAACCGTGCAGCAGCACCAATGGATGTCCCTCTCCCGCCTCTATAAAGGTATATTTCTTTTCTTTTTTCGTACTAAATATCATAAAATGCCTTAATAAAGCCTTGCAAAAATACAAATTAAACCTCAAAAATATTTTGAATACTCTAATTTAAAATAAAAATAATATACCAAACTCCTTTTTCTTCACTTTTTTGTGAAACTCTTTTGTATGGGCTAAATAATACCTTCTACAATCCTCATCATATCAGAATATTAACCCCCTGAAATTAAATCTTTAATAAAACTTATTAACATTAAGGTAAAAAGTGGTAAAAAGTGGGAGGATTTAGAAATTATTATATAAATTTGTCCCAAATGAAAAGTTTCATTGGGACATATGAGTGTAAAATTGACGACAAAGGCCGCTTAAAAGTTCCTTCATCTTTAATTAAACAGATGGAAAACTTCGACGACAAGGCGTTTGTAGTCAAAAGATCTGTGTTCCAGTCCTGTCTGGAAGTTTACCCTATGCATGCGTGGGATAAAATGATGGCCAGGATCAATAAACTGAACCGTTTTATAAAAAAGAACGCTGATTTCATCAGAATGTTTACGGCAGGAGTAAAAACTGTAGAACTGGATAATGCAGGAAGGCTACAGATTTCGAAAGACCTTACGGTTTTCGCCGGTCTTCGGAAAGACCTCGTGATCACCGGCGCAGGAGAACTCTTTGAGATCTGGGACAAAGAAGCCTATGAAAAGGTAATTTCCATAGACGAAGCAGATTTCGCCAGCCTTGCTGAAGATGTAATGGGCGCTTTAGATGAAGAATAACCGCTGAAAGGCGATAAAAAAACACACCTTAAGAATGTATCATAACCCCGTTTTGTTGAAGCAAAGTGTTGATGATTTGGTGACGAATCCGGACGGAATCTATGTAGACTGTACTTTTGGTGGCGGAGGCCATTCAAGAGAAATATTGAGCAGGCTTTCGGATAAAGGCAGACTGTTCAGTTTTGATCAGGATCTTGATGCGCTGAAAAATGCCATCGATGACCCCCGGTTTACCCTGATCAATCAGAATTTCCGGTTTCTGGAAAACTCACTGCTGATCTACGGCATTTCACAGGTTGACGGAATCCTGGCCGATTTGGGCGTTTCCTCGCACCAGTTCGACGAAGCCGAAAGAGGATTCTCTACCAGGAGCAATGCACCACTGGACATGCGGATGAACGTAATGCAGGGGCTTGATGCCAAAAGAGTGATTAACGATTACGACGAAGAGCAGCTGGCCGATATTTTTTATTATTACGGCGAACTGAGGGAAGCCCGGAAATTGGCGAGGGATATCGTTCATCACCGGAAAATAAAAAGCATCAACACCACGGAAGACCTGAAAAAACTATTCAGCTACCTTCCGCCGCATAAAGTAAATAAATTTTATGCACAGTTGTTTCAGGCGATCAGAATCGAAGTAAACCAGGAACTGGAGGTATTGAAGGAAATGCTGGTGCAGTCCTATACTATTCTGAAACCTGAAGGAAGACTGGTTGTGATTTCCTATCATTCGCTGGAAGACAGGCTGGTAAAAAGATTTTTGAAAAACGGAATGTTTGAGGGGGAGCCCGAAAGAGACATTTACGGAAATTATAAAAAAGCATTCGAGCTGGTAAAGAGCAAAGCCATCATTCCCGACGACCGGGAAATCGAGGAAAACTCAAGAGCCCGAAGCGCTAAAATGAGAACAGGAATAAAAGTGTAAAAAAGTGAATGGTGAATCGTCAATGGTGAATTTAAATTGACCATTCACAACCAAAGCGGATTCACTGCGAAGCAAACTGACAATAAATTGGCAAAAAGAGCAACAACAAACCGTCCTCAGAAGAGACTTACTTTTATAGACATTATAAAAGGAAACTTCCTGAACCGTGACGAGATCAAAATGCACTACAAGTATTTCCTGCTGCTCTTTGTCCTCATGATGGCCATGATTTACAGCAACCATCTTGTCAATAAAAAAATTAAAATTGTCAACGCCTTAAAAGAAGAAACGGAAGAATATAAATCGCGGAACGCTTACGCGCAAAGTAAGCTTATTAAAGTAAAAATGGAATCGGAACTGGGGAAGGAAGTAGCACGGGATTCTCTGATGACCCTGGAAAACCATCCTCATAAATTGCTCATAAAACTGGACAGTACGGATGCAAAAGCAAAATGAATACGATAACAAGCGTAAGAAAACATTACGTTGGGGCTACCTCTTTGCAGTGGTGGCTTTGTGCGTATTTACCCTTTTCCTTGCCCGGATCGTTATCCTTCAGAACACCAATGTCCAGGAGATCAAAGACGATTACATCAATAAAAATTACCGGGAAGCTACCCTAAAAGCCGCTAGAGGAAACCTGTTTGCCTCCGATGGCTCCATCCTCGCCACTACCGTAATGCGTTACGACATCTATCTGGATTTCAAAACCATGAGGGACACGATATACACCAACAACATCGGCGCCCTTACGGATTCTTTAAGTAAGATGTTCGGAAAACCCAGAGGTGAATTCAGAAAGAAATTCGATGAACAGCGAAAAAAGAAGAACCAGTATTTTACTTTGGCAAAAGGCCTGGATTTCGACCAATACGACAGGATCAGGAAATTCCCGATCTTCAGAAAAGGTAAAAACAAAGGTGGATTTATCGTAGACAGAAACTATAAGCGCGAACTTGCCACTTCCGAAATTGGGGCAGGAACCATCGGAATGGACGACGGCGTACACACCGCCGGACTTGAAGGCGCTTTCTCAAAATACCTTAGAGGTACAGACGGCAAAAGGCTGGAGCAGAGAATCAATTCCTCCCAATGGAAACCGATCGATTTTTGGAAAGTTCAGGAACCGGTTGACGGCGAGGACGTTTATACAACATTAGACCTTAGAATTCAGGACATTGCCCATTCGGCTCTGCAGAAACAGCTTATTAATTTTGAAGCCAAGCACGGCACCGTGATCGTGATGGAAGTTGCAACCGGGAAAGTCCGTGCCATGGTAAATTTAAGAAGAGACGACGACGGTGAATATGTAGATTCCTACAACTATGCCCTGAAAGATAATATCGAACCGGGCTCTACCTTCAAAACCATTTCGCTTCTGGCCGCCATGGATGACGGCTTTATCGATGAAAACACGACAGTAGATGTAGGAAACGGAGTCTGGGTGTATGCCAAGCAGAGAATTTCAGACGGTCACGGCCACGGAATTTATGACATCAGTGATGTGCTTGCCAAATCCAGTAACGTAGGCTCCGCAAAGCTGATTACAAAATATTATGCCGAAAAGCCGCAGATCTTCCTGGATCATTTAAGACGCTGGAAACTTTTCGACAAAATGGATATCGAACTTCCGGGCATTACCAAACCAAGGTTTGTAACGCCGGAAAGCAAAAGATGGAACCCGGCAGCCCTTGCCTCGCTTGCTTACGGATACGCTTCCAACATCAACCTGTTGCAGCTGGCCACTTTTTATAATGGAGTCGCCAATAACGGGAAAATGCTGAAACCGCTTTTCATTGATAAAATTATGAAAGACGGGAAAATATCCTATACGGCCAAACCGGAAGTAATGGTCAGCAAAATGGCTTCCGAAAAAGCCATTAAGATGATGACCCACGCTTTAACGAAAGCAGTGGAAAAAGGAACGGCAAAGAGTATTTTCACGCCTAATTTAAAGATGGCCGGAAAAACGGGAACGGCAAGATTCGAATACTGGCTGCCCGGACCGATGAAGTACCGTGCATCATTCGCGGGCTTCTACCCTGCCGATAATCCGAAGTATACCTGCTATGTGATGATCAGCGAGCCGAATACGGCAAAAGGATTCTACGGAGCCACCGTTGCGGCACCGGTATTCAAGGAAATTGCAGGGAAGACCTTCCTGAAAACCCCGCAGAATGTTGAAAAAGAAATGCTGGTCGACAAAAAAGTAAACCTTAACAAAATGGTTGAGCCCAATGTAAAAGTCGCCGTCACCAATAAACAAATGCCGAATGTAGTAGGATTAATCGGTAAAAACGTAATCCCGCAGCTGGAAAACCTGGGCTATCGGGTAGATTATAAAGGTGTTGGCAGGATTACGGAACAGTTCCCGATGGAAGGTACGACGATCAGCAAAAACCAGAGGATTTATTTATCCCTGCAGAATTAATAGCGGTCCCAAAGGACAATTTAAACCAAAATAGGACAAAGTCCTGTTAAAAAATAAAAAGCATCAGAGAAATGCAGTTAAATGAATTATTAAAAAGAATTCCGGTATTTGAAATCTTGGGCAACGACAGTCTGGAAGTTTCCGAATTGGTTTTCGACAGCAGAAAGGTTACGGAAAACTCTTTATACATCGCGATGAGAGGAACCGTTGTGGACGGGCATTCATTTATTGCATCATCGGTAGAAAAGGGAGCAAAAGCCATTGTCTGTGAAGAATTTCCTGACCACAAGGATGAACATATTACGTATGTGAAAGTAAAGGATTCATCCAAAGCTTTAGGACAGCTGGCTTCCAACTTTTACGGCAACCCTTCCGAAAAACTAAAACTGATCGGAGTAACGGGAACCAACGGAAAAACCTCCGTTTCCACTTTGCTATTTGATGTTTTCAAAAATTTAGGTTACGATTCCGCTTTATTGTCTACGGTTGAAATCAGAATTGCCGATCAGGTGATTCCTGCAACCCATACGACGCCGGATGTCATTACCATCAATAAAATCCTTGCCGAAGCTGTGGAAGAAGGCTGTGAATTCGCTTTTATGGAAGTCAGCTCACACGGCATCGCCCAAAACAGAATTGAAGGGCTTCATTTTTCAATAGCCGGTTTCACGAACCTGACCCACGACCATCTGGATTATCATAAAACATTTGAAGAATATTTAAAAACGAAAAAGAGATTTTTTGACGGATTAAGCAGCACCGCTACTGCCATCACCAATGTTGATGATAAAAACGGAAACGTCATGCTTCAGAATACAAAGGCTGCTAAAAAGTCTTATGCCCTGAAAACCATGGCCGATTATCACGGGAAACTGCTGGAAGTGGATTTTAACGGAATGCTGCTGAATTTCAATGGAAAAGAATTCTGGACCACCCTTACCGGGAAATTTAATGTATACAATTTACTACTGGTATTCGGTATTGCCTCTGAACTTGGCTTTGAGCAGGAAGAAATCCTTCAGGCGATCAGTCAGCTGAAAAGGGTTTCCGGAAGATTCGAAACCTTTAAATCCGATGGTGGAATCTTTTTCATCGTCGATTATGCTCATACACCGGATGCCCTGGAAAATATTCTGGACAGCATCAACGATATCCGTACAAAAAATGAAAGGTTAATCACGGTTTTCGGTTGCGGCGGCGACAGGGATCATACCAAAAGACCTGAAATGGGAAATATTGCCACTAAAAAATCCACATTGGCCATTATAACTTCGGATAATCCAAGAACGGAAGATCCGGCAGCCATTATCAAAGAAATCGAAGCGGGCGTTGAACCGCAGCACTTCAGCAAATACACCTCTATTCCCGACCGGAAGGAAGCGATCAAGATGGCGATTAAGTTTGCAGAACCGAAGGATATCGTTCTCGTAGCCGGAAAAGGACATGAAAACTATCAGGAAATCAATGGTGTAAAGCATCATTTTGATGATAAGGAAACCATCAATGAGCTGTGGAAATTAATGAGTAAATAAATTAGATAAAAACTTGTTAAAAAATTAAACTAGAAGAACCCATGTTGTATTATTTATATGAATATTTAACCCACCACGGCATCCATGTTCCGGGAATGGGACTGCTTAGATACATCTCGTTCCGCGCCGGGATGGCGGTTCTGTTTTCTCTGACCATCGCTTTGGTTTTCGGTAAAAGGATCATCAATTACCTGCGGGCAAAACAGATGGGTGAGCTGGTCCGTGATCTTGGATTGGACGGACAGAAGCAGAAAGAAGGGACCCCGACTATGGGAGGATTGATTATCATTCTGGCAACCCTTATTCCCGTGCTGCTCTTTACCAGAATTACCAATGTCTACATTGTTCTTCTGATTGTGTCAGTCATATGGATGGGAGCCATCGGTTTCCTGGACGATTATTTGAAGAAAATAAAGAAAAATAAAGACGGCCTGAGCGGTAAATTTAAGATCGTCGGGCAGGTCGGTTTAGGAATGATCGTCGGCGTGACCATGTATTTCCATCCCGACATTACGGTAAAAAGAAAATATTCGGATGCTAAAGTCGTAAACAGGAACAATGTAGAACAGAACTTTATGCCCACTGAAAAAATTGCGGTATCTACCGTTCCTTTTGCCAAAAACAATGAGTTCGATTACAGCGGAATGCTCTTTTGGATGAATGATAAAGATGCCCACGAATGGGCCTGGATTGTTTTTATCCCGATCGTGATCTTTATTGTAACAGCCGTTTCAAACGGAGCCAATATCACCGACGGGATCGACGGTCTTGCCGCAGGAACCAGCACGGTGATTCTCCTTACCCTCGGCTTATTCGCCTACCTTTCCGGAAACATCATTTTTGCGGATTACCTCAACATCATGTTCCTCCCGAATATGGGGGAAACCACCATTTTTGTAGTCGCTATGGTAGGAGCCGTGATCGGATTTTTCTGGTACAACACCTATCCCGCCCAGGTTTTTATGGGCGATACGGGAAGTCTGATGATCGGCGGCGTAATTGCCGTATTGGCGATTATTTTAAGAAAAGAACTGATGATCCCGGTGTTGTGCGGAATTTTCCTGATTGAAAATATTTCCGTAATGCTGCAGGTGGTCGTCTTTAAATATAGAAAAAGAAAATTCGGGCTGGAATATGCCCAGAACAACAGGCTCTTCAGAATGTCCCCTTTGCATCACCATTACCAGAAGGGAGGTTTTCATGAAAGCAAAATAGTAAACAGAATGATTATTATCGGTGTAATGTTGGCGATTGTCTGCCTGATTACCCTGAAAATGAGATAAAAATTAATTTAAAAACCGGATTATTTAAAACATTGAATCATTCGGTCATTAAATCAAAATGATATGAAAATAGTTGTTTTAGGAGGAGGGGAAAGCGGTTGCGGAGCTGCCTATCTGGCGAAAAAGAAAGGCATGGAAGTCTTTCTTTCGGACAAAGGTGCCATCAAAGACAATTACAGACAGTTCCTGACGGATAACGAAATTGAATTTGAAGAAGGAAGCCATGATGAAGAAAGAATTCTGGATGCCGACTGGATCGTAAAGAGTCCGGGCATTCCGAAAAAAGCTGACATGATCCAAAAGATTCAGGAGAAAGGCATCAGGCTTTCCTCAGAGATCGAATTTGCGTCGGAATTTACCGACGCCAAGATCATCGCCATCACCGGAAGCAATGGAAAAACAACCACCACATCCCTGATCTATTACATCCTGAAAAACGACGGATTAAATGTAGGCCTGGGCGGAAATATCGGATACAGCTTTGCCAGACAGGTAGCCGACGAAAACCATGAATATTATGTTCTGGAAGTAAGTTCCTTCCAGCTGGATGATATTCAGAATTTCAGACCGTATATTTCTTTGTTGCTGAATTTGTCTCAGGATCACCTGGACCAATACAATTACAACTATGAGGAATATGCACTGGCCAAGTTCAGGATTGCTGAAAACCAGGAGAATGACAATTTTTTCATCTACAACAAAGATGATGAAATGAGCAAAAATATTCTCGAAAAATTAGAGATAAAAGCTAAAATGATTCCTTTTTCCACCAAAGAACACCTGGCTGAAGGAGGTTTCATTGATGAAGATAAGATAGAGGTAAAACTGAAAGACGATTTTTCCATGAAAATTGATGAATTGTCGCTTTTAGGAACTCATAATGTGGCGAACAGCCTGGCTGCATCCATTGCGGGTAAAATACTGGAGATCAATAATGACAGCATCAGGAATTCATTAATGACCTTTCAGGCCGTAGAACATAGATTGGAGTTAGTAACGGAAATCGATGGGGTAAAATACATCAACGACAGCAAGGCCACTAATGTAAATGCCACATATTATGCACTGGAAAGTATGAAAACCCCGACCGTTTGGATTGTCGGAGGCGTGGATAAAGGAAACGACTATACCGAAATAGAAGAGTTAGTTAAAAGAAAAGTAAAGGCGATTGTCTGCCTGGGAATTGATAACGATAAGATCATTAACTTCTTTAAGGACAAGAAAGAATTTATTTACGACACCTCAAGCATGGAAAAAGCAGTAGAAATTTCAAAATCCCTTGCCCAAAAAGGCGATACGGTTTTATTATCTCCATGCTGCGCAAGCTTTGATTTATTTAAAAGCTATGAAGACAGAGGCCGTCAGTTTAAAAATGAGGTATTAAAAGAAATCCGCTAATCATCAATAGCGAACACCAGATATGAACGGACAGGACACAGAAAACAGATTTGAATTTCTAAAGGGCGATAAAGTACTTTGGATGGTCATTCTTGTGATCTCCATCTTCTCTATTTTCCCTGTATATTCCGCAAGTTCGAATCTTGAATATATTGTGAATAACGGGACCACGACCGGTCACGTGATCAAACATATGTTCTTTGTAGTTCTGGGACTGGGAATCATGAGAGTGGTCGGAATGATCAAGTACGAATACATCGGGAAGCTCAGCAGCATTCTGCTTGGTTTAATGGTGGTGCTACTGATCGTTACCATGTTCACCGGGCAGACCATCGACGGAGCGAGTGCCTCCCGGTGGCTGAAAATCCCGGGAACACCGATTTCCTTCCAGCCTTCCTCCTTCGCTTTCCTGATGTTGATTATTTACCTGTGCCGGTATTTAACCAAGAAAATCACCCGCGAAAGGCTTCCTATCGAAAATATCATGTACATTTTCGGGCCGATCCTCCTCGTTTTTGTACTGGTAGCGAAAGATAATGGTTCCACCGCCTTAATGATCCTGATGGTTTCCGTAGTGGTGCTCGTCATCGGACAGCTGCACTGGAAATACATTGCCGGATTTATCTCTGCTTCATTCATCGCTATCGTATTATTTTTAGTGATCGCTTTGAATACGAACCTCATCGGCGGAAACCGTGTACATACCTGGATGAGCCGGATCGAAACATTTACCTCAAGCAAAGCTAAAAGTGCTGATGTAGATGATGAAAGCGTAAAAGCCAAAAATTACCAGGTGATGCAGGCTAAAGCCGCCATCGTTCACGGAGGAATTACCGGAATGGGTCCCGGAAAAAGTGCTTTAAAACAAATGCTTCCCCAGTCTGCTTCCGATTTTATCTTCGCAGTCATTGTGGAAGAATACGGGGTGATCGGAGCTGCATTTTTAGTCAGCCTGTATTTAATTATGATCATCCGTATTGTGATGATCGCCAGCAAGATGCCCGCATTTTTCGGATCGCTGCTGGTACTCAGCCTGGGGGTTATGATTTTTGTACAGCTTTCGGTGAATATCGCCGTTGCCGTCAACCTGATCCCCGTTACCGGACAACCGCTGCCCCTCATCAGTTACGGAGGAACTTCAATGCTGGTGACGTATCTGCAGCTGGGGATTATATTAAACATCAGCTCCAGGATACAGATCTACGATGAAGAAGGAATGGGTAAAAAACAAAGTGTCGCAGAAATAAACGATATAGCATAAAAGTTCCAAAGGAACGATTTAACAAAGGATAGGATAAAATCCTATCAAAATTGAATAAATAAATTTTTGATTAATTAATGGACAATCATTCAGCCAATAGCCAGCAGCCAAAAACCCTCCGTATTTTATTATCGGGAGGAGGAACGGGAGGACATATCTTTCCGGCCATTGCTATTGCCGATGAGATCAGGAGAAGATATCCGGATGCCGAGTTTCTGTTTATCGGAGCGAACGGTAAGATGGAAATGGAAAAGGTTCCACAGGCTGGTTATAATATTGAAGGAATCGATATTGCCGGCATCAACCGAGGCAATATGCTGTCGAATTTAGGCCTGCCATTTAAGATTTTAAAAAGCCTGTCCAGATCAAAAAAGATCATTAAAAATTTCAATCCTGATTTTGCCATCGGAACCGGAGGTTTTGCAAGCGGACCAGCCTTATATGAAGCCAGCAAGTTGGGGATCCCGATTTTTATTCAGGAGCAGAATGCCCACGCCGGCGTAACGAATAAGATTTTAAGCAAAAAAGCAAAAGCCGTATTTACTGCCTATCCTAAAGTGGAAGGCTTCCCTGCTGAAAAAATTAAGTTCCTCGGTAACCCGATCCGTGAAAATATTGTTTCGGGAATGCAGGATACTATTCTTGCTAAAGAGAAAATGGGACTTGCCAAAGATAAACTGACTATTTTATCGGTCGGAGGATCTCTGGGTTCGAGAACTTTAAACAACGGGTGGAAAGACAATCTGGAAGACCTAAAAGAAAAAGGCTACCAGCTGATCTGGCAGACCGGGAAACTGGACTACAGCGAACTGTCTTCCAGCCTCCGGCTCCCACCTTCCATCCAGCTGAAAGAATTTATTAAGGATATGGAAACCGCCTATTCCGCAGCGGATGTAATCGTTTCCCGTGCGGGTGCCATTGCTATTTCCGAACTGGCCGTAGCACAGAAGCCGGTTTTGCTGGTTCCTTTCCCGTTTGCAGCGGAAGATCATCAGACCAAAAATGCGATGACCCTGGTGGAAAAAAATGCCGCCCGGATGGTGAAAGATACCGAAATGAAAGACCAGTTCTGGAATACGCTTTCAGAAATCTGTAAAAATGAAAATATAAGAAAAGAAATGTCGGAAAACATTAAATATTTTGCCAAGCCCAACGCCGCAAAAGAGATCGTAGACGAGATTTCTAACATAATAAATATTTAGATCCCGTAAGGATTTTATACAATGAACAATTTAAATACATATCAGAATTTTTACTTCGTTGGAATCGGGGGTATCGGGATGAGTGCGCTGGCACGGTATTTCCATGCTTCGGGCAAAAAAGTTTTGGGCTACGACAAGACCCCAACCAAATTGACGCAGACGCTGATGGCCGAAGGAATCGATATTGTTTTTGAAGATGTTATTGACGAAAAAATTACCTCGCTTCATAAAGAAGATACATTGGTGATTTATACACCCGCCATTAAGGTTTTGGGGATTTTGGATTATTTTAACGGTCATCAGTTTGAAGTCTTAAAAAGGGCCAAAGTATTAGGGTTGATCACGGAAAACACCGATTGTATCGCCGTTGCCGGGACCCACGGAAAAACAACGACGTCTACCCTTGTTTCCCATCTGTGTAAAGAAGCCGATCTGCCTTTTTCATGCTTCCTGGGCGGAATTTCCGAAAATTTCAAATCGAATTTCCTGTACAACGGCGCTCAGTACTCTGTGGTGGAAGCTGATGAATACGACCGAAGTTTCCTGAATCTTTCACCGGATTGGGCGGTCATCACCTCTACCGATGCAGACCACCTGGATATTTACGGCGATAAAAATACCATCGAAGAAGGCTTCAGGCAATTTGCAGCCCTGGTTCCGGACGACAAGCAACTGTTTGTAAGAAAAGGAATCGAAATCGGAAGACCGTCGCTAACTTATGCCGTAAACGAAGAAGCCGATTACTATTCGGACAACCTGAGGATGGAGGGAGACAAAATCTATTTTGACTTCCATACCCCTGCTGAAACCGTAAAGGATTTCATCTGGGAAACGCCGGGCATCCACAATGTAGAAAATGCAACGGTAGCCCTGGCAATTCTCCACAACTTAGGCGTGGATTTCGAGACCCTGAAAAAAGCGATTGCCAATTTCAAAGGAATTAAAAGAAGATACACCAAACACCGGTATCCGAACGGTAAAATTTACATCGATGATTATGCTCATCATCCGACGGAGATCAATGCTGTAATGGGTTCGATCCGGACGTTTTACCCTGATAAGAAATTATTGGTGGTCTTCCAGCCGCACCTGTTCAGCAGAACACGTGATTTTGCCGACGGATTTGCCGAAAGCCTGAGTCGAGCGGACGAATTAATTTTACTGGATATCTACCCGGCAAGAGAACTTCAGGAAAATTTTGCAGAAATTACTTCCGATTGGTTGTTAAAAAAAGTAACTTTAGATAAAAAGGAAGTTTCAGCCTTAGGGGAAGCCTTCCAAAAGATAAAAGAAAAAGATTTCGACATCCTTCTCACCGTAGGCGCAGGAAACATCGATACCCTTTACGATCCTATTTGTGAGTGGATGAATGGAACACAAAGCGCACAGAGATAGGCAAGAATCGTTTCACAAAGCCGCTTCGCTTATAAGAGAAGAGCATTGTAAAATGAAATTATAAAACACACAAATGAATGAAAATGAAATTGCGAAAATTATTGTTGATGCAGGTTTAAAAGTTCATAGAAGTCTGGGACAGGGATTATATGAAACGGTTTATGAGCAGTGTCTTGAATATGAACTATTAAACAGAGGATTATTTGTTGAGAGGCAAAAATTTCTTTCAATACAATATGAAAATCTAAAAGTATTGAATGCCTTTAAAATCGACTTATTAGTTGAAAACAAAGTGGTAGTAGAAATTAAAGCGCAGGAAAGTCTTGACAATTACCATAATGCCCAACTTTTAAATTATTTAAAATTGGGAAATTATAAATTAGGCTTGTTATTAAATTTTAATTCTAAACTTTTTAAGAACGGAATTAACAGAATAATAAACGGATATGTAAAATAGCTGTTAGCTTTTATAAGCGAAGCGGCTTGGTGAAACAAAAAAAGAAAAAGCTTCGTGAACTTCGTGTTCAGAAAAAATAAATGAAAAATAAATACAGAATATTAAAAATTGCCATTACCGTAATCATTCTTGGGTTCCTGCTGAGTTTTTCGTTAAAGAAATTCAGCGGTCAGAAGATTACGGATAAGCAGATTTCTGTAAAAATGAATGAAAAAACACCGGTGTATTTCGTCGATGAGAAAGACATCCGTGAGATTGTAAAGAAGGAAAATCCTTCCGGAGAAGTAGGCGACCTGGATATTCCGGCATTGGAAAAGAAGATCAATAACCTTCCTGCGGTAGACAGCGCCAATGTCTATCTGAATCTGAACGGAAAACTGAACCTCGACATCAAGCAGAGGGTTCCGGTATTCAGGCTGAATAAAGAAGGCCGCGATTTTTACGTCGATGAAAAAGGAATTGAATTCCCAATCTCGAAAACCTATTCGCATCCATGCATGCTGGTGACCGGAAACGTAAATAAGGATGAATATCAAAAACTGGCTGAGCTGGTGGAGAAAATCGATAAAGATGATTTCAGCAGAAAATACTTCATCGGAATATCCAAAGACCGGAACGGCAACTATAATCTGCTGACCAGCGAAAGCAATTACAAAGTGGAAATCGGCGATCTGGACAATATCGATTTTAAAGTGAAAGGCTTTAAAACCTTTGTTGAAAAATACCTAGTATATCAGGATCCCGAAAAATACAGCCGGGTTTCCGTAAAATACCAGAACCAGATTGTGACCACGCTGAATCCTTATTTTAAGGAAAACGACAGTGTCCTTCAGGCCGGGAATAAAGAACTGGCCAAAGCACCCGTAGCTGCCGTAAAAAAGACGGGCGCTCAACCCAAATTAACAGAGAATAAAATCAGCTCTACTCAGGCAAAGCCTAAGGAAAGCATAAAGAAGAAAACGGTAACCAAGCCGCAAAAAACAAAAAAAACAGAACAAAAACCTACGGCTGCAAAGCCTAAGAAAAAGGCAACCGTTAAAATAGAGTAAAAAATCAAATCGATATAAAATGGAAAATCAAGAGTATTCAGTAGGTCTGGACATCGGGACAACAAAAATTGTCGCGATTGTAGGAAGGAGGAATGCACACGGGAAAATAGAAGTTCTCGGTGTAGGAAAGGCGAAAAGTCTTGGGGTTCACAAAGGTATTGTGAATAATATTTCGCAGACCATTAATTCAATTAAGGCTGCGGTGTTAGAAGCACAATCCAGTGCAGGCGTTCCGATCCGTAAAGTAACGGTGGGAATTGCAGGAAAACACATTCGTTCCCTGCAGCATTCGGATTATATTATGCGTGAGCACCCCGACAAGTTTATTACAGATGACGATATTGAAGCATTAAAAGACCAGGTGAAGAAGCTGGTTATGCTTCCCGGCGAAGAAATTATCCATGTTCTTCCCCAGGAATATAAAGTGGATTCCGAGGGTGAAATTCAGGAGCCCGTAGGAATGCACGGCAAACGCTTGGAAGCCAATTTCCATGTGGTAGTCGGGCAGATGGGAAGCATCCGCAATATTGCACGGTGCGTTCGTGAAGCCGGGCTGGAAATGGAGGCCCTTACCCTTGAACCCCTCGCCTCTTCAGAAGCAGTTCTTACGAAAGAAGAAAAAGAAGCCGGTGTGGCCATCGTAGATATCGGTGGCGGAACAACGGATATTGCCATATTTAAAGACAACATTATCCGTCACACCTGTGTGATCCCTTACGGCGGCGGTATCATTACGGA
Source organism: Chryseobacterium sp. sg2396 (assembly GCF_042610505.1). Classification (NCBI taxonomy): domain Bacteria; kingdom Pseudomonadati; phylum Bacteroidota; class Flavobacteriia; order Flavobacteriales; family Weeksellaceae; genus Chryseobacterium; species Chryseobacterium sp. sg2396. The sequence continues at coordinate 190,015 of NZ_JBHGAQ010000004.1, read as the reverse complement.
AGACATCAAAGAAGGATGCTCCATCATCGAAAAGCATGCCGAGCAACTGAAAGTGAAATTCGGTTCCGCGGTTCCTGAACTGGAAAAAGACAGTACCTATGTTACCATTCCGGGGCTTCACGGAAGACCGGATAAAGAAATTTCCTTGAAAACCCTGGCACAGATCATCAATGCCCGGGTAGAAGAAATCCTGGAGATGGTAAATACCGAACTGAAAGCCTACGGTGCCTTTGAGCAGAAGAAAAAACTGATTGCAGGAATCGTGCTGACAGGGGGCGGATCCAATCTGAAGCATCTTCGACAGCTCGCCAATTACACCACCGGTTTCGACAGCCGTATAGGTTTTGCCAATGAGTATGTGGCGAATGATAAAAATCAGTATCTTAAAGGCCCGGAATTTGCTACTTCGATCGGGTTATTGATGGAAAGCCTGAAAATCCGCGACAAAAAGCAGAATGCTGAAGCGCAACAGCCTGTGGAAGAGGAAATTCAGCCGCAGCCTAAAGCAGATACGGTAGCTGTTCCTTCAGAAACGGTGCAGCAGGTACAGCAGCCGGAGGCTGTGCAGCCGGTGGAAACCGTGAATGAACAGCAGCAGAAAAGAGCTGCAAAACTGACTTTCGGGCAGTCGCTGATGGAAAAGGTGAAAAAATTTTTTGAGGAAGTAGAGTAAATTATAAATGACAAGTGATAAGATGTGAATGATGCCTCAATTATCATGAATCGATTATTAATTATTAAAAAGAAAAGTTATGGAAAATATAGGTACACAGGGGTTTTCGTTTGATTTGCCAAAGGGAAATTCGTCGATCATCAAGGTTATCGGTGTAGGAGGCGGTGGAAACAATGCACTCAAGCACATGTACGAGAAGGGGATTCATGGAGTAGATTTCGTGATATGTAATACGGATGCACAGACTTTAGATAATAACCCGGTGGCCAACAAAGTACAGTTGGGAACCACCATTACAGAAGGCCTCGGCGCCGGTGCAGACCCTGAAGTAGGGGAAAAATCTGCTATCGAAAGCATTGAAGACATCAAAGCGGCCATGGGCCAGAATACCAAAATGGTATTCATCACAGCCGGAATGGGCGGTGGTACCGGAACCGGTGCTGCTCCCGTGATTGCCAAGGTAGCCAAAGACATGGGTATTCTGACAGTAGGAATCGTAACCGTTCCTTTCAGCTTTGAAGGTAAAAGAAGGCTGGAACAGGCTGAAAACGGCCTTGATAAATTAAGAAATAATGTTGACTCTTTAATTGTCATCAATAACGATAAATTAAGACAGCAATTCGGAAACCTTGGATTCAAGCAGGGATTCTCCAAAGCCGATGAGGTATTGACGAACGCCGCCAAAGGAATGGCGGAAGTAATTACCGGTTACTTTGATGTAAACATTGACTTTAGAGATGCTAAATCTGTATTGCAGAATTCAGGAACGGCATTGATGTCTACCGGAATTGCTTCCGGTGAAAACAAAGCCGAAGAAGCGGTAAGAAAGGCGCTGGATTCCCCATTGCTGAACGACAACAAGATCACAGGAGCCAAAAACGTACTTTTGCTTATCAGAAGCGGTGCGGAAGAAGTAACGATGGACGAAATCGGGGTCATCATGGATCATATCCAGAAAGAAGCCGGACACACCGCCGATATTATTTTCGGGGTGGGTGCTGACGAAGAACTCGGAGATTCCGTAAGTGTTCTTGTTATTGCCACAGGTTTTTCAAATGACAACAAGAAATTTGCAGGGCCGACTGAAAAAATTAAAATCAGCCTGAACGACAGCCTGGAAGCCCCGAAAGAATCGCCTTTTAAGACAAGAGATGAAAGAGCTTCAGATCATAGCTATGATTTTGGCGGGAAAAATCTTTTCAGACTGGATGACGAAGATGGCGATATGCCGCAATTCGGAAGCACTGCTACTGAAAAAAAAATGACTATTGGCAACGAAGAGACTAGAACCGAAATAAAATTCTTTGATAAAGAGGAAGATACGGACCCTTCTGATCATCAATGGAGAGAGGAAGAAAAACAGGAATCTTTCAGCCTGTTTTCCGTAGATGACGAAACCGAAGATCCGAATGATCTGGAAATCGAATCTTTTACTTTTGATTTCGACAGCAAGAAGGACGAACCTCAGCCAGGCCATTCTACCAGCCATTCTTATGCTGAGGATAAGCCGGTGGAATTCAGCTTTTTTGTGAACGAACCGAAGAACGATTCTAAATCCGACTATGGCCAGCCAAAAGCCGAATTTACCAATTCAGCAGAAGTGAACCAGCTTACGGAAGAACCTCTTCAGAAGGTGGAACATTTTTTCCAGCACCTGAAAGAAGAGCCCGTGGTTGAAAACAAGGCGGAAACTTCGGCTCCGAAGCCGGCCGAAGAAGAATTTACCTTCGTCAACAAAACCGTTGACCAAGAAAGGGTTATGGAGCGAAGAAATAAACTGAAAGAGTTCAACTCACGCTACCAGAGTTTCGACAGCTCCAGCGAATTTGAATCGGTTCCCGCATTCAAGAGAAAAAACATCTCGATTGAAGGATCCAATGCTTCAGAGCAGAATATCAACACCTACCTGTCTGATAACAACGGAAACATACAGATCAGAGAAAACCGGTTTTTGAATAAAGACGTAGACTAAAAAATATAACAATGTAGAAATGTACCAATGTAACAATTACTTTATTGATGCTTATTGATAAACTGTTACATTGATACATTGTTAAATTAAAATCATGAGTTTAGAAAATACCATAAACGAAGCTATAAAAACAGCCATGAGAGCCAAAGATAAAGTGGCTTTGGATTCTTTGCGTGCTGTAAAATCCCAGATCCAACTGTTGAAAACGGAAACACCAGGTGCTGAAGTTTCGGCAGAGCAGGAAATCGCCATCCTTCAGAGAATGGTAAAGCAGCGAAAGGATTCCTGTGAGCAGTTTTCTGCACAGGGAAGAAACGACCTTGCCGAAGTGGAGGAAGCGCAGATGAAAATCATTGAGCAGTTCCTGCCAAAGCAGCTTTCCGCAGAAGAGCTGGAAGCCGAAATGAAAAATATTATCGCTGAAACCGGCGCTGGATCCATAAAAGATTTAGGAAAAGTAATGGGAGTGGCATCAAAATCTTTAGCCGGAAAATCGGATGGCAAAAGCATATCCGAGATGGCAAAAAAGCTGCTTTCTTAACTATGATTAATAAATGATGGCCGATAACGATTCATCATTTACTAATTTTATTTATTGTTGGATATTCAACCTTTGCATATCGATTTGATTAAAGAAGCCCGGGAATTTTAACTTCCGGGCTTCATTTTGTGTTCAGATTTCATTTAATGACACCATTATCTTTCAGAATAGATCATTTAAATAAAACCGAGGGAAATGGTAGACATTGTTTTCATGCCCATTGTTTTTAGAATCATTTCAAATTTAGCAATATTTTAAGTTAATTAACAAATTAAATTTACAAAAAATCAAATACTGTTAAATAATTAATATACAATACATTTTATTTAACAAAAACACTAATAGTTTTTATATATTGATGAAAAGCGGGGAATTCCTTAAATTTGTATCTTACAAAAAACAAAAATATGTATCCACAAGATTTAGTAATGCCGATGAAGGCTGAACTTACAGATAAAGGCTTTGAGGATCTGACCACACCGGTTCAGGTAGAAGAAGCATTAAAACAGTCGGGAACTACCCTTTTGGTGATCAACTCCGTTTGCGGATGTGCAGCGGGAGCGGCAAGACCGGGTGTTGTATATTCTTTGACAGGAGATAAGAAACCGGACCATTTAACAACTGTTTTCGCAGGTTTCGATACGGAAGCTGTAACGGAAGCGAGAAAGCATTTGGCGCCGTTTCCTCCAAGCTCTCCCTGTGTAGCGCTTTTCAAAGACGGTGAACTGGTTCACATGCTGGAAAGACATCACATCGAAGGAAACCCTGCAGGAGCCATCGCTGCAAACCTTCAGGCTGCTTATGACGAGTACTGCTAAGAACGAAACTTTAAATATCGAAACCGCTGCAAAATTTGCAGCGGTTTTTTATTTCCAGAAATTCATTTAATCTATTGATAAACAATTACCCTCCACAATTATTTACAGTGGTATTTAATCCCGATTAAATATACATTTAAACACTATAAAATTTACATTTTTACCTTGGAAAAAGTTCCGGGAAAATCCAATTATTATTATATTTGTTGGAATGGCAACGAAAGCACTTTTCAATACAGTGGTCAATTGGTTTATCCGCCAGCGGATCGATCAGATTCAGAATTTCATGGATCATCCCATTGAAACACAGAAGGGTATTTTATTTTCCCAGCTGTTTCATGCCGAAGATACGGAGTATGGCAGGAAATACGGTTTTAATTCCATTTCGAGCTATCAGGACTTTAAGAACAAAGTTCCGGTTGTTACTTACGAAGAAATGGAACCTTACATTGAAAAAGCAAGACAGGGGCAGAAAGATGTGAGCTGGCCCGGCTACATCAAGCATTTCGCCAAATCTTCCGGAACCACCAATGCCAAAAGCAAGTTTATCCCGATTTCGGCGGAAAGCCTGGAATACTGCCACATGAAAGCCGGAAAGGACATGGTTTCCATTTATGCCAATAATCATCCTGAAAATCAGCTGTTCAATTATAAAAACTTACGCCTGGGCGGCAGTTCCGAACTTTACGCTGATTTTAACACCAAATTCGGTGATCTCTCGGCCATCCTGATCGACAATCTTCCGTTCTGGGTAGAAGTAACGACCACGCCGAGCAAAAAGGTTTCCCTGATGGGAGAATGGGAAAGCAAGCTCAAAGCCATTACTTCTGAAGTGAAAAATGAAGACGTAGGAAGTATTCTCGGGGTACCCAGCTGGATGATGGTGCTTCTTCAGCGGGTATTAAAGGAAACGGAATTTAACAATATTTCGGAACTCTGGCCGAATCTGGAAGTTTTCTTTCACGGCGGGATCAGCTTTAAGCCTTACCGGGAACAGTACAGGCAGATCATCGGGAAAAACATCAATTATTACGAGATTTATAATGCTTCGGAAGGCTTCTTCGGGATCCAGGACCGGTCCAACAGTGACGAAATGCTTCTGATGCTGGATTACGGCATTTTCTATGAATTCATCCCCATGGACCAGTTCCACTCTTCAAATCCGAAAGTCATCAGCATTGAGGATGCTGAAGTAGGAAAAAACTATGCGATGGTTATTACCACCAACGGCGGCTTATGGAGATACCTGATTGGCGATACCGTTATGTTTACTTCCACCAACCCATTCAGAATCAAAATTACGGGCCGTACGAAACACTATATCAATGCCTTCGGGGAAGAGCTGATGATCACAAACGTAGAATCTGCCCTTACGAAAGCCTGTGAGGAAACCAATGCCGCTGTTTCCGACTTTACAGGAGCCCCTGTGTTCATGAGGGAAAATGAAAGCGGTGCCCACGAATGGATTTTTGAGTTCTGTAAAAAACCGGATGACCTGGACCGTTTTACGGATATTTTTGACAGCTATCTGAAATCCATCAATTCGGATTATGAGGCAAAACGCTATAACAATATTACACTGAAACGGCCTATCGTACATATTGCCAAGCCAAATCTTTTCTACTGCTGGCTGGAATCCAAAGGAAAGCTTGGCGGCCAGAATAAGGTCCCGAGGCTGAGCAATGACAGAGAGTATATCGATCCTCTGCTGGAGCTTAACAGATAAAAATAAACCGCAGGAAATCTGCGGTTTTTCTTTAATGTTATTTTTTTAAATCTTCTTTCAGCTTTCTGGCTCCCTCTTCTACTTTCGAGGCCCCTTTGGCTGCGGCATCTTTCACATCCTGGCCTGCTTTGTGGAGATCCTCTTTCGCCTTATCTGCAGTAGCGTCAATTTTATTTTTTGCTTCTTCCGCAGCATTATCGATTTTCTTTCCGGTTTCATCAATTTTTGCCTGGGTATTTTCTTTTGCCCGGTTAATCTTTGCGGTATCTACACCAACTCCTGTTTCAGTGGTTGTGGTAGTGGTTACGGTACCATCAGCGTTTTCCACCTTTTCCGTCTTTGTCGATTTTGTACATGATACAGCCACTGCAGCGATCATAAATCCTGATAAAATGATTTTTTTCATACGTATTGAAATTTTTAAAATGTATTCTGTGTGATTATTCTGTCTTTGCTTCGCCGGTTTGGGTTTCAGCAGTTTTAACCTTATTCTTTTCCTCCGTTTTCTTTTCTTCTTCCGCTTTTTTCTTATTTTCTTTTTCCAAATCTTCCTTCAGTTTCTTTTCCTGCTCCTGAAGTTTTAATGCTTCTTTCACGGAATCCTGGTATTTCTTTGAAGACATTTGTATCTTTCTTACCACATCGACTGAAGTGGCTCCATTGGAAAAAGAATCGATGGCTGCCGTATCATAATCCGCTATGGGACTGTCTGCAGGGTACAGGTCGGCCGGTTCTTTCCTGGAACAGGATACCGATAAAGCGGAAAAAACAAAAGCGGAAAAAAATAAATATTTCATGGGAACTAATTTAACAGAAATTCCGCAATTACAGGATAATGATCCGATAATTGTACCGAATTATCCACTTTATAGCTTAAAGGAATGATGGATTTCGAACTGAAAATGTAATCGATCCTCAATGGCACCTTATAGTCATGAAAACTGGAGGAATTACCGTTTCCTGCTGCTAAAAAAGCATCCTGAAGATCTTTCCCCAGATTGTAATATTCATAGGAATTCGGAACGGAATTGAAGTCACCTGCCAGAATCACAGGATATGGCGAAAGGTCTACTGCTTTCCTTATTTTTTTAATTTGATCTTCATGCGCTTTAAAGGTCGGGGTCATATGGGAGAGAAGGGTATTTATTTTATTTCCTTCTTTTGCAAAGCCGTCAAATTTAAGCATGGATTTGTGTAAACGGAAGGGTTCAAGATAGACATTGATGATCCTGATAATTTTTCCGTTGATATCTACATCGGCATAAAAGGAATTTCCTCTGGATTTATCGGTAATCAGCTCTTCCTGTCTTACGATGTTATGTTTTGTTTTCAGAATAACGGACGGATATTTTACCATATCTTTTTTCAAAGCGCGGTTGGTATCTTTTTCCTGCACGAGAATGATATCCGCATCCTGATCCATAATGTATTTCTTTACTTTTTCCCAGCCCGATTCCCCGTATTTCACATTGAAAGTAATGACCTTGATGTCTCTTACCGACTTTACATTTTCCGTTTTCGGGGTGAAATTGATCCACCTCCTGATCGGATTATAAAATAGAAATGTTCCCAGCACGAAAGCAATGGCGAATTTCTTTTTTCTGACGATCCAGAATAGGGTAAAAATAAGGTGGAGCGAAATTAAATAGGGAAATCCTAAAGAAAGGAGATTAAGAACACTTAACAGGTTAGGTGGCACCCATGCATTCCCTAAGGTACACAGCAGCAAAACAGCAACGGTAATATGGGCAAATAACAATAGCTGGCTCAGTTTCATAAAAACAGGATAAGGTACCGCGGCAATTTCAGCAAAAATCTTACCATGGCCAAAACTTTAACGGTTTTTATGATCAGTTTTTAAGACTGAAGGTTGCTATCACCGGGAAATGATCGGAAACCCCTGTTGAACGGTCAACTTTGTAACTGAGTGCTTTAATTGATTTTGAGGTAAAAATATAATCGATCCTGATTGGGAATTTATAGTCATGAAAGCTGGTGCCACTCCCCCGTCCTGCAGCTACAAAGGCATCCTGCAACACTTCGGAAATATGATAATATTCGTAAGAATTGGGAACGGAGTTGAAATCACCCGTCAGGATAACCGGATAAGGTGAATTTTCTACCTCTTCTTTAATGATATCCACTTGTTCCTGATGCATTTTAAACGTAGGGATCAGTTTTTTTACGATATTCTTTACTTTTTTTTCGTCTTCTTCATTATCACCGTTAAGCCTGACCATTTTTTTTACAAACCCGAAAGACTGCAGGTGGACACTGATGAACCGGTATCTCTTCCCTTTGATTTCCACATCAACCTGCAGGGCCGGATCATCGATCAGCTTATTATTGATCTTAATAAACTGTCTGTCAATAATCTTATATTTTGACAGAATGGTGATGTTTCCAAAAGTTGCGGTTTCATAGCCTAAGGTTCCATATCCTTTCCCTTCATCTTCCTGAAGCAGAATAATATCCGCACCCGAATTTTTTAAATATTCCTTTACCTCGCTTCTTTCATTACCTCCCGTCCTCGTATTGAAAGACATAACTTTCAGATCCGGCACTTCACTTTTTACGGAAGAATAATTTACCCACCGCAATACCGGATTAAAGAACAGCAATCCCAGGAAAAAGAATAGGAAAGCTCTTTTTTTCCAGCAGATGATCCAAAATATCGTGAGGGCGACATACCCGAAAATCAGTCCAGGAAATGCAAGGGAAAGTAAATTAAACCAGGGAAAAACCTTTGGAGCAATATAGACATTGAGGAGCATTCCCGTTAAAAGCAGGAAAACGCCTATATGAAGCAGAAGGAGAATAAGCCGGACAATTTTCATAGAATTCTAATTAAACCGGTACAGATGCCTTTTCCAGATTTTTGCCAGGATAAAACCGACAATGGCTCCACCGACATGGGCAAGATGCGCAACTCCTCCTGCATCTCCGGAAATTCCCAGATATATCGAGCCAATAATAACGACCGGCAGAACATATTTTACTTTTACGGGAATCGGGATGAACATAATGGCAATTTTTGCTTCCGGATACAGGGTGGCAAAAGCAGCTATAACTCCGAATATCGCTCCTGAAGCACCAAGCATAGGGGTCCGTAAAGCTATATAAAGTTGTTGTGAGAGCGCTTGTCCTTCTGCACTTGTTGCACTGATTTTCAGATCTCCCGAATAATCAATTGCCGATTTAGCATAAATTTCAGAGACATTTAACCCTAATCCCTCAAGTCCGGATATAATCTGTTGTATCTCAATAAAATTCCAGAGATTAAATAAAAAGAAAGCACCTAAGCCACTTACAAAATACAGGATAAGATATTTTTTTTCACCTAAGCTCTGTTCCAGTATCGGCCCAAAGCTGAATAAAGTGAACATATTGAATAAAATATGCATAATGCCAATCCCATCTCCCATCTGGGCATGCATAAACATGTGGGTAATAATCTGCCAAGATCTGAAATTCGGAGAAAATGGATAAAAAGCAGAAAAGGTATTGTATAATTGTGGAAAAAGAAAATTGGATATTACATAAACGACAACGTTTATAATAATTATATTTCTTGTAATCGGAGGTATCGTATTAAACATTTTCTAAAATTTATTCTTAAAATCATTAAACGGAACCTCGAAGAAACATCTTTTCCCGTCCGGTAAAAATTCCGGGAAGCCAAGGGCTGTAAAATCCCGGATCAGCTGTTCCGCATCTTTTTTATATATGAAATCGAACCTGGATTTGGACTGCATCTTGCTCCACTGGTTCTGGTAATGCTGTATGAATTCTTCTTCCGACTTATATTCCAGCATATCGAAAAGGTTTTCCAGGAATTTCATCACCTGGGTCTCTTTCAGCCCTTCGGGTACGGCATCGATCCTAAGCACGCTTTCATGTGCCACACTCATTTCGAACCCTAATTCCGGAAGGTATTTTTTTATCGAGTCATATTTCGATTTCTCGATTTCATTCATGTGATATTCAAGAGAAAAAAGCAGGGAATGACTGTTCGTAGCTCCTCTTTTTGAAGGTTTTGTGTTTTCGGAGACCCATAGCCTGTGCATTCTTCCCAAATCCAGCATGAGGGTTTTATCCCCTTTGTTGAAAAGCCAGTAGCCGTTCGGCAGCCTCATCAGGTCTTCGTCAAAATCTTCATCCTCAAACAGGTTGATTTTTGAAGGTTCCGCTGTTGAAATATTCTGCTGGTACATTTCCGTCAGGTTATGGATTTCGGTATGGGTGATCTCCCGTTCTTCCAGGAAAGGATTATAATCGCGGTCTACAATGATTTCCGGCATTTTCAATACGCCTCCTCCACCGTTGCTTTTGCTCGGAAAGGTCTTCTGCATCATGCTGTCCAGTTCCGGATCCCTTTCGAAATCCAGGCTTGGGGAAACATTATAAATCCCCAGAGCTCTTTTGATCGTAGAGCGAAGCAGGGCAAAAATCAGGTGCTCGTCTTCAAATTTAACTTCCGTTTTCTGCGGATGGATATTCACATCGATTTTCTCGGGATCGAGGTCCAGGAAAAGGAAAAAAGTAGGAGAATAGCCCGGCAGGAGCAATCCTTCAAAAGCTTCCTGTACCGCCTTGTTGAAATAGGCGCTTTTAAAATATCTTCCGTTTACAAAAAGAAACTGCTCGCCTCTTGTTTTTTTAGCGCCTTCAGGTTTTGCTACAAATCCGTGAAGCTTACACCAGATGATATCTTCTTTGATGGGCACCAGCTGCGGCTGCAGCTTTCTTCCGAAAATATCCACGATCCGCTGCATCTGGCTCCCTTTACGCAATCTGAATACCGCATCGTCATCATGAAACAGGGAAAACTCCAGGTTCTCATGCGCCAGGGCCACCCTTTGGAATTCATCGATCACATGCCTGAATTCAACGTTATTGTTTTTCAGGAATTTCCTTCGGGCCGGAACGTTATAGAATACGTTTTTTACCAGGAAATTAGACCCGTCCGCCGTCTGTACGGGATCCTGAAACTGGAACACGCCGCCTTCAATATAGATATTCGTCCCAATGGTTGCTTCCGGCTGTTTTGTTCTCAATTCCACCTGCGATACTGCCGCAATGGAAGCCAGTGCCTCCCCCCGGAATCCCTTAGTGGCAATCCTGAAGATATCTTCCGTTCCCCGGATCTTTGAAGTGGCATGTCTTTCAAAGGCCATTCTCGCATCGGTTTCAGACATTCCCTTGCCATTGTCTACCACCTGGATCAGATTTTTTCCGGCATCCCTTATAATCAACTCAATTTTGGTAGCTTCTGCATCGATCGCATTTTCCAAAAGTTCCTTTACGATGGATGCGGGTCTCTGCACGACTTCTCCTGCCGCAATTTGGTTGGCTACATGATCCGGTAAAAGCTGAATAATATCTGACATAAAAAACGTTAATCAACTTACAAAAATAGTCATTCAAATTAAGAATTAAAACTATAAACGTCTGAATTAAAATTTAATTATCAACATTTTAACAAAGTGCGGAATGACCGGTTCAGCGCTGCAGAGGCCTGGCTTCAGGCTTTCTTTAAAACACAATCCCCTGATTGCACGGGGGCATTCAGAGGATTGATTCACAGCTAGTTTACACAAAATTAATACTGATATTGATATCTCTTAATTAACATTTTATTTTTAGACTTGCAGTTCAGGTTATGGAATGGAAAAATCTTATCAACACTTTTCCGTTTCGCTGCTGCTTGTTACGCGCTTATTCATCAAAAACAAGCTTTCTTTTCTTCTGCCTTTCAGGAACCTTAATTTCCGGGATTCCGTGAATTTTATGATACAGGTCAGCAATCGGATTCGGCTTATTATAAATTTTACTATACCTGTATTTGGTATTAAAATGCCTTATATGGATTTTATATGCATCATAACCGATAACCACCATGAGACAGGCACTGATTACATAAAACACACTGAATTCCAGGTAATAATAAGTCAGTCCTGAAAAAACGGCTCCCAGCACATACGAAAGCATGATGCTCATCAGCAATTTAGCCCTTGCGACCAATTCCCCATTCTTTCTGAATTCTTTCTTGGTAAACATCGAAAACAAAATTCCAAGGTCTGTTGTCGTACCGGTAAGGTGGGTTGTCTTTACCGAGAAGTTGGAGATACTGGCCGTTAAACCGTTCTGCAGACCTGTAGCAAACAGCATTAACGCAACCAGCAGTTCGGTCTCTTCCAAGGTTTTCCGGTAATAAAGCTGGCCGTAAACTCCCACAAACAGAAGACAGGCAATTTCCAGGACCAACGGCATGGCGTGAGCGAAGTATTTGCTTTTTTTATTAAAGGTGATTACAATGAAGTTCGAGACAAATCCCCCGAAGAAGAACAGGAAAATCCATAATCCCACAACGGCCACCTGTGACCAGTTTCCCTTGCTGATTTCTGCAGCGAAAATGGCGTAGTGTCCCGTAACGTTTGAGGTAAACGAGAGGAAAATCAGAAGAGAGGCAATGTTTATAGTACCCGCCGTAAAGGCAGTCAGCGTCCCCAATCTGATGTTGTCTCCCAACGTTCTGCTGTTACTATAATTCCTTAACATTTTTACAATTTTTAAAGTTTAATTTAAGCTTCCACAAAGATCTCTGCCAGTCTTCCTTTTTCCGGAAGGCGGTCGCAAACTTCAAGAGGAATTTCGCGGGATGTGAGGTCTTTACATTTTCTGATATACGGAATAAGGTCGAATTTCCCTTTTCCTTTGCCCCTGACAGACATCGAGTAATAAGCCTCTTCAATATTTTCAGCTTTGACGTAATTGTTAAACGTCCGCTGAAAGCTGCCGGTGAAAATATCACAGACAATTTTATTGATTAAATGAGAATATTTATTTTTGATAATTCCATAAGCATCGCAGAATTCCTGCGGCCTCAGCTTATTAAAGACCGTACTTTTCGTATTGAACAGAAGGTCACGGATGGAATCTCCCGTATCGTACCCTGAAACCAAAAGAATATTGTATAGATTCTGGTCTTCTGAAGCATCTTTTTCTCTCATGACTTTCTTTAAAATATTTAAAGATTCAAGAGAATAATCGGTGGCTATTAAAATCGTCTTGGTCATATTTCTAAGATTTAGGTTCGTATATCTTTTTTGATAATACAAATCTAGACTGACCAAATTAGATTCCTTTTGGAATGGAATTAAAATGTGATTAAAGAGATTAAAATGTGATTAGAAAATGGGGGGAGCAGTTTAGGCCGGAAGAAGAAAGACGGAGGCTGGAAATTTTTTTCCGCTAAAAAACACCCGACTCTTTTTACATTTTACTTACTGACAATTCTTTTAAATACCCTCTTCAGCGTGGGCATTGTAGAAATTCGGGAAACGCAGCTGTACGGTAGTGCCCTGGTTTTCGTAGGAATTTACGATCAGCTCCCCCTGATGCATCCTGACAATATTCCTGGCCAGCGGAAGGCCGATCCCGTATCCTTCATAATTTTGAGTATTGGAAGCCCGGAAAAACGGATCGTAAATTTTATTCATTTCTTGTCCGGGAATACCGATTCCATGATCTTTGACAATGATATAAACATCCGTATCGGTAGCTCCCAGCGAAACCTTTACCTGCTGGAAGTTGGAATATTTGCAGCCGTTCTGGATAATATTTGTTACGGCAAGATGAAGCAGCTGCTCATTCCCCTGGACTTTCAGTTTCTTGGGATTATCCGGCAGCATGCTGATGTCCAGATAAATATTGTTCCGGGAATCAATCTTCCGTAGGGTTTCAATGACATCCCACAACAGCTGGTCGATGCGCACCTGGTCCATTTTCTGAATCTTTCCGTCGAATCCGGTCTGGGCAATCATCAGCAATGCTTTGATTTTCTTGTCTAATTTTTCTGCCTCACTCAGAATAATCCCGAGTGTTTCCTTGTACTCCTCGTTGGTTCGGGAAATGGAAAGCGCCACATCGGCTTCCCCCATAATCGACGTTAGCGGTGTTCGCAATTCATGGGAAACATTTCCGATCAGGTGGTTCTGGGTTTCAAAAGAAGTCTCGATACGGTTCAGCATCCCGTTAAAAGTATCTACAAGTTCATTCAGCTCTTTATTATCAGCCTGGGGTTCAAGCCTGAGGTGAAGGTTTTCAGAGCTGATCTCCTTAACTTTTCCCGTAATTTTTAAGATCGGCTTAAATAAGGTCTTGGAAAGATAAAAGGAAAAAATCATACTGAAGAACAGCGAAAGAACGATGCAGGTGATCAGTGTCCGTTTAAGGAAGCCGAGGTAATACACCACATAATGGTTCTTGGCCGAGGCAATGGCAATATAATTTTTATCATCATGCCTGAAGGTCTGCCCGATATAGTAAAACTCTTTATCATTATAATTGGCCTCTCCTTTTTTCACGATACTTTTGAAAAAATAAGCAGGAATATGAATTTCATCGGAAATTTTCTGAAAATTGGAATCCATGGGAATCGCAAAGACATAATCCCGCTCCATGGGAAGCTCTTCGTCATTCAGTCCGTTTAAAATATAGTTTTCCGGAAGATCGAGATCATCTTTTCCTTTTTCAATCTGGATGATCGTCGTGGTACGGATTTTCAGCAGCTCATAAAACCGCTGGTGTGAGAAGTTCACAATTGAAAAATACACCAATCCACTGAACAGCAAGATGATGGCAGTAAAAACCAACATCAGGAGCACCATTGTTTTGGTCTGATTTGTGATCACCCGGTTAAACATCATCATGATTTTTTAAGAACATATCCCATTCCTATTACCGTATGGATCAATTTATTATCTTCGTTATGGTCGAGTTTTTTCCTTAGATAATTCACGTACACATCCACGACATTGGTTCCTAACTCATAATTTACACCCCACACCGAATCCAAAATTTCGGCCCTCGAAATTACTTTTTCAGGATTGTTTAAAAAATATAAAAGCAGTTTGTATTCGGTTGAAGTAAGGGGGATCTCCTCCCCTCCCCGCGTAACTTTTTTGGTGTAGTCGTTTAGAATAAGATCCGAAAACCGGAAGACATGGTCATGATCCGCTTCAGACTCTGCCATTTCCGGAGCACTGCCCTTCCCGCTTCTCCGTAAGAGGGATTTGATCCTTGCCACCAGTTCAATAAATTTGAAAGGCTTTACCAGATAATCATCCCCTCCGCTTTCCAGTCCCAGGACGATATTTTCCGAAGTTCCCAATGCCGTCAGAAATAAAATCGGAACATGCTGATTGGTTTTCCTTATTTCCTTGCAGACATCCAATCCGTTCATTTCCGGCAGCATAATATCCAGGATCACCAGATCGAAATCGTTCGACTGTACAAGCTGTATACCGGTCCGGCCGTCAAAAGCTACGGAAACTTCATAGCCGTTTTCCTGCAAGCCTTTTTTGATAAAGGACACCACGCTGGTTTCGTCTTCGATAAGGATGATCTTTTTCATTTGAAACTTGGAATTTTACAAAAATAGGAAAAACAAAATGAATGTCTGCTCTTAATCGTAACGCTAAAATCAGCAGTCCTTTGATTCCTGCCGGAATCTTACCACACTGGAATAAGGCTAATTTAGTTTTCCCCGGAATAACAAACAGCCGTTGAAAACTAATTATTACTATTGCGGATATTCATAAAGCACGTAACCTTTAATGCTTTTTATTAATCATCATTCTTGTCGCAAGAATATGTTCACAGGGCCCCTGTCTGAGACCATTTGTTCTGTAGAATCCACACTGGCAGCTTCCATCGGTTAACCGCTGATCTTTATCAATAAAAGCTGCCGTCTGATAAGTGGCCTGCGATTCCTGAACGGTTCCCTCAATTTTTAGGATATCATCTTCCACATTGTAACGTATTTTCACTTTATCAGATGCAATCAGCTGACTGGCTTTCTCTTCCTGCGGACTTGAAAAACGCAGCCTCGACATATCCAGAGGATCCTGAGTAAGCTCACGGACCCTGTATACTCCAAGATTAAGATCATAAATCACTCTTCCCGCCTGTGTATAGGAAGTCAGCGAAGATGAAACAGCAGCCGTATCAAGGTTTAATTTTCTTGCAAGCTCAGCGGGAGTGCCGAACCAGGTTTCTTTTAATGTATTAAAAACTTTTTCCTGAGTAAGAAGGTCTACATTACCCCTGGGAGCCATAAGATCAAAATTTCCGGCCCGGCTCCAGTCATTCGTTGTCCATCCTGAAAGTCCTAAAGTGAATGCCATATCTCCTAAGTCTGCAATGTAGAAGGAAGGCAATCCGCTTCCCATCAGAATTACCCTGAAATTCTTGGCGATCGGAATTAATCTTTCCAGGGTCAGCAGCCTTCTTCTTCCCCAGATTCTTATCGTCTTACTTTCAGTTCCTGTGTAGACGGAACGATGAAAAGTAAGCGTTTCGTACCACGGTTCAAAAACCGCCTGAACAGGTTTACCCGGTTCAAGAATAAACCGCAGCGCCCTAGGGCCTTTTTTCTCTTTAAATCTTCTTAAAAACTGACAAATGCTAAAAATATCCATCGGGTGAAGATCAAAGGCCGTTGCAGGTAAAGTCATTGCAGAACTTACCTGTAGAAAGCCACGCACCCAGGAATCCGGAAGGTCTATCTTTTCTTCCTTATACACTTCTTCATTTGTTGTAAGCGCTTCAAATCCTGAAGGGTCAATTTTAAATTCCGTATCCTTGTATCCTCTTATTTTCTGAAACTCATTGTAAAGCGAGGCGGAATAATCGATGTTGGTGGTTCCGTATTTAAATTCACTGATCTCCGTAAAGACATTATAGCTGCTGCTCAGTTTTCCATAAGTGGATTCATCCTGACTGAAGCATTCAAAAAAAACTTCATCGGGATGAACTGTAATTACAGGATCAAGGACAAACCACGCATCTCTGTCTTTTTGATACAAATAATCGAAATAAGCTTTTTTAGCAGTATTAAAAGGACCTAAAATCCTATTTTTGTCTTTATATACCAGATCGAGTTCTTCCCTTACTTCGGCCATCCTTTTCCTGATTTCTTCCACCTGAAACGCAGCCATATAATCGCTCAGCCACAGTTTTTCCTGTTCAGCAACCCATTCATGATATTCCGCCCTGTCTTTAGGTTTAAAACGAAGATCGGAAACCACAACATCATGCAGTGCAGAAATTGCTTCCCGAAACGGGAGTTTCTTATTCAGCTTTCCTACGAAAAACGTCGGGTCTCTCTGCAGATCCGGAGAAAAGCTCATTTGGGTGCTCGTCGCAGAATTGGCAACAGCCGTATTTTTATGAAATTTATATTCGAATAACATGGCTTAAGGGATTAATTGAAGATGAACATTCAGCTGAGGATACATCATTTTAAGGTCGGAAATGATTTCGATACATTTTGCCTTATCCTGAATGGCGGTAGTTGCCGACAGATCATCCAGGATTTTACCGACAATTTCTGCCGATTCTGCATTTTTCCGGCCTTCCTTCTCCAGAAAATCAAAAATCCTGTTTTTGGCTGTACGGGATTTGTTAACCCTTGAAAGGACAGACCGGAAATAAAAGTCTAATTCTTTAAGCTTTTCAGGCTGCCCGGCTGCATACTCATTCAGATATGACGTTACAAAAAGCTGCATATTCCGGCTCGGATGCTGGCTTAATTTGATGAGATATTCCAATCCCTGTTCTTTCCTGAAAAACTGCATAATAAGATTTTTGCCAAAATTTTCTACATCAGGCCGTACAGAATCCGCAATACCTACCAGGCAGTCCGTATCCCAGTCTTCTTCTGTAAATTTATTTCTGAAGAAATCGAATGCAAATTCTCGGCTGTCATTCCACTGTACATCCAAAATACCCAATGCGTAATTGCGGTCTGATTTTATTCTTTCAATATTATTTCTGTAAAAATCCCAAGCCCACTGCCGCACTGCCAGAAATTCGTGATCAGCGAGTGCGATGATCTGTTTTAAAGTAAATCGGTTGCTGTCTTTTACTTTTTTCAGCAACTCCAGCCCAAAAAGCTGATTTTTTACACTGTCTGCAAATAACAATCTGATAATCCTTTTTACAGGGACACTAACGATATATTCCGGAACATATTTTTCAAGATAATCTCTGAATAGCTGATGGGAGTTTTTAAATTCCTGTTCTTTCATAAGAAGGGCAAAAAGCCTTTCAAAAGTCAGCAACTGAACTTCAGAACGGGAATCCAGCCGGTCATTCAGCGAAAAAATGCATTCCACAACATCCTGATATCCGGAAGAAAGCAATTCAAGCAGCTGCGGCCAGTTTTTGCAGATTTCTTCTTCCGGACGCTGTTTTAAAATACGGATCCCATTTGTCCTGATGGTTTCGTTGGTATTATTCAGTAATAATTCAATAACAGAAACAGGAATTTCAGCTAAAGGATATTTTTCGGATTTGGAAAGCAGGATTTCGCTTGCCAAAAAACTGTTGTTATTTAAAGAAGATGTCAGTAACTGGGCTATAATTTCCCAGCCAATCGATGAAAAATGTGCTAGGGATGTTATTCTAAGCTTTTTCGCAGCCGATTCTGCCACGGTATTATTGCCTTCGGTATTTTCCAGAGAAAGCAGTTGGATGATTACTTTTCCGAGAAGTATTTTCTGTTTTTCTTCGGATAAGGAAACTTTCTGAAGGAGATCATTAATAAATTCGTCAGATTCCTTTCGTGAATTCAGCATTAAATACATTATAAAATCTGTGGAATCCAGAAAATTACCGACATTGTTATTGATAGTTGTTACGGACCAATTCCTGGCTTCCTTACTCTCGCATACCAGTAATTTTACAACAAAACCTTCGTTCTGCTTAAGTTCTTCCTGCTTTTCATATAAGGCATCCATTCCGAAATTCTGAGGGTATTCATAAGATTTATTAAACAAAACGACCATCATTTCAGCATCTGTTTTCTGAAGTAAATCTTTATATTTTGGATGAGCAGAAACATTCCCGTAGGCAAACTTCATCACCAGATCCATTTTTCCCTGCATCAGAAGCTGGATATATGCCTCCGGGATTTGATCCCAAAATTCAGGATAGAGCTCGGGTCTGGCCGGTTTTTCTTCCTTTTTTATGACAGGTTCTGCCAGCTTCGGAGAAATGGATGCTTTCTCTTTAGGTGAACCAAAAATGGTTTTAAACACACTGATGATCTGATCCAATGATCCTGATTCTTTATTTTCGGAACCCTCTTCAGATGCTGTTGTGTTTTGCTCCACTTTAGTCATCTTACTGGGCTGATAATAATATTCGGTGCTGTAAAACCGTTCTTTTTTAATGTAGAATTCGAGATTTGAACCCATTTTACGGCTCCTGTCATTACCGAAAAGGATTACTGTAAGAAGCGGAGAGCGGTAGCATTCGGGATAATCTACTACGGTATAGTAATATTTATTATCATTCCAATTGTAAGATCCATAATCGCTCAAAGGGCCTTTTTGCGCCGGAAGATAGCTTTCATCGGTATATTGAATAAGCGTATTTACCGCAAACTTAAGATATTCCACGACTTTATTCTGCTGCCCAAGCTCTTTTAAATAGTATAAGCTGTTCTTCTGAAAATAAAGCTTGGTGAAATTTGAAAACGCAATTCTACTCTCTTCACCGGAAAGTTCCTTTCTTACATTTACCGTGCTTCCGATCTGGTAAAAATACTGATTCTGATTCCAGGCTTCTTTATCAAGGCTTGCTGTTCTTCTAAACAGGGGAGCGGTTTTTTCAAATAAAAATGAAAGCACTCCCAAGATCTGCGCATCATCCCTGAAACGCGCTAATTTATAAATAGCCCGGATATGTCTGAAATAGGGCGGCTCGAAAGGGATTTCCCAGAGGATCTCTTCAATGAACCGAACCAGTGAAGGGTAAGGCTTCGACAACAGATAAAGGTAAACCAGCTCTTCCGCTTTTTCTTTATTCTGAAATCTTCCGGAATAATGCTGTTTCAAGCTCTCATAATCTCCTCTGTCAATAAAATCTTTGATATTCGAAGGCAGGCTTTCCAGTAATTCGGAAACTATTTTTTCCAGCCCGGAATCTTTATGAATTGCCAAAAGCGCATCGATCGCAACATTTCTGATATATCGTTTATGCCTTGTACTATGGGCAATGCTGTAAAGAAGTTCGGAAGCCTGGGTAATCTTTAAAGTTCTGATCGCGAAAACAGAAGCATACAACTGCATTTCATTACCTCTCGTTGCAAGTTTCAAGATATAAGGTATGGCAGCCTCCACTTTCATCTGGGCTGCTTTCCAAATGACACGGGAAGTTTTCCACTCCGTTCTGAAAGAATTGATTCCCAGCGTTGCATCCTCAAGACGTTTTAGAATAACACCTTCTGCTGAATTCATATTCACGACATCAAGCGACGGAAGTTCTACAAACACCTCGATTTCAGACTGATATCCTTTATTTCTTTTTTCCTTTTCAAGCTGATCAAAAATACTTTCTGCTTTTTCCTTAGAGACAAAATCAGGTGTTTTACTTCCTTCTTTCAATGCAGCTCCCCGCCTTCCATAGCGGAAATTTACAATAAATACATCCGGATTTATTTCACAAAGGTCTATTTCATAAACTTTATCAGATTTTCCTTCGTGGAAAAAAAGTTTGGCTTGTTTAATAATTTTCATCTATCTTTTGAGTTAAGATGTTGATATTTATATCCTTGGCTAGATTAAAAGATGTTCCACCAGTCTGCTTTTTCTTCTTTTATAACGATTATTTTCCGTTCAGTTTCAGTATTTTCGGCGGGCTCAAGTACTTCGGGGATTATTTCATTGACTTCAACAAAAGGAACTCCGTGTCTGGTAATAATTGTTTTTAATTTTTCTTTAAAAGCAGATGCTTTGGAAGGATTTACCATATGGACGAAATTAATATAACCTTCAACAGCATGGATGAGATGATCTGCCCTGCCCCAGGTCTGATCCTGCCAGCCGTTAATTTCAATATTATGCAGGAGCGCCCTGAATTTTCTGAGTTTTGCACGTTCTACATTCAGCTTCTCATTAACCACGATTCCGGTTACTTTCTGCTGATGCTTCCGTCTCATAATATGAAGCTTATCCGGATGAATTGTAAAATTTTCATCACTGATAATCTTTTTAACGAAATACAAAAGCCTGCCGGCATTATGTTCTGCATCCCCGTCGGCAGAAAACGTCAGATCATCCGCATAACGTGTGTAGGTAAACCCTAGTTTTTTTGCCAGCCCCTGTAATCTCTTATCTAATTTATAGGAGATCATATTACTGATTGCCGGGCTTGCGGGCGAGCCCTGCGGTAAAAAACGTTCCCCTTTCTGAACGAAATAGGTAAGACCATCTATTAAAACTTCTTCTGTATGTGCCTGCGTGCAGATCAATGCAAAGATGGTTGAAAGCTGTTCCGAATATCCGAGTTTTGAAAACAGACCTTTTACTCTTTTATAACTTATGGATGGAAAAAAATCCTTTAAATCGATATTAATGATAACAGCTTTTCCCAAATGCGGTGCTGCATTCGTAACAATTGATTTTCCGGAGACAAAACCATGTGCAACATCTTCTACCGGAAGCCTGTTTAAAATATTATCTAAAATCCATTGCTGAAACAACCTCAGCTGGGGTTTCGGAGCAGATATTTTTCTTTTTCCGCCAGATTTTTTAGAAATTTCGAAGATATGGTAATGTATTCTTTCCGAAACATTCCTGTTAAAAGCAAGATATCTGATCTGAGAGAGGCTAAATCCTGATTGCCGGCTGAAATCTGATACATCCTCAAAAACGGGAAGTGAAAGCCGATGCAGCTTTTCAATGTCGGATTCCTTTTGCTGAAGCCCTTTTGAAACATTTTCACCCAGATAGAGAACCTGTTGCTGTTGCAATTTTTTCCAGGAATCAGCTTTATCGAGGCGTTTTTTTTCGTTCTCCCGTTTTGTTATTTCCCTTTTCGCTTTTGCTTCCTGCATACGCTTTTTACGCATTTCCCGAAGCATCTCTTCCTGATCTTCATATTTCCTGTTTTTTGCAATCAGCTCCTGCAATTCTTTTTGCAGAATAGCTTCTTTCTGAATCAACTGTTCGGGTAAGGAAGGGGTGGAAGTTTCTTCCCAGAAACCAAGTCTCTTCATCTCTTCTAAGATGTAGTTGTCTTTGGAAGAAGCTTTTATACGGTCGTAAATCTGTTGTCTGCTAAGATTTTGTGACATGGAGGTGTGCTTTTTTAAATGAAAAGCCCTATAACTGAATAGGGCTTTGCTTTTGATAAACCTTCGTATTTTCTAAGGACTATATCTATCAACTCCAGAAAATGGTACTGGTAGGTACCTTTATTTTCCCGGAAAATGAACTGAAAAGGTACCTACCAGTACCATTTTCACCATTAAGATAGTATGTAGTGAAGTAAGCTATGCAATTTCACATCGATGACGAAACATCATCATTTCTTAAAAAAGAAAAGCAAGGATCTATCTTTTTCAAATATATTAAAAATTACAATTGTACCCAATATTATCTGCACTATTTTATTTTTTGAAAGGGCTGCACACTGCTCCAATACTTACTTTAAGAAAGAACATTTCTAAAGACACGAAAATACAAATGATACTTTCCAAAGGTTACGGAATATTAAACTCGACTGAATGAATTTCGGAAAAACTATTTAAAAGTAAAACCCTTTGTAGAATAAATTTACAAAGGGTTTTACTTAACCGAGAAGGAAACGAATTTAATCTGATTTCAGACGTTTTGCTAACAATATAATGAAAGCAAAAACAGACTAAGATCTGCTTGATTGAATACTTTTTACATATTCATCAATTTCCAAAAAATGTGCGGATGAAGGGACTCGAACCCCCATGCCTTGCGGCACCAGATCCTGATTCTGGCGTGGCTACCAATTACACCACATCCGCATTAAGGGTACAAACATAAGATTTTTTTAGGAAAAATGGAAACGGAGATTATAAATTTGTATATCCGAAACAATAAGTAACTGAATGTAAGCAAAAAAAATCCTATTCCGGTTGACCGATTATTACATACCGGACGTATAATTCTGAACAAAAGAGCTTTGCCATTTTGTTAAAGCTACATTCAAACAGATTAAAAGGATCATTTACTTCATGCAAAAATGTCTGTTAACCATGGCGATAATTTCTTAATAAAGGGAATCCGGCAGGCTTATTATAACTTGTTTACCCTATTTTTTATTGTGATTATAAATTTTAAAATTCCGTCTTTATTTTTTGGAATTTTTCAAAATGCCCATGGATTTTTATTATTCAAAATTTGTTATGTTTTTAAATTACACTCATTTTTGAAGTGTAAATGAATGAGCGATTGTAAAAATTTGAAAATGGAAACCATAAAAAAGCAACTCCGTATACCTTGAGGTTGACAAAAACACAAGACCATTACAACATAGAATTAAAAAAGTGGAATGAGGAGGTAAGTTTATTGGAAAAGCTGAGGCGGTAAATACCGTAAATCCGAAGTAGAAGACAGGCTGAAAGGAAGAAAGGAAACTGGATGCCGGAAGTTTCTTCTGCTGATGTATCGTTACCCGCCTTACCGATTAAATGATCTTGTTTGCCTGCTGTTAAGAGAAAATAGAAGATAAAAAGACTCTCACACCGCCTCTCAATAGATTAGCGTGGTACAAAGCTATTTTTATCTAAATCATGGAAAAATTATCCGGTACCGGAGCGAGCTGTAAAAACAAAAAACCTCCGTAATGAATCATTACGGAGGCTTTTTTGTACCCCGGGCGGGACTTGAACCCGCACGCCAAAAGAGGCACAGGATTTTAAGTCCTGCGTGTCTACCAGTTCCACCACCAGGGCAGGCGTGGAGCGAAAAACGGGATTCGAACCCGCGACCCCAACCTTGGCAAGGTTGTGCTCTACCAGCTGAGCTATTTTCGCAAACTGTGCGGATGAAGGGACTCGAACCCCCACGCCTCACGGCACCAGATCCTAAGTCTGGCGTGGCTACCAATTACACCACATCCGCAGTTTTTATTAAGTTGTATTTTAAAGAACTTGTTTCGTTTTCAGTGGTGCAAAGATAGGAGAATTTCTTTTATCTCCAAACTTTTCAACGAAAAAAATTAAAATTTTTAGATTTTTTTTTCGGCATACTCTTTATTACGATTGATTTTCTTACTTTTACACCGTTAATTAATATGATATGGAATTACAAGGAACGGTAAAGAAAATATTTGATCCACAGACTTTTGCAAGTGGCTTTCAGAAGAGAGAAATGGTTATTTTAACGCAGGAGCAGTATCCGCAGCCTATAAACATCGAATTCTTGTCTGACAAGATCAGTTTATTGGATAATTTAAAAGAAGGTGAAAACGTAAAAGTGGGAATCAACATCCGAGGGAGAGAATGGGTTTCTCCTCAGGGCGAGACCAAATACTTTAACTCTATTACAGGATGGAGAGTGGAGAAAGTTTTTGAAAACGGTTCAGAACCCACCCAGGCAGCTCCTTCTCAATCGGCTTCCCCGGTTTCCAACGAGAATCCTTTTGCAGGAGACGACGACGACGATCTTCCTTTCTAATTAAAAGATGACATAAAATATAAATCCTGCTTTTACGGCGGGATTTTTTTTCCGAATATGTTCCGATTAGACGAAAACGAGATTTCATTTCCCGATCCGGAAATTTACGACGGGCACGAAGGAGTTATAGCCCTCGGCGGGGACCTCTCGATCGAGCGGATATGGTTTGCTTATCAGCTGGGTATTTTTCCCTGGTACAACCCCGGAGAAGAAATTCTCTGGTGGTGTCCTGATCCGAGATTCGTACTGTTTCCAGGTGAACTTAAAGTTTCCAAATCCATGCGCAAAATACTGGACCGGAATGTTTTTACCTTTTCAGAAAACCAAAATTTCAGGGAGGTTATCAAAAACTGCCAGGAAATCAGCCGCCGCGGACAGGACGGGACGTGGCTATCGGACGAGCTGATGCGGACTTTTATTCAGTTGCACGAATATGGGCTGGCAAAAAGTATTGAGGTATGGCAGGACGGAGTGCTGGTCGGCGGATTTTACGGGCTCCAGATCGGTAAGGTATTCTGTGGAGAGAGCATGTTTGCCAAAGTAAGCAATGCTTCCAAAGCAGGCTTTATACATTTTGTGGAAACCCACAGGGACAGCCTTGAGATCATCGACTGCCAGTCGCACACCGAACACCTTGAAAGCCTCGGTGCACGAATGATCGCCAAAAAAGAATTTTTAAAAATTTTACACGAAAACAATGAACGCAGATAAAGAGAAGTGGATTCTTTTGGTCGTACTTAGCCTGATCTGGGGCTCTTCTTTTATTTTAATTAAAAAATCGTTAGACCATTTCAGCCCTTATCAGGTAGGTGCTTTAAGGGTCTTGATCGCAGGAATCATTCTGATGCCGGTGGCGATTTCAAAGTATAAACTGTTCCCGAAAAAACATGTAAAATGGCTTATTTTAGCCGCTTTTACCGGAAATTTCATTCCGATGTTCCTGTTTCCTATTGCAGAAACGAAAGTAAGCAGCAGCATTGCCGGAATTATCAATTCAATGATGCCTATTTTCGTGATAATCGTCGGAGCACTGGTCTGGAAGTTTGAAACCACAAAACGGCAGATCACCGGGACCTTTATCAGTTTTTCAGGAGTTTGCCTTCTGGCTTTCGGCGGAAGCGGCGATGAGGGGGAATTTAAATTAATTCCCATCCTTCTGCTTTTAACAGCAACTTTATGCTATGCCATCAGCACCACAACGGTAAAATCAAAGCTCATGGAGGTTTCTTCCACTGTACTCTCTGCATTCGTATTTTCTTTCGTATTGTTTCTGCCATCGCTGATTGCGTTGATGGGTACCGGGTTTTTCTCCACCTTTAGCTTGGATCGGAACCATCTGACCGGACTGATGTTTGTAAGCCTGTTATCGGTATTCGGAACCGGTCTCGCCATGATGATGAACTATCGTTTACTAAAAGTTTCATCACCACTATTTGCTTCCACGGTTACTTTACTGATGCCGATCGTTGCCATCATCTGGGGTGTTCTGGACGGCGAAAAGCTTTCTGTAACGCAGTTTGTAGGTGCAGGCATTATCATTGCCGGGCTGATATTTTTAAGAGCGAAACCGAACATTATAAACAAATAAATCCTGCATTACTGCAGGATTTTTAGTATTTAAAAGTTCAATAATTCTTTTCTAATAAACGATCCGTTTATGAATTTTTCTTTTTTACTTTGGCCTTTACCTTTTTCACTTCATCCTTAATGAAAGGATATTTCTTCTGCATATCCGTTACCAATGAAGGATCCAGTTCCAATGCTTTCTGAAGTGATGCAATACCTTTTTCCTGATCTTTAAGGTTGAGATAGCAGTTACTGAGCTGATAGAATAATTCTGCCCTGTTATGCGCTTTCACGGCCTTTTGCAGCAGTATTACCGCTTCTTCATATTCTCCCAACAGCATTAAGACTTCCGAATAGGCGTACCAGTTGTAGAACCTTGTCGGTTCCGCATCCACCAGCTTCTTCAGGCAAGAAAGACTTTCCTCAAACTTTCCGGAATCGATAAACAGAAAGGCCAGTCTTTTCTGGTAATCCAGATTGTTTTCATTCAGGTGCGTTGCTTCTTTTGCAAAATGCAGGGCTTCCGTCATTCCGCCCATTTCTTCATAGATGTAGGACTGTTCCATCATCGCCAGGTAAAACTGAGGGTCTTCCCTGAGCGATTTCTGAAAGGCGTTAAGGGCCACAATCGGCTGTTTTAAGGCTTTATAGCATAGCCCGATCTTGTAAAAAGTAAATGCTTTGGTATATTCCAGCTCAAGCATTTCCTTGTAAATTTCAATAGCTTTTTTGTACTGTCCTAAAGCTTCATAACATGCCGCTTTATTGGCATACACTCCAACCGAACTGGAATTGATGGCCAACAGATAATCATACCCTTTAATCGCTTCTTCGTAATTTTTCCGGTTGAAGTAAAACTGTCCGTACTCGAACCAGGCTATTTCGGAATAGGCAAATTCATCAAGATACTCATTAAGAAAGGCAATCGCTTCATCACTCTTATTCAGGTCCGCAAAGCACACCATACAGTTTTCCAGGGAATATTCGTCCGTAGGATCTTCTTTGAGTGCTTTTCTGTAATGTTTAAGGGCGTTAAAAGGGTCTCCCAGATTCACATATTCATCCGCAATAAAATTGTGAAGGAAATTTTCTTCTTCTCTCAATTCTAATGCTTTCTTGCAAATTTCAATAGATTTCTTGGGGTTTCCCAGATTCGAATAATACTTCGCATAACACACCAGGAAATCGGTGTTTTCCATAGAAGAGCCCTTCAGCTCGTCAATCAGTTCTTTCGAAGTATTATAATCTTCCCATTCCAGCAGAATTTCAAGCTTTTTAATCTTGATATCCAGAGAATTGGGATGGAGCTTCAGTCCGTAATTAACCGCTACATCGGCATAATTAAAATCTCCCAGCTCCAGATAATAAACAATAATGTCTTCCAGTTCTTCGGTATCGAAGTAGAACTCATCATGGTTATCCATCATTTCTTCGAACTTCTTCACAAGTTCATTTCCAAAATACTCTTCCAATACTTGTATCCTTAGTCAATCAATGTCTGAATATGCTTACAAACCTCGACAAACTTTTTTAAATTAATTATTACTTCTGAAATTTAAGATTCAAAATGTATGCAAAGTTGCGAAATTTTTTCGACATTCCTCTTCGTAAATTTCTATTTTAAAGATAGTAAAAAGAAGATTATCTGCAAACCGTTGTGGATAAAAAGAGGGGAATTATCAATAATTTAACGTTTTGATAAAGGTTGATTATTACAGTGGTTAAAACCGTTTGAAAATGTTGTCTTGAATAATTTTAAACCTTTTTGAAATAAAAAGGACGGAACCAAAGTTCCGCCCCCACTTTATTTTATTAGATCAGACTTCTGATCTTTGCAATGATCTCGTCTCCCAACCGATCCGCCTCTTCCTGTGATTTAGCCTCTGTATAAATCCTGATAATCGGTTCCGTATTGGATTTTCTGAGATGCACCCAGTTATTTTCAAAATCTATTTTTACCCCGTCCACAGTAGATACTTCTTCATTCTGATATTCTTTTTCCATTTGGGACAAAATATCGTCCACATTGATTTCCGGAGTAAGCTCGATTTTCTTTTTGCCCATGAAATAGGCAGGATAACCCGCTCTCAGTTCGGAAACCGTTTTATTTTCTTTCGCCAGATGTGTTAAAAACAAAGCGACACCCACCAAAGAATCCCTTCCGTAATGCAGATCCGGATAAATGATTCCTCCGTTCCCTTCACCACCGATCACAGCATTTTTTTCCTTCATTAAGGTGACTACATTTACTTCTCCTACTGCACTTGCAAAATATCCGGAGTTGTGATCCCTGGCCACATCCCTTAAGGCACGGCTTGAGGAAAGGTTGGAAACAGCCACTCCGTTTTTATGTTTCAGCAGATAATCCGCAACGGTAACCAAGGTATATTCTTCCCCGAACATCTCTCCTTTTTCATCGATCAGAGCCAATCTGTCCACATCCGGATCGACAACGATTCCGAAATCCGCCCCCTCTTTTTTCACCAGTTCACAGATATCGCCCAGATGTTCTTTCAGCGGTTCCGGATTATGTGGGAAACGGCCTGTCGGCTCACAGTATAATTTTACGGTTTCGCAGCCAAGCTTATCCAGCAGCATCGGAATGGCAATTCCGCCTGTAGAATTTACGGCATCCAAAACCACTTTGAATTTCTTTGCTTTAATGGCTTCCACATCCACCATCGGAAGATCTAAAATCTGTTGGATATGGATATCGAAAGCATCATCCCTGGTTTCATATTTTCCCAGATCATCCACTTCTGCGTAATTGAAATCTTCGCTTTCCGCCAAAGCCAATACTTCCGCACCGTTTTCGCCACTGATGAATTCGCCTTTATCATTCAATAATTTCAGGGCATTCCACTGTTTCGGGTTGTGGGAAGCGGTAAGGATGATTCCGCCGTCCGCTTTCAGTTCGGGAACCATGATTTCAACCGTCGGTGTCGTAGAAAGCCCTAAATCCACCACGTGGATCCCAAGCCCCTGCAGTGTTGCGGAAACCAGCGAAGAAACCATCTGTCCTGAGATTCTCGCATCCCTTCCGATCACCAGGGTCAGGTCTTTTTTGTTTTTATTGTTCTGGAGCCAAGTTCCGAATGCCGAAGCAAATTTTACCACATCCAGCGGCGTAAGATTATCGTTCACTTTGCCGCCGATCGTTCCGCGGATCCCTGAAATACTTTTTATTAATGACATTTTAATGTTTTATTTATTCTTTTAATAATAAACTTCTTAGTATATACCACTTTCCTGATATCGGAAAGATGATATTTACGTACAAAATTACAAATAAAACCCCGGATTAATATCGGAAATAAAGCATTCAATTGATTACCAAATGAAAAGCCGCATAGAAGCGGCTAAATATTTTTATAAGTTGTTTAAAGCTAAGAACACCCGCAATCCTTATCGCAGCCGTTTCTTTTGGAGCTGAACTTTTTCGGTGCGAAATTCTTCCTGAGAATCCTGATTAGGGAATAGCAGGCGAATGCAACGACGAGTAAAACAATGATGTATTGTAAGAGTAATGAAGGATCCATTATTTTAAAATCTGGTACGCTATCATAGACACAAAATATGCCAAACCGGTCATCATCGCTACCTGCAAGCCGGTCCATTTCCAGCTTTTGGTTTCTCTGTAGACTACTGCCAGCGTGGAAATACACTGCATGGCAAATGCATAAAATAAAAGCACGGAAACCCCTGTCGCAAAGCTGAATACTTTTTGGCCGTCCGGTTTTACATCCCGTCTCATTTTATCGATTACTTTCACTTCCGGCGCATCATCCTCAAGGCTGTATAAGGTAGACATTGTTCCTACAAATACTTCTCTTGCAACAAAGCTTGTCAGGATCCCGACTCCCATTTTCCAATCATAGCCCAAAGGTGCAATGACAGGCTCAATGCCTTTTCCCATTTTGGCCAGGTATGAATGATCCAGCTTTACATTGGTCGCCACAAACTGTTCCGGGTTCTGTTTCGGTCCAAAATAGCTCAGGAACCAGATGATGATACTGACGATGAAAATAATTTTTCCCGCCCCGGTAATAAATTCCCAGACCTTTCCCAGCACCATTCTGAAATCGTAGGCAAAAAGCGGTTTTTTATAGGTCGGCAGGTCCATTACCAGATAGGTTTTGCCTTTGTTTTTAATAAATCTTTTAAGAACGGCCGCAGAAAATAAGGCTACTAAAAAACCCAAAAGGTACATCCCCATCAGCACCAGGGCTTTGTATTTTATGCCTAAAAAAGAACCGTCCGAAATAATCAGCCCGATAATGATGCTGTATACCGGGAGCCTTGCAGAGCATGTCATGAAAGGCGTTACCAGAATTGTGAGCAACCTTTCTTTCAGATTTTCGATATTCCGGGTAGAAATGACCGCCGGAATGGCACAGGCTGTTCCCGAAACCAACGGAACGATACTTTTCCCGTTCAGCCCGAAAGGCCGCAACAGACGGTCCATCAGGAACACCACCCTGGCCATATAGCCTGAGTCTTCCAGAAGATACAGAAAGTACAACAAAATTCCGATCTGCGGCGCGAAGACCACGATTCCACCGATCCCCGGGACAATCCCGTTAGACACCAGTGAATTGATAGGACCTTCCGGTAAATGCCCGGATGTAAAGGCAGCCAGCCATGAAAAAAAGCTGTCGATCCAGTTCATCGGATATTCCGCAAGAAAGAAAACGCTTTGGAAAATCACCAGCAGAATCATCAGGAAAACAACATATCCCCAGAATTTATGAACCAGAACCTTATCCAGTTTTTCCGTTAATAATTCTTTGAACTGAGGCTTTTTAGAGATTACATCTGCTAAAATTTTATCAATGTTCTGATATCTCCTTACAGTTTCCTGGACCTGAAGCCTTTTCGGCACCATGCTTTTAGAATCCGGTTCGTCGATCAGTCCGACAATCGATTCTATTTTCCCCAGGTCTGCCCCCATGGACAGGCTCATCCAGGCCTTGTATTCATTATCGAAACCATTATGGGAAATAACTTTAAGGATAAAATTCTTGTGTTCGCTCGGCGTTTCAAAAGAAATCTGTTCTGATTTTACAAATTCGTTATGATATACCGCTTCTTTAAGATCATCGATTCCGACCTGCTCTTTGGCATTGGTCTGAATAATCTTTATCCCTAAAGATTCGGATAATTTCTGAATATCGAGGGTAATGCCCCTTCTTTCTGCCTGGTCGATCTGGTTCACTACCAGTACCACCGGAATCCCAAGGTCCTGAATCTGCTGAAAAAGAAGCAACCCTCTTTTCAGACTTAATGCTTCAAGGATATAAACGACGCCGGCATAGTTGTTCTGCTCGTCGATCAGGAATTTTGAAAAAATAGCCTCGTCTTCGGAACTCGGATAAATGCTGTAAGAACCCGGCAGGTCGATAATCTCGACTTCTTCATTTCTGTAAGTATATGTTCCTGAATGACTGGCTACGGTAACCCCGGCATAATTTCCGGTCTTCTGTTTCTTGTTGCTTAAAGCATTGAAAACCGTCGACTTTCCCACATTCGGGTTTCCGACCAAAAGCACCTGTTTTTTCTGACTGTCCTGCATCAATTCAATTCTTCAACAATAATATATTCTCCTTCTTCTTCACGAAGGGCAATACGGCTTTTTTCATCACCGAATTCCACATACATCGGCCCGCTGAAGGGTGCCTGGTACAAAATTCTGAAAGAGGTTTCGGGAAGAAGCCCCATTTCGATGATTTTGTTGGGCATCTTCAGGCTATCGTTGTCATATCCCAATATCTTTCCCATCTTATTTTTGGGAAATCCGCTCAACTTATGTAAACCTCTATCTTTCAAAGCCAGGATTT
Source organism: Chryseobacterium sp. sg2396 (assembly GCF_042610505.1). Lineage (NCBI taxonomy): Bacteria > Pseudomonadati > Bacteroidota > Flavobacteriia > Flavobacteriales > Weeksellaceae > Chryseobacterium > Chryseobacterium sp. sg2396. The sequence continues at coordinate 158,376 of NZ_JBHGAQ010000004.1, read as the reverse complement.
TTGTATCTGCAAATATACGCTATTTAAATTTAATCTAAATAACGTTGTGCCATGAAAAAAATCAACCCAAATGCATGAAAACATTTGGGTTGATTCAAATATAGTTTAGTAAATATGAATGTTACTTTTTCTTTTTTCCGGAATCCTGCTGGCTGAGCTCTATCGGATTATCGTTGGCGTTAAAGAAGTCCTTGTACATTTTCTCCTGCTTCTTCATCATATCACCGATCGTCCCATCCATTCCCGGAATCGATCTGGACATGATTTCCTGCGTCATCATTGGTCTTGCCGAAGCCAGAGGATCTTTTTTGAAATCGTTAAACGTTTTCTCGAATTTCTCTCTCGGCATTTCCGTTACTTTTGTTCCTACGTTGGACATTTTTTCCATGTTTGTAAGTTCTTCCCAATTCGGAACTTTTTTATTTCCCTGAAGTACCCATGAATAGTTCTTGTCCTGATCCTCAATTTTTACAATCAGCCCCGGAAGTCCTGAGAATTTGTACGGCCCATCCTGAAAAGGAAGCTCTGTACTGAACCAGGCAGTCCATGTTCTGCCACCAAATTCGGTTGTTGCTTTCTGGGCATTATAAGCGCCGATCTTGGCTTTTTCATTGGAAATTTTCCAGTTGAATTTTACATTTTCATTATAACCGATATTCATAGGGGTAAAACCGTTTGCGATTCTTTCGATATACTCAATTTTCATATCAGGATACGTTTTTACGATCTTTTCTGAAAATTTAGGCATTTTAAAAGATTTGGAAAGGTCTTTGAAAACCCCGGACTTTTGCATAGCTTCGATCTGAACTTTAAGAATAGAGTCCTGGCTAATGGCTGTATAATCTCTGTAAATGGATCTGTCTTTAACAATATCCAAAGCCATGATTACTTTTTCTATTTTGGCAGAATCTTTTTTCGGCTTAAAGCTAAGTTCATAGAAAAACCGGTTCGCCGTTTCTTTGGAATCGCTGTTCTGAGCACTTGCGAATGCAAAAATCGCAATCAGGAATATTGAAAATAGTTTTTTCATTTTAATAAGACTGTTTATATCATTAGTTAACGCTTTGTAGTTTTTGTTACAGACTTTTTTGTTTTATATTTTTATATTTTTTATATTTTTTATATTAAATTGATTTACAATAATTTAAAACTATTAATAAGGACTTTTATTGGATCGATAAATAAAAAAAGACTGTCCTTTTGTGACAGCCTCTTTCTTAAAATATATTAAAATCTGCTTATTTAAAGTTGAATTTTACGGTGAACATGACCTGGCTCGGACGGAGCTGGATTCTGGTAAAAGAAATACTTTGAGGGTTTATATTGTACGTTTCAAATACTCTTTTATTTGCAATATTCATCCATTTCACTTCAAAATCAATTTTCTTCTTAGCCCAGGTGAACTGATAGGACAAATCATAGAATCCATTGTGATACTTTTGATCTGCCGCACTTGTATTAACTTGATCCCAATTAAATCCAATAGTATGGTTTTCAATTGGATAAAAGAAAAGTGCTAAATTGTGATTATACCCATTTTGTGAATTTTTATTATTCAGCAATGGTGTTGCACTTTTACTTACCTGCTCGGTTACTGAAATATTAAAATTATAATCTACGCTCATCCAACTGAAATATGTATTGTTAATTTTAAATCCATATGACTGCGAATTGTTTCTGCTGGTATAGGCTGCTCCATTCTGATAAGCATCCGATTTTGAGGTATTATTGCTATAGCTTACCGAAGCATTTGTCTTAAATTTTGGAAAATATTTCCCAACTTCAGCAGAATAATTATTGGTTAATGCGTGGTTTTCCTGTTCTAAATATCCCATAATCATCTGTCCGGATGTATTTCTTGTAGGCGATGATATCAAATTTCTTTTGACATCCGAATATCTGTAATTAATATTAAAGAATAAATTATTTAACGGGTTTCTGTACTCCAAACGGGATCCGGCAGACTTTGAATTGTTTTGCGGAATAGGATTATCTGCTGCCATAGCAAAAAGATTTTCAGGCGAAGTCATTAAAAATCCTGAATATGCTGTATTAATCTCACCAAAATTATTATTAATATTAGCATTTACAGACGCTTTCCAGAAAGACGCAAAATTATATTGTGCAAAAACATTAGGCTCAAACGTAACTTTATTTACTTCTTTATTAACCAGTCGTGCAGGATCTTCTGCTTTTATATTATTAGAGTTCACCGGAAGATTGGCATACAACAACCAAGAGTCGCTTTTGTAATTAATCCCGACACTTCCATATGGAACAGCGATCGTATAATCAAGATCATTATAGTAATTCTGTCCGTACCCGTAATATGTTCCTTCCTGAAGATTTGTTAAAGCCGTATTCAGTTTAGTTGATTTAAAATTTAATCCGACTTCAGGTGTAAATGTCCAGCCTTTTGCAGAAAACCCTATATTGGCAGAATGATTTGCTTCAAAAGTTTTAAGCCTTAAATTCTGTCTCACCGTTTCTGCATATGGTCCCGCATTAAATCCGGGAATATCAAGATACGATCCGGGAGATACATCCAAAGTCTGACGGTCAGTTTGATAACTTACATAGGATAAAATATTCACCATTTTCTGCTTCCATGGAACAATGGTACTTAATGAGTTTTGAAAAGATGTAGTTGGAGATTCAATAGCTTCATCGGCATTTCGGGTTGAATTTACGACACTATTAACCGTTCTGTCGACAATACCCCTGTCAGCATTCCAATATTGTGAAAAGCTTGTGGTATTTTTAAAAAATCCCTTTTTAGCATTTTTAGTAAAAATTAATTCCCCCTTTGCTTTATCTGTATAAAAATTATTTAAAACATTCTTTATTACAGTTGATGCAGGCTGATTTGTCGTGGCAAAATAATCGGTTTTGCTATATGATTCCCTTTCTACCGCATTATTAGTATAATTTGCATTGGCTTTTAATTCCCATTCTTTTTTCTTATCGATATTGGTAAGGTAATTGGCGGATGCATAGTGCACACTGTTCATCAGGTATCTTTTTATCGGAAGATTCGGAGTGCTTGCATTTTCCACATTCAGCCAGTCGTTTTGGGTAGCGTTGATCCTTCTTCCTTCAAACCTGTTCCCGAATGATAAAATATTCCCTTCATTTTCCACCTGCTCACCAACATTGTTGGTTTTGTAGTTAACGACCCATTGGCTTTTCTGCCCGAAAAACATTGGGGTAAGCTTAACGTTCCACAGCAATGGACTTGCGCCGACACCGACTTCCCCTCTTCCCGTCATGGTAACGGAATTTTTAAGCTTGATGTTGATCGCAGCCTGATCGGAAGGCACTTTATCCTGCAGGATTTTTACCGGCTGGTGGTTTTCCAGAACTTCCACTTTCTGTACCGCGTCTTTCGGAAGCGAGTTGTTGATTGTTCCGTATCCTCCTTCCATTAGATCTTTTCCGTTAACGTAAAATTTATTGATAGCATTTCCCTGGTAAAGAATCGTTCCGTCTGTATTCACTTCGATGCCCGGCATTTTTTTCAGAACGTCCGCGAGGGTCCTGTCGCTTTTGCTGTCGAAAGCTTTAAGGTCGTATGAAATGGTATCTCCCCTTGCAGTAACCATTTTGGTTTTAAGTTTTACTTCTTTGATTTCCGTGGCTTCTGACTCCATTTTAAAGTTCAGGGTCTGGTCGCTGTTGCTGATCTGCCGGGTTACGGACTTTTGGTTGAAAGCCTTTACTTTAAGATCTACGTTGGATTCCGCCGAAGTGAAGGTCACTTTATATTCCCCTTTCGAATTGGTGATTCCATAGGCAAGAATGGCATCTTTTCCCGGCTCTTCCACCGTTACGCTGGCGCTTGGGATCCCAACCCCGTCTTCATCCGTGATCTTTCCTGAAACCGTTTTCTGTGCAAAAGCGATTACAGAGAAAAAAATCATCAGAAATAAAGAAATTTTCGATTTCATAATTTATTATTTGCTTATTAGTTAATAGTTCCTGCTTTTTGTTACACCCTTATAAAGATTGGATTAAAAGCGGAAAGTTAAAGTTCGTTTTTTATCACTACAAACATAGTGATATTTATTGTATCTGTGAGCGTAAATCTTTCAACTCTTTTTAAGACACTTAAAAATTCTCTTTTTTGGGAATTAATGGATCACTTTAAGCCAGCCATAAAATTTTAGGGTTTTTGATTATCTATTTTTTTTTTAATCTCTACATTTATAAAAAATAACATCACCATGGGAATAGGAACCAATCTTAAGAAACTAAGAACCAAAACCAGGTTTTCCCAGCAGGAAATTGCCGATATGCTGGGGCTGGACCGAAATACCTATACCAACTGGGAAAACGAAACTACGGACATCAAATCACAGTATATTCCCAGACTGGCAGAAATCTTTCAGGTAAGTATTCTTGAACTTTTTGATGCTAAAGCCAAAAGTGAATTTGTAAATAATAATTATGATAATAAAGAAAATGGGCAGAAGGATATCCAGCAGGGCATTATCATCAACATTACCGATTCTGAGGCGGCAAAAGTTATCAGTTCTCAACTGGAAGAATTGGTTAAAAATCTGAAAAAATAAACAACGGATTTACGATATGTTTGTTATTCGATGGAAATCTAAACGGTAATTTGATAATTAATTTAGCTTGGACTTTTACGGAATTATAAATAAAAAATCACTCAAAAGGGTTTAACTCTAAAGGGTTGTTATACATTTTTTTCTTTCTATCATATGCATTTTGCAATTCTTTTCTTAACTCTTCGCCCATATCTGCAGGATAGCCAGCCAGAGTAAATTCCATGTTATACTTAGCTTTTAAATACTTAGTTTTTGGATAACTTTTATATTCATTAAGATTAAAATCAAAATCATCCGTATATTTTTCTATTTTTTCCAGTATAAAATGGTAATCATTTCTTATATCATATAATTCGAAAATCAATCCGGGCAATCCATTAAATTTATAAGGCCCCAATGATTGGGGATAATCTTTAGAAAAGTAAGCGATCCATCTTCTGCCGTATTTATTGGTTGCTGCCATTTGGCATTTTATCCCATTGATTACTTTTGTATCACTATACAAAACCCACTTTATTCTTCCGTTTTCTTCATATCGTATTTTAGAATCCATTACCGTGACAAGCACTGTTGTTTTATCTTTCCATTTAATTAATCTTTCCTGGAAATAATCACTAATTGCTCTTGTATCTATACCTTTAATTCCATATTGCCCCGTATCATTTAAATAATTTTGAAATGCAGCAAAATAATAATCCTGAGAATTTCCTACTAGCAGGAACTTTTGATTGTGATGATATTTTTCTCCTAACTGAAGATTTGCCTCATAGGTAACTCGTATTGTTGGTTCAAAACTGATTCTTTGACCAAAAGACAAAGTAAAAAGAAAAAAAACAATATAGGTATAAATCTTTTTCATAATTCATTATATAATAGCGGAGTCAAAGACTCCGCTGGAGATTAAGGATTAATTGTTACATCCGGCCTTGTGCCACATTCTGCTTCATTTATTGAAGCGATTGCATTAGACATTTGATTATATGTCCAGTTGTCCGGAAAAGATGTATAGTGCTTTACACCGCAAGTAGAAGTCCAAACCGCCTGAACTCTTGCAAACGCCATAACGGAAATCCCGATCATAGCGCAGAATAAAATTTTCTTTTTCATAGAAATTGCTTTTAAATAGTTAATAATAATTTTTCCTCTGGCTGGGCACCTTTGTCTAGAATAAGAACCCGGCCCGGATGATGCATCATGATGACCTTTAAGAAATACCTGCTGCGGCAAGACACCGCAGCAGGTTTCGCGAATTTCCCATTTGTGTCATACCACAAACCTAAGAAGATATTCTGAGATCCATTGCATAAGAAATTCAGCAAATTACGATGTATTTATTGAGCATAATTCACAACATATTTGAGTTATTGCTTTAAAAATTTTTCGCTTAAAAAGCCGAATCTGTTTTTTTATTTTATCTTATTATCCTTATCGAAATAAAATCTTTATCCGGAAAAATATTTTTCAATGATAAATTAAAGATGTTGATGGTTTGAAATTATTTACCGGACAGACTTTCTTAAGTTGAGAAGATGTCTTTGGTAACCTCCCTGTTTCCATATTTAATATTTTTATTTATTCTAAATAGGCAAAAATAATCTGAGTGATAGATTAAAAAAAGCTTAAATATCTTAACATATCTATTTAATTTAATAATTTTGTAACATTAAATTTTAAGAAATGGGAATCAATTTAAAGCCAATTGATATTGTAGATGATATTACGCAGGAAGAGTTCATTGAAAAATATTTGAAGCCAAGAAAGCCTGTTGTTATCAAGAACATGGCAAAAAAATGGCCCGCGTATCAGAAATGGACGATGGAATATATGAAGGAGGTTGTAGGTGATGTAGAAGTCCCTTTGTACGACAGCTCGAAGGCGGATCCTGCTGCTCCCATCAATGCTTCCGCTGCAAAAATGAAGTTCGGAGATTACATCGATATGATTCAGCGGGAGCCTACCGATCTCAGGATTTTCCTTTTTGATCCTATAAAATTCGCTCCGAAATTGCTGGAAGATTACATTTCTCCCAAAGAATTAATGGGCGGATTCCTGGATAAATATCCCAATATGTTCTTCGGAGGACAGGGCTCCGTAACCTTTCTACACTTCGATATTGATATGGCGCACATCTTCCATACCCATTTCAACGGAAGAAAACACATTCTCCTTTTTGATTATAAATGGAGGGAAAGGCTTTATCAGATTCCTTACGCAACCTATGCCCTGGAAGATTATGATATTGAAAATCCAGATTTTACCAAGTTCCCGGCATTGGATGGGGTAGAAGGAATCGAATGCTACCTTGAACACGGCGACACCCTGTTTATGCCGACGGGATGGTGGCATTGGATGAAATACCTGGATGGCAGCTTCTCTATATCACTGAGAGCATGGGACAAATCCTGGGCGGTAAAAGCCCACTCCTTGTGGAATCTTACCGTTCAGCGCAAGTTTGACGATATGATGAAAAAGAATTTCAGGAAAAAATACATGGACTGGAAAGAAAAAGTAGCCATCAAAAGGGCCGAGATTGCCCTGAAAAAAGGATTACCACGATCATAATCAAAAAAAGACGTTTCCGCGGAAACGTCTTTTTTATTTACTTATTTTAACGTGAATTCGAGAGTTGTCCTTCACGGGCTTCAAACAAGGCCTTTTGATATTTGAGACTGTTACCGACAGGTTGAACGACGAAACTTTCAGCATCCAGTTCCTTTTTTAAAGCCTTTTAAACACAGTTTCTACTTCAGTTTACGTTATTTACTTTACAATTTTCTCTTTACCGGCTTTGGCAAGGTTGAAAGCTTCCTCCGCTTCTTCATACAAAATTTTCATAGAGATCTCGAAGCCATTGGCCATAAAATAGGTAACGTGGCCATCGATATTAAAACTTAGAAAAACGATCTGATCGGCATTAATAATAAGCGGCTGCCCCAAAACTTTTGCGCCCTCCAGTGAATTCGGCTTCCTGACATTTATAACGTAAGACGCTTTAATGGAGATCAGGCCATCCGATGTTGTTTTCATAATATACGCCATCCTGTAATTTTCCGTAAAGTTATTCAAATTAAAGCACATGAAAAAATCCCCAGTACAGACCGAGGATAATCAAAAGTATTAATATTTATAGTGATTGGTGTTTTTCTGAAGATAAAATCAAAATATTCCCGGATGGCTCCGGGAAATATTTCAGATCCCTTTATTGTGTTTATTTTTTAATAGTTGCATTACCGTATCCAACTACTATGCCACAGACGGTATGTCCTGAATTTTTTCGGAAATAAAATAATTTTTCAGTACATCTATCTGCCCAGGTACCTCATTTGCACAATATTTATAAAAACGGTACACTTTTAGATTGGTTGATCCTAACACACTAAAAAATATTACTTATGAAAGCATCTGCACAATCTGAAAACATCAATTCGCACTTTAACAGGGAAATAGAACGTCAAAAGGCCATTAAGGCACTGGAAAAGGCCAAAAGCATCAAGAGAAAAGTGGTTTTTCTTCCACAGGGCGCCACCGGAAACCTTACTTACAGGGATACATTTTAATGCCGATTGATTATCATATAAAATAAGCTACTGTTTGAGTAGCTTATTTTTTTATCCTGATCATAGTTTCTACCAGGAGACCTTTTAAATGAGTCAGCTGTTAACTGGTAATCGGAGCCTGGAAAGAGTATGTGCTTCCGGTCTCACCTTTTTTAAGGCAATCCATTATGGTCTTTTTTAGCAGGGATCCGGAGAAGAAATATTGAAAAGCATACTATATTTATCATACATCCGGCCCGCGAGACAACGGAACATTTTCGAACAGGCTTTAGAGTTTGGCATCAGAAAAATCAGGAAATCACTATTTGCACCATACGCTAACAATATATCTTTCAATTATCATTGAATTTAAATGTTAAATGAATTTTTAGTAGGGAATTGGTCATAAGAAACAGAAGAACTTAAGGGTGCAATTATGACGTACATCATAAACCAGGAGAATTATCCTTTATACTTTTGAAGTATATCCTTATTCAATTTTTGCACTTATTCTCACTTAGCTCCTCCTTTCTGCGGGGAGCTTTTTATTTCAGGGATTTTGTGACCCGCGTCATAAATTTTATGGTTTTTCATCATTAAGTTTGAAGTAATCAAATCAATTTTATTATGAAAAAGTCCCTATTAGCAGCATTTCTGCTGTGCTTATTATCGGCATGTACAAAATCCGAAACTCAATATACAGATCAGCAGAACAAAAGAGAATCGGTAAACAATAACGAATCTGATACCCTTCGTACCCTGGACCAGGTTTCAGATACGGCGGCCATACAACCAGACGCCACCGACAGAAAAACCGATAACGAATAATACACTAACAGGAAGAAAAACAATAAATCCTTAAAATTTTTCAACTATGATACCAAAGGGAAAGCTGCTGATTATCGGCGATAAAGAAGATAAAGGCGAAAAAGATTCCGAAATGGAGAAAAAAAACAATAATTTCTTCCCTAAAGAAATCCTCAAGCTGCTCGCTGAGTCCAAAGACGAACGCATTGAAGTAATTACCTCTGCAAGCTCTGAACCGGAAGGCATGCGGGAAACCTATACCAAAGTATTTAACGAAATCGGATACACGAATTTTGATTTTCTGGACATCTGTGACGAGTACCTGCATTCGGATTTTCATTTTAAACGAGTGGAAGCAGCCAAAACCGTATTCTTTACCGGAGGCGATCAGAGCAGGATTTGCAGAAGCTTAAAACAGTCTGTTCTTACCGATCTTCTGAAAAGAAAATACCAGGAGGAAGACGGCTTTATGATCGCCGGAACCAGCGCCGGCGCCATGTGTATGCCCAAAATCATGATTGTGGAAGCACTGAACGGCGAGGCCATGCTGGAACATGATATCGAACTCGATACGGGACTGGGATTTATTGAGAACTGCATTGTAGATACACACTTTGTACACCGTGCCCGGTTCGGAAGGCTTGCCCACGCAGTAATCCTTCACCAGGAATGCTGGGGAATCTGACTAAGTGAAGATACCGCACTGCTCATTGAAGAAGGCTGTAAGGCAACCTGCCGCGGCTCAGGGATGGCCTGGATCCTCAATGCCAGACAGATCGGGCAGACAAATACCCGTACCGTAAAAAAAGGCTTTCCGATCTATGCGGAAAACCTTAAAATCCATATCCTTGGCGACAACTGTAAAATCGATTTTAACAGTGATCTGTTTCAGGGAGCCAATACCGTGGAACAATAATAACGAAAGGAAACCAACAGTTGGTTTCCTTTCGTTATAATAAATGTGTTCTTTTTACATGGCTTTACTATTGAGATTGGTGTCTGCTACTTTCGTTAGAAGTGCATCGCATTTTTTCTCTTCTTCCAGCGTACTGAGCAGATGTTTCAGGCAATCTTCTTCCTGAAGTACTTTTGCAAAGGCTGCCAGGGTTCCGTAAGTTGCAATCTCGTAATGCTCTACTTTCTGTGCAGCTGCAATAATACCTGCATCCCTTACCGTTCCCGGTTCTGTCTCTTCCATAATGCTTTTTCCTTCATCCAGAAGCCCCTGCATAGCATCGCATTTTTTAGCCTGAGCTTTTTTGCCTATTGCTTTAAAGCACTCTTCCAGCCTTCCGATCTGGCCTTCCGTTTCCGTGATATGGTTATCGATGGCATTTTTAAGTTTTTCATCAGTGGCGTTTTTCATCATCGTAGGCAATGCTTTTAATAATGCCTTTTCTGCCCAATAAATATCTTTAAGAGAATCTTCGAAAAGATCTTTCAGTTCTTTAGCGGCTCCTTTTTTTGCAGGTGTCTTAGCAGTGGCTTTGGTTGCTGTTTTAGCAGGTGCCTTTGCTGTTGTTGTTTTAGGTGCTGTTGTTTTTTTAGCCGGTGCTTTTTTAGTTGCTGTCTTAGTTTCCATAATATAAAATATTTAGTGTCTGGTGTTGGTAAATCTGCAACTATAAGACCACTTTGATCCGAATCAGCAAACTGTGGTACTTAAAAAAATCAAACATATACCTTTCTGTTAATGATTTTCAGATAATTTTCTTTTTCCAGCTGCTTTACGGTTCTTACTACCGTTTCTACCCTCAGTGCCGTAATAGAAGCGATCTGCTGCCTGGTAAGCGGCACTTCGTACGAAAACTTGCTCTGGTCTTCCCGGAAGCTTTTATGATAATCGAGCATTCCCTTGATCCTTGTTACCGGACGCAACGAGGAATTGTTTTCCAGCATGATGTATTTGTAATAGAGCCTTTCGGATAAAAACTTATTGATATCCCTTGAAATCTGGGGATGCTCATCCAGCATTTTGATAAAATCACTTTTAGGGAGCTTCAGAAGGGTACATTCTTCAAATGTCACGGCATTAACAGGATATGTCTGATCAATGAATAAAAGGAGCTCGCAAACACTCAGCCCTGCATCAAGAATGGCCAGAATAAGCTCTTTCCCCTCATCATTATAATGGTTCAGTTTAATTCTTCCTTTAACAACCTGATAATAGTATTTGGGATTATCTCCTTCCCGGAAAATAATATGAGAACGCTGAAGCGTTTCCTGCTCTGCTCCGTAAGCTCGTAAAAGTTCTTCTGATATCAGCATATATAAGGGTTTTAAAGATTGCATCCGCTACAGCAGATGTAGGGATTTTTAAATAAAATTAAATGTAAAAAAACGGCAGTATTATGATTGAAATCATAAAGCAAATTCCTTGCCTTACACCTTTATTTTTCTGTATCACTTAAATTAACTTTATCAGTAAAATATGAGACTGCTCATAAAATCGTCAGTCTTTTTAAGCGTATTTTTAAATCAACCAATCAAAATATGCTATGAACATACGCAAGAACTTAAACCTGACTTTAAAGATATGGCGGCAGAAAAACAGGAAGGCCAAAGGGCAATTTGAAATCTATAAAGTTTCGGATATTTCCACTGATGCTTCTTTCCTGGAGATGCTGGATATCCTTAACGAACAGCTGATTCTCGAAGACAGGGAGCCGGTGGCTTTTGATCACGACTGCCGCGAAGGCATCTGCGGGATGTGCTCTTTATACATCAATGGAAGGGCACATGGGCCGGATACCGGAATCACGACCTGCCAGCTTCATATGAGAATGTTCAGCGACGGGGAAACCATCGTCATCGAACCCTGGAGGAGCATTGCTTTTCCGGTTATTAAAGATCTCATTACCGACCGTAGCGCTTTTGACAGAATCATGGCTGCCGGCGGATTTATTTCGGTGAACACTTCAGGGAATACGCTGGATGCCAATGCGATTTCCGTACCCAAAGAAGATGCCGACAAAGCGATGGATGCCGCTTCCTGTATCAGCTATGGTGCCTGCGTGGCCTGCTGTCCGAACGGTGCTGCAATGTTATTTGTAGGGGCAAAAGTATCTCATTTAGCCCTGCTTCCGCAAGGTAAGGTAGAAGCCAAAAGAAGAGTGCTGAATATGGTGCAGGCTATGGATGAGGAAGGCTTCGGAAACTGCTCGGTAATCGGCGCCTGTGAAGTAGAATGCCCGAAAAAGATTTCTCTCGACAACATCACCCGGATGAACAGGGAATATATGGCTGCATGGCTTGCTACCAAGTAGTGCAAAATGTCGAAAATCTCAGATGATTTATTAAAAAGAACATTGCCCAGGAAGAATGGATAAAGCAAATCAGATGTACTTCCAATAAAATTGAACTTCAACAAGAAAAACTCCTCAAAACTGAGGAGTTAAAGAAAAGTAAATGGGTCTGAAAATTATAGGTGTGATTAAAATTTCAATAGTCCTTCAGCGAGGCTTTTCCAATGTATTTTACTGAATCCGAATATCCCGCCAATGCCAATAAAGAAATTTCTTATTTTGTCTGAAAAACCGGTGTTGAAGTTCGGTCTTTCATTCCTTCCGTAAACCCCAACCTTTAAGGTATTTCCCTCTTTTGAAATCATAAAGTTGGACGTGGCCGCAGCACTGTAAAAATGGGCTATATTCTCATTGCGCTTCTGCGGTTCTTTGCTGGGCCTGCACATCATCATGTAAGATTCAGAAGTACCGGTTTCTCTTTGGGACAGATAAATGATTTCCACCCAGTCGTATCCTTCCTTCTGGTTTGCAGGCCCCGGAATTTCTATTCTTATAAAATCCCCTTTTTCGGGCATTCGGTTTGCCGGCTTTCCGAAAGAATCGAAATGTCTGAAATCCGCCGACGCCCCTCCGGCATACGACTTCCATTGATTGATGGAAAAAAAACGCTGCTTAAGGATATCAAATTTTAAATCCGCATCCATGTCCGTACAGGGTCTGGTATTTTCACTGTCATGGAATCCGCCTTTCTTCTGAATAGGAACTCCCGGAATCTGTTTCGGCTTCATAATCTTTTCGTTGTGGTCTTTACAAATTTAACATCCACTATTGGAAATTATTATGAGCAGGATCACAATAGACAGCATAAATCGGCCTTCTTGATTGTAATCATAACTTTATCCGGTATTAATCACGAAATTCGGGTTACTGATTCACAAAAACTTCCGCCAGCCTTATTTGTCATGGAAGAAATGAAGCATTATGAGTATGAGAAAGGTTCTTTCTGACAGATTTAAAAATCGGATGTTTTACTTTACGGAATGTGAAGGAAGTTCTGCCACAGCACTAATCCCTATTAGAAGCCGGATTTCTCTTAAGCCCTGTATTTGGGTTTTCCGGATCCCGCCACCGATTTTTACTGCAACCATGATTACTCTTTTTCTATCATACCGTGGACGCTTGCGGAAGGCACTTCCTGACTTTTTATGTATTAACAAAATATATTGATTATGAACCTCCAGAAAGATTTATTAGAATGTATCGGAAACTATCTGCAGGCATCCGAGGAGACCGTTGCTACCGCAGAAAGCGTTACTGCGGGGTTTTTACAGTTTTCCTTTTCACAGGTCAAGGATGCTTCAAAAATTTTTAAGGGCGGGATCACCGTCTATACCCTGGAAGAAAAAGTGAAGTTTCTGCAGGTCGACGAAAAGGAAGCGGAAGCCTGTGACTGTGTATCGCAGAATATTTCGGATACCATGGCCCTGAACGTGGCCAAATCATTCAATACCGACTGGGGAATGGCCATCACAGGTTATGCCACGCCCGTCGAAAAATCAGATTTCAAATTATTTGCCTACTTCTCATTCGCTTATCAGGGCAAGGTTGTTCTTTCCCGGAAAATGGATCTGAATTCCAGAAAAGACTCCATCAGCGCACAGCTCTGCTACAGCGAATTTATGCTGGAATGCCTGAAGGTAGAAATAGAAAACCAGCAGATCCGTAAAGAAGAGGAATCTTAACGATCCATTAACTCATCATCAACACCACAAATATTATCTATGGAAAACTTACAGCTAAAGGACAAAAATGTATTTATCACCGGAGCCGCTACGGGCATAGGAAAAGCAACGGCTTTACTATTTGCCAGGGAAGGCGCCCATATTTCTTTCATACATTATCAAGACACGGAAGATGCAGAAGCCACAAAAAATGAAATTACGGCTTTGGGCAGAAAAGCTTTACATTTTGACGGGGATATCAACGATACGGAATTCGGTAAACAGGCGGTAGAAAAAACCGTTTCGGAATTTGGGGGAATCGATATCCTGATCAATAATGCCGGGGCCCAGTTTCCTACGGAAAGTATTGCAGACCTGGAAGAAGAAAAGGTGAGAAAAACGTTCAACTCAAATATTATCGGAATGATTTTGCTGACGAAGGCCGTGTTTCCGTACCTGAAACAAGGCAGCTCTATTATTAACACGACATCAGCCGTCGCATATCTGGGGCATGAGGAACTGGTGGATTATTCGGCAACAAAAGGAGCCATTGTTTCCTTTACGAGGTCTCTTGCCCTGAAGGCAAAGTCTAAGGGAATCCGCGTCAATGCGGTAGCTCCCGGACCTGTGGCTACACCGCTTACGGAAAAGACCTTCGGAGAGGAGGAGGAAGATTACAGCAAACCGCCACTGAAGCGAAACGCTTTCCCTGAAGAGATCGCCTCCTGTTTTTTATTTTTAGCAACCGATGCTGCTGCACAGATGACCGGGCAGGTGCTGCATCCGAACGGAGGATTAATTGTAAACGGATAATCCGATATGAACGGAGTTATGATACAATATTTCCACTGGTACCATCCGGGGGATCTGTGGAATGAATTTGCTGACCGGGTAATCCTTTTAAAAGACCTGGGCTTTACAGCCGCATGGCTGCCGCCTGCAACCAAAGGTGACCTGGGTACGGAAGGACGCGGATACGACCTTTATGATCTGTACGATCTCGGCGAGTTTGACCAAAAAGGCGGAGTTCCCACAAGATATGGTACCAGGGAAGAATACCTGAATGCCATTGAGAAAGCCCACGAAGCCGGCATTTCGGTATATGCCGACATTGTGCTGAACCACAGGATGGGCGGTGATGAGAACGAATGGATCACCGTACATGAAGTGGATGAAAATAACCGGAATAATATTATTTCCGAACCCTTTGATGTTTCTGCAAACACCCGGTTTACCTTTCCCGCAAGAAAAGGCAAATATTCTGATTTTATCTGGGATTACCGCTGCTTCAGCGGGATCGATACTGCATGGAAAAACAGAAAAAAATAACCGGGATTTTTAAAATCCACAATGAATACGGTACGGAATGGACGGATGACGTAAGCCATCAGCTGAGAAATTACGACTACCTCATGGGCGCTGATGTGGAATACCGGAACCCCCACGTCATCCAGGAAATGAAAAACTGAATCCGCTGGTATTCTGAAACTACCCAAGTAGACGGGTTCCGGCTCGATGCCCTCAAACACTTTTCCTCCGATTTTCTAAAAGAATGGATCACCTACATCAAAACAGAAGTGGATCCCGGTTGCTATATCCTGGGAGAATTCTGGAAGGATGATGCGGAAAAAATAGGGATCTTCTCCGACAAGATGGATGAGCTGATTTCCTGTTTTGACGCACCGTTGCATTACAATTTTTTCAGGGCGTCGGAAGAGGGCAGCGATTATGATCTCAGACGGATTTTAACGGGAAGCCTTTTGGAAAAAAGACCTCTATATTCAGTTTCATTTGTGGAAAATCATGATACGCAGCAGCTGCAGGCCTTGGAATCGACCGTAAAAGACTGGTTCAAACCTTTGGCTTATGCCATCATCCTGCTTTCGGAAGAGGCTTATCCTTGTGTTTTTTATCCCGATCTTTTCGGCGCGGAATATACGGATATCAAAGATGGTGAAGAAATCAATATTGTCATGCCCAAAGTTGAAATTCTTCCCGCTTTACTAAAAGCCAGGCATCAGTTTGCCTATGGTGAACAGATCCGTTATTTTGACCACCCAAACTGTATTGCCTGGGTGAGGAAAGGTGATGAAGACCATTCAGTATGTGTCACGATTATTTCAAACAGCGAAGAAGGCAGTAAGGAAATTGAAATCGGTAAAGAGTATGCCTATGCCGTATTTAAAGATTTCCTTGGCTACAGGAACGATGAGGTTACAGCAGATGGAAACGGAAAAGCTGTTTTCAGGGTCAATGCCCGTTCGGTAAGCGTTTGGGTACGGTCTGATGCGTGATCACGGCTGAATATTCAGAAGCAGCTCTTCCATATTGCGGATAATTTGATTGCCATCATCCCCTGCTGTGACAGCAAGAAATATAAGGAACTACATAATCCGTCATTAATAAATCAAAAAAAACTTTACCCCTTGCTTTCCATATAGCAGAGGCATTTTTTTGGGTAGTATTTGATTACATCAATCTCCATGACTTCTGCTGATCTGAAGATTAAAACCAATCAACCGGCAAGATGCAAAAACCAATCACTACAATATTCTGTACACCGGATACTGGCGGAAAGTCTTTTCTTCAAAGTACGGCGAATTCCTGTAGATCCAGTCCAGCTGGTCGGTGCCGTCTTCTGCAAACTTTGGGTCGGATGCTTTTTTGGATTCGAATTTCTGCTTTAAAGTTTTATCCTTTTTCAGCAGTTCAGCCGCCGTATCCTCAAAAATGTAGGCGGAATAATATTCTTTCTGTGCTAAAATACCATCGAAGAAATTCCAGTTGAAGAACGAATCCAGCGCTTCCGGTTCCAGGGTTTCGATGAGGTATTTAACACCTTCCTGATTGGTTGGGACCAGATAATCTCCCGCTGAAAACAGGATACTTCTGTTTGACTTGTCAACCGTCGTTTCAGAATGCGGATAATGTCCTTCATAAGCGTTTTTAGCCGTCTTGAAATCGTTGATTGTATAGGATTCTACGGCAATGGTACTGTCTTTTTGGATCGGCTTCATCCGGATCCCGTTTCTTCTGAGCTCTTCAATCACCCGATATTGTGACTGGGGAATAACGTAATATTCCGGAATGGTAATAAATCCTGTCGGAACGGCTGTCGTAAAGAGCTTGATGTTTTTCGTAAAGGGTTTGTTCCGGTCATAATACAGCCTCGGCTTCCCGGAAATTTCGCTCGGTTTGTATTTTCCTTCGTAGCCTTTGAAATCCATGGCCGTGTATTTCGTAGAATCGATTTTCCAGCGGATGCCGTAGGATTTTCCGGCCTGGTATTGTTTCAGGTTTTCTGTTCTGAGCTGCTTGATTTTCCGATATTCTTTATCCAGGTTTTGCAGGTTCACCAGCATGTATTGGTAAGTAGCATCTACTCTTTTGTCATAAGGTTTCAGCATATGGGTTTCCGGCATCGTCGACAGGGCATTGAACAGCGAAGCATAGCCGGTAGAATATCGTGGCGAATCTTCAAAAGCAGCAAATCCGATGTCCGGAACATCCCCGTGGATATTGACGTACGGTGTGCTTTCGTAGCCGATTTTCTTTAAATCTTCCAGGTTTTTCGCCTGATAGGTGGTGTAAAAATAATTTCCGAGCACGTTTCCCAACCGTTCCTTGAACGTTGAAATGTAGGTAAAGGTGTATTGGTAATCGGCTCCGTTGCTCACGTGGTTATCGATGAAGACATCCGGCTTCAGCCACTGGTAAATTTCCTGGAAGCTTCTGGCATTTTTCGTATCGGCTTTAATGAAATCCCTGTTCAGATCGAAATTCCGTGCATTTCCCCTGAAACCATAGGCTTCGGGACCGTTCTGGTTCGCTCTGGAAAAGGAACCGCGGTTAAGCATTCCGCTGACGTTATAGGCAGCAATGGCGGCCACGATGAAATTCCGGGGAGTTTTAATTTTCCCGGTGGCCAGATCCCGCATCAGCATCATGGTCGCATCGATTCCGTCAGGCTCGCCGGGATGGATCCCGTTGTTGACGAAGAGCACCGCTTTGTCTTTTCTGAGTTGTGCTATTTTCTTTTCCGGAAACGGGTTGTAAAGAACCACATAGATCGGTTTCCCATTATCATCCTCTCCTTTTTTCAGGTATTGGATGGTGTTGAAATTTTTTGCCAGCTCCCGGTACCAGGAATTCATTTCGTCATAAGTTACCGTCTGGTTGCCATTGCCTTTTTCAAAAGGGGTTTTGAAATGGGTTTGGGAAAATAAAAGAGAGGAAGCCAAAAGGAATAGAAGCGCGTTCAGTTTCATTGATGGAGGTTTAAGGCTTCAAAAGTAGTTAAAGTTTTGGGATTTAAGCGGGAAGAGGGAAGCTGGATGCCGGAAGTTTTGATATTAAGTGTAAATGACCACCCCCGTCTCCGGCCTTTGGCCGGAGCCACTCCTCCGAAGGAAGGGAATTTCGATTAAGCATTGAAATTCAGTTATATAAAATAACAATCAGGGGATATGTCGTTTAAACTGCTAGGTGAAAGAATACTCTTAACAGGTTTAATTTAATCTTTATTCCTTCCTTTTTCATCCGGATATAAAGACGGAAGCGGGCCGCTCTGCCAGAATGCTTTGGTATCGACATCCATAATCGTGAGAGATCCTGTAAAGGCCGCTCCGGTGTCCAGGTTCCAGATGTTGGCTTTATTAACCGGTTCTTTGCTCCCGAGATGTAAAGTGGGTGTGTGGCCGATGAATATTTCGTTGTACAGAAGCAGCCTTTTAGGATAGAGTTCGGAATTTTTCGACAACTTTTTATCCATTGCTACAGCGGTTTCCCAAAGCGTCCGGTCCCAGCGGTAATTGCTGGAATAGACTTCCTTTTCAGGACCATGCATGGAAGAATAGCCGGCATGGATAAACAGCCGGTTTTCCGCATCCACATGATAGTTTTTCATCCGCTGAAAAAATTTCAGGTGCATTTCCAGTTCATCCAAAGAATATCCGGAATAGCTTTCCACCGTACTTTTCCCACCATTGGACAGCCAGACGTCTTCATTTTTCCCGAAAGAAAGCCAGTCTTCGCACCAGGCATCGTGGTTGCCTTTGATGAAAATACATTCCTGCTTTTCAGACAATTCGATTAAAAACCTGATCACCTGGGAAGACCCGCTCCAGCCGTCGACATAATCGCCCAGGAAAATTAGGGTGTCATTTTCTGTCACCCCCGCTTTGTCCAAAACCTGCTCCAGGGCTTTAAAACCTCCGTGGATATCGCCAATGGCTAATGTTCTTTTCATTTATTGTCTCCAAACATTAAATTCATACCTGATAAAATTCCGAGAGCAAAATCTTTTGATTTTTTGGACACCGTCTTCTCCGGAAAATTTTTTAATAAAGAAATCTTTTAAATCATCAAAAGAGGTCAGGCTCTTCAGTAATTTAAATTTTATAGTGTTGATTTTATTGATTTCCAAATAATATTCATAATCAAAATCTCCGGTAATTTCTTTAATTATGCTTCCGTATTCACAACCGTAAATTATAATCTTACTATCAATTGAAACCGTAATTACTGTATTCAGATTCTCTGTCTTTAAGCAGTGTAATTCAAATACCACCTTATTTTTCATTATTTCAAAATATATTTTGCATCCACAAAATCCGTCAGCCAGACGTTGTTTTCGGAAAGATAAAACGGGATTCCGGCTTCATGCATTTTTTCGGTTTCTATGGTTAAGATCACCGGCTTTCCGTGTCGCATCCCGACTTTGGTGGCGGTTTCCTTATCCTGGCTTAAATGCACGTGCTGACGGTTTCTTTTCTCAATCCCGTTTTCCATGATCGAAGGGATGTTTGCTTCTGCTGTCCCGTGATACAGGAATTCAGGTGGCTGTTGTGGTTTCAAAGCCAGATCAATATCGATCGAATGGCCCTGATTGGCCCTGATCCTGGTTTTATCTTCATTGAAAACAAACCGTTTTTTGTCGTTGGTTTCCACTATTTCGGTCAATTCCTCCAGCGTAAAGCTTCTTTCGTGCTTTGCGCATTTTTCCATCAGCTCATCCACCGAGGCCCAGCCGTTTTCATCCAGGGTCAGGTTGATTACCTCAGGTTTGTGTCTCAGAACCAGGCTCAGAAATTTGCTGATTCTTTTTTTATGTTGTTCGTTCATTTTTATAGATCGTTAATGATGCGTTGTTCTTTTATTCTGAGGATAAAAGAATCTAGCCTTCTGTAAATTGCATAATATTGAAAATAATCTTGTTTTAGAGATTCATATGTTTTTTTCTCATTTGCCTTCACCCCAGCAAGAATAGCATATTTCTGGTATTTGATTGCCTCTCTATCTTTATTATTGTTTTTAATAGCAATATATTCATCTATATCTTCATCAATAATATTATACGACTGAAGATGAAGCCTTAATATTGAATTGCCAGATTCTTTTCTTTTTCTACTTTTATATATTTTTAAGAGGCCATTAAAATCTTCTTCATTCAAATCATTTACATTCTCAACACCTTTACCTTTGCAATAATTACGAGTTAAAAGATCTGTCTCTTCATAAGCACTTTTAAGTTTTTGCTGAATTTCAGGGTTAATTTCACAATTATTTAATTTTCTCCAAAAAGCATCTGCTAAATAACCCTCCCCAAACTCTCCATTATTTGCAAAACTAATTTTGCCGTACTCTTCAATTGCTTTTATAAAATTTTCATTTTGATTTTCATAAAAGAATAAGTTTCTAATATACATATTGATCCCAAAATGATTTCTTTCTGTTCTAAATTGTGTTAAAACGGTTTCATTTTGAATTTCATTAATTTTTTCTGTCCCATAATCTTGAACTAAAAATTCTATTGCTTCACCTATTGTATTAATCAGCGCAATCTTTTCTTTTTTAGAGTTATATTTTTGGGTTTCATACTTTATTAAATCTTCTATGTTTAAACGACTGCTCTCTTTTACATCTGTCTCAAAATCTTTATTTAGTTTAATGAAATAATCATCAGCTATAATATTCCTAGACTTGGTTTCTAAAAATTTTTCAAGTCTGACTCTATAAAATCTCATCTCATCTTCGATATAATCAATTACGCTCTCATCAGTGAAATTCTTGAATTTATTGCCAAAGAAAACATCAATTAGTTTAATCTTTCCTTTAATTTCATTTTCTTCTTTTACAAATTTTATTACAAATCCTATGTAATTGTTTTTTGGGTTTTCTATATAATTTTTAAGTACAATTTCTTTACATTTTTCTACTGTATTCACAAAAACCATATCCTGATCTTGAGATGAAAACTTTTGAAAATTATTTTGTCCGAGAAAAATAATCTCTCTTTCATCTACAATCGTAAAGAATACTTTATTTTTCATGACATCTTTCCTTTAATCTTTTACATAACACTTCAATATCCTCTTTTCTCGCCAACACCTCAACCCACTCTTCGGGAATTGCTTCAAAGCCGTAATAAATTCCGGCCAGTCCGCCGGTGATCGCTCCGGTGGTATCGGTATCTTCTCCCAGATTCACTGCTTTTAAAACCGCTTCGGAATAGCTTTCCGAATTCAGGAAACACCATAAGGATGCTTCCAGGCTGTGAAGGACATAGCCTGAAGAACTTATTTCTTCCTCTTGTAAAGTGTATAACGGATCCAGTTCATAGTCACCTACTTTTAATTCCAGAATACGATGGAACTTGTCCATTTCGTCCTGCGAGCAGATCGGATGCTGATTCAGAAACTGCCGAACGGTTTGCTGCATGATCCGGTAAGCTTCCCACTTGTCTTTTCCTTTCAAAAGTTCCAGAACCAGTTCCAGATAAATAAAACAGGCCAACACAGACCGGATATGTCCATGGGTAATGCTGGAAACCTCTTTTACCGTATCAAAACGTTTTTCAATCGGAAGATCTTTGATATAGAAGGCCAATGGCAAAATTCTCATCAAAGAACCATTCCCATTATCAAATTCTGAATTTCCGCCGCATAAAGTAGGAAAGATTCCCTTACCTATTCTGTGAATGGCTTGTGAGGTGGCAATTCCAATGTCGAAAACCCGCCCGTGAGGTGTCCAGATCTCTGCATTGTACCATTGTAGAAACTTTAGCGCCATATCCTCCAAGTCGTATCCGTTATAAAGGCTGTCAGCAAGACATAAGGTTAACGAACCGTCATCACTCCATGTTCCGGCGGGCTGGTGGTGGGTTCCCATCGACCTCATTGTAGTAACCGGAGAGCGTTTCAACTGTTCCCGGCTCCTGAACTCCACCGGTACGCCCAGCGCATCACCCACACAAACGCCGAAGATTCCGGCTTTTACAAAACTTTTCATTTTAATTTATCATTTAACTTTTCACAAAGCTTGTCAATATCCTCTTTTCTTGCCAACACATCAATCCACTCTTCAGGAATATTTTCAAAACCGTAATAAATTCCTGCAAGCCCGCCGGTAATCGCTCCGGTGGTATCGGTATCTTCTCCCAGATTCACTGCTTTTAAAACCGCTTCGGAATAACTTTCCGAATTCAGGAAACACCATAAGGATGCTTCGAGGCTGTAAAGGACATAGCCGCCGGAACTTATTTCCACTTCAGGGTATTTTGACATATCATTTTTTAGAATCCGATCAAAAAGCTGTATTTCCTTTGGATTAAAACCTTGATTTTCTGCAAAGTTCAAAGCCATCTTTTGAATATGAGTGTAAGCTTCTTCTTTATTCTTTCCTTTAATCAGCTCAATGGCAAAAACCACATAGACAAAGCAGGCAAAAACAGAGCGGAAATGCCCGTGGGTAATGGATGAAACCTCTTTTACCGTCCGGTATAAAGTTTCGATATCTTCTTCATCCTTAAGATAAAAAGCCAACGGGAGGATCCTCATCAGAGAGCCGTTCCCGTTATCTTCTTCAAAAATATTCCCTGAAAAACGGGCGCTTTCCCCTTTGATGAGCCTTGCAATGGAATGCCTGGTCGTTCCGCCAATATCGAAAAGCCTGCCGTGTGCTGTCCAGTGGCCGTATTTTACCCATTTCACAAAACTTTCGCCGATCTTTTCCAGATTGTAGCCTTTTGTTAAACTCTCGGCAAGACATAAGGTCAAAGAGCTGTCATCGCTCCAAGTTCCTTTCGGCTGGTTCCAGGAACCGAATTCCTGCATATTTGTGACCGGAAAACTTTTCAGGGTTTCCCTGCTCTTAAACTCCACCGGCACGCCCAGCGCATCACCCACACAAACACCGAAAATTCCTGCTTTTACGCTATTTTCCATCAGGCAAGGTTTACCAGTTTATCAAACAACAGTTTCATTCCCTGGGTTGCGGTTTCTTTCATGACTACTGCTCTCTGCCCGTAGCCGAAGTTCGTTTCGTTGGGATTGATCACGATCAGAAGACAGTCGTCTTTGATGTCATGAAGCAGTCCGGCCGCCGGATACACCTGCAGGGAGGTTCCGATCACCAGGAAAATATCGGCTTCTTTCGCCATTTGGGTGGCTTCCCTCATCAACGGAACATCTTCCCCGAACCAAACAATGAAAGGCCTCAGCTGTGACCCGTCTTCCGCTTTATCGCCAATGTTAATGTCATGTTTATGCTCGTAGATCAGCTTCTTATTGTTGCTTGAACAGGATTTGAACAGCTCGCCGTGAAGATGCAGGATATTGGTCGATCCGGCTCTTTCATGCAGGTCGTCGATGTTCTGGGTAATGATCTGAACGTCGAAATATTTTTCTAGTTCCGCCAGTAAATGATGGGCCTCGTTCGGTTCCACTTCATGAAGCTGGCGGCGGCGCTGGTTGTAAAATTCCAGGACCAGTGCCTGGTCTCTGCGCCATCCTTCCGGACTGGCTACATCGGTGATGCTGTGATTTTCCCAGAGCCCGTCTCCGTCTCTGAAGGTTTTTATTCCGCTTTCGGCACTGATTCCGGCGCCGGTTAATATGGTTAGTTTTTTCATTGGTTTTTATTTTTTAAATTAACGCAGAGTTCGCAAAGAATCTTTATAAACTAACTGCTTAGAGGTTCGCAAAGGCGTTTCACTCAGCAAAGAACATAAAACTTAGATCCTGTTTCAATTTTAACTCAGAAATTTTACGTTGTTATTTTTAATCTTAATTTTCTGAACTTAAATAAACTTTGTTTATTCTTAACTTTTACTGCTGTAGAAACTTTTAGATCAATTTTAATGAATAAGACAGCACTCAATAAATTGATTTTTAAGCTAAGATATCTTAATTACTTAATGGTAAAAAAAATCAGCTCCAAATTTAAGCAAGCCCTTACATTTTATTATTGTTCTCCAATAATTCTCTATAAACCGCTTCATTTTCATCATCAAAGCAGATGAAAACAACTTTTTCGATGATGTCTGACTTGAAATTCTTCACCGTTTCTACGGCAATTTTTCCTGCCGCTTCTTTCGGAAAGCGGTAGACGCCGGTGCTGATGTTGGGAAAAGCAATGGTTTTTACGCCAAGGCTTTCTGCCAGTTTGAGTGAATTTTTATAGCAGTTCTCCAGCAAGGAGAAGCACTTCTCTTCGTCTCCGTTCCAGACCGGCCCAAAGGTATGAATAACGTATTGTGCCGGAAGATTACCGGCTGTGGTTACTACCGCTTCTCCGGTGTTGCACTTCCCCTGCCTGTTCCTTATTTCGATACATTCTTCCAAGATCTGTTTTCCACCGGCCCTGTGAATAGCACCGTCTACCCCGCCGCCGCCCAGCAACGAGGAGTTGGCTGCATTCACGATAGCATCGACCTGTATTTTGGTAATGTCGCCTTTAATGAGTTCAATGTTCATAAAATCTGCTTTTTTTCCAGTTTTCAATAGTGACTGTCCATTCCGGGATCGTGTTTTCCTCACAGCACAGAATGCTTACGCCTCCGGCCATGGCACAGGTTGTATCCCGGTCGCCTAATGCGGAAACGGTATTCCAGAGACATTCTTCCAGATTGTGCCGATAGCGGGAAAGCATCCAGATCACCAGCGGTACCGTATCCTGAGCCGTCATTCCGGTTCCGTTGCCCAATGTTTTCACCAACAGTTCCGTACTGGGATTTCCGTCTAAATATAAGCATTTGTTCAGTTTGCTTTTCATAACAGTTCCGTACTGGGATTTCCGTCTAAATATAAGCATTTGTTCAGTTTGCTTTTCATATCGGAATCCATTAATTCGTTCTGAATATTTCGGATGAAATCCTGCTGACCGAATTTTTCCATTCCCAGCTTTTCCCGGACCGCAAAGGCAGCAGCCAGGGCGATGGCTTTTGTCCCTTCCATAGCTTCCCGGTTGGCGTGGGTCACTTCACACGACCGTTCCGCATTTTCTTTCAGTCTGGTAAAATCATCGTAAAAGTAAGCTCCGATTACAGCAGCCCTCATCGCGCCGCCGTTTCCCATAGAACCCTGACCTTCAAATTTCGCATAGGACACTTCTTTCCAGTGCTCACCGCTTTTTACTTCTCTGAAATACCGGTGCATGGAAGGACCATATCCGCGGTTGATGTCTGAATAATAATTTTCAGTAAACTCTTCCGCCAGAAAATCCTGATCAATTTCCCCGAATTGCTCCAACGATCTGAAAACGGCGATGGCCATAATGGTATCATCGGTGAAATCCAGATTCCCTTCAGGAGTGATCCTTTGCTGGATATGGCTTTTCACGGAGTGTTCTTCTCCGAAAAAACATTCACCGAAAGCATCGCCGATGGATATTCCCGTAAGCGATCTCGAAGCGAGTAAGTGTTTATCTTCCATTATTTTAGCCTTAATTTATTATTCAGAACCTCATCATCAAACAGCAACGGTTTTTCTTCAGGCAACATCAGCTGATCCAGTGTATCATTTAAAACAAACTGATGCTGTTCTTTTACTAATTCCGAAATATCTTCAATTAAAATGAGATCTTCCCTGGCAAAAGACTTGATCAGGTCATTCCTCAATCCGATCTGGATTGCTCTTCTTTCCTGCTTTGCCCCGAAAGGATCATGATCCGGATCCCACTGCAATCTGGCGGAGGATGCTTGTACCTCATCCTGCCATTCTTCCCTGGAGATTCCCAACCGGTCATTGTAGGAAGAATAGACGGCGTTTTCCAGGTATTTTCTGAAAGCATCCATCTTCAGGTGAATGGCCAGCACGTATTCCTGTCCTTCTTTTGTTCCCCAGCCGTTCCGGTACATCATCCACAAAAAGTTCGGCTTGATCCAGGTCATCCTTTCCAGGCTGAAAGGCCCTCCGAAATACTGGTTCTTTACGGCAAATTCCCCGATGGCTTTCCGGTAAGACCGGTACACGATAATCTTTTCGTCATCATATTGCGCCATGAGGTGATGCCCTTCCTGCGGCCAGTCCCGTATCTGTTCTTTGTATTTTTTTAATTTGAGTTTCATGATATTTCTTCGAACGGCCTGATCATTTCCTCTTTTTTTGACAGAATCGCAAAGACCACTCTTTTAAATTTGTTTTTGTATTTTCCCTGAAGATGCTTTTTAAACAGCTCCGCTATTTCTACCGGATCATTTTTAAACACGCCGCATCCCCAGGCGCCTAAAATCAGGGTTTCATTTCCCTGATGTAACGCCAGCGCCAGCATCTTCTCCGTTCTTACATCCATGGCTCCGAAGATTTCACCGGCTCTTTCCGGCTCTTGACGCTTGACAACGCCCGCGTTCACTGCCGGAGAGGTGATGAAATTGCACACAACCGGCTTCGGCAGCAATTCCCCTTTGTCCTTACGGAAAACCGGGACTTTCGGGCTGTCGATCATCATGTCGGTATAAAAGCAGGATTCCATTTCACGGTGGATTTTATAATAATCCCATGCCTGGAGCAGGCTTTCATGCAATCCCGAAGTTCTTGCCAGGCTCTCCTCCTGTGCTTCGGCTCCGTTGATGAAGCCGCCGCCGGGGTTTTTGGCTGATGCAAAATTCAGGCACATGATTTTTTCCTGGTCTTCCTCTTCCGCCAACTGTAAAATGGCTTTCAGGGAACTGCATCTCCAGACTTCAAACCTGGTCTCAAAATGCTTCTCCGGAATTTCTTTTTCCGTAAGTTCCGCAAGTTCTTCAGATGAAAACAGAACGGTTCCTCTGGTAGAAGCTTCCAGTTCGTTTTTAATGCTTATTCTTTCGTTGTTTTCGTTGATATAATATTTCCTGGCTAAGATTTCCAAGGTATCTTTTGCCATTCCTTTATTGGTCATGGTGAGTTTTTTAATGTTGAATAATACATTTTCAATGGCTGCATGTTCCGTTTCTTCGAAGTCTTTCCCGATAAAAACCTGGGTAACTTCAATGGTTCCTGTAATGGCCTGATTGAAAGCTTCCAGCTCTTCTGCCGGAACCCAAAGTTCATTATGGTTTTTCGCCCCTACATTTTGGGAAGGGTATTTATTGACCGCTTCCTCCAGCACTTCAAATTTGGTGACGAATCCCAAATAATTTCCGGCTTCATCGCGGGTATTCCATTTTTCGGCAATTTCGGAAGCATAATCTTCATTCAGGACAGGATAGAAAATCGGCTGCCATTCCAGTCTGGGAGGAAATGCCCTGTAACCGTTTTCAATGATTAAAAGCATTTCTTTTTCTCCGACCGGTCTGTATAAGGTTTGTGTTTTCATGGTTATTTATTATTTGGCTAAAGCCGTTTGATTTCTTTCCTTTAAAAATGGGCTAAAGCCCATTCCTATTGATAAAATGATTACAGTCTATTCAAGATCATAAACATATACTTCTATACCATTTTCAAGCAATGCACTTTGAATAATCGGTTCGATTTCTTCCCATTTTCCTCCTGCGAGGCCACAACCGATCCTCGGCATATGGATGCTTGCCTTTAATGACAAAGCTTCATCAGCAAGTTTTTTCAGGCAGCTTTCAACTGCCTCATACCGAACCGGAGGTATTCCTTTTGAAGTAGTGGCGGTTTTATGCTGGCCGATCATATTGCATATCCAAAGGTCTTCCTCCACCTGAACCATTTGAATTTCTCCCAGATTAAAATGAGTTCCGCTTTTATACCAGTCCCGGTAATCATTCTCAGGCTTCTTCCATCTTTTGGAAACGGCTAAAACAAAGCCTTTCCCCCAGCCTCCGGTATCGTTGCAGATATGGGCTATGATTTGAGTTCCTGCTGTTGACGGATTTGTAGCGTCCCCTTTTATATATTTAATCTTCTTCATGATGCTCTTTTCTGATTATAATTGATCATTAAATTCTTCTGAAGTCCTTTGAGTACGGAGAATATGATCCCCATATTTCATCAAACCTGATATTCAGCTTTCCTGGTTCGAAAGGTACGTCCAGTTGATCGAGGCAAGTGACCACAAGGTTTTTCCGCTGGGCAAATCCATAGCCTTCATCTATCTTTAAGGCATAGTCCAGCAGTTGGTAATCCAGATCCCCGGTACGGAAGGCTCCCTGATAGTCATTGAACGTACAGGTTTCCTCTTCATTGTTCCGGAGCGGAAGCTCCCGTTCATTGCTCATCCAGCCGTTTCCGTGACGGGTGCCATAGTTTCTTGTAACATAGAACATTTCGATATCACCGATTCCCAGCTGCCGGCACACTTCATGAGCATTTTTTGAAGTGGTGTGGGCATAGGTTACGTTTGGAAATACGCCGTGGTCCATATCCAGCAGGATTCCCTGGCTGCCTTCAAAGATCAGATGGTCAAAACTTTTCAGGTAGCCGTAGCCTTCGATATTCCAGTCCAGCTCATCGATGGCGTGGAGAAAACCATCCAGTGCCTGCTGTATTTTTTCGCCCTCTGAAAAGCCATAATAAAGGGCAACACCTTTCAGCTTTTCGATCAGCATCGGTCTCGGTGCGATCAGGTCGGCCGCAAACAGCCGGTAAGGGCTTTCATGCCTTTTCATCGTGGCACCAACTCCTTTTCCGCAGGTTCCATGTGCGGTATTCCTTACATCTCTCCTGTTGTGAAGGACATCAAAAGGCGTCGTTACTTTTGCCAATGGATGGATATGAAGTTCGGTATTCCCTCCCTTGGCTTTCAGTTCCTTCCATTCATTGTACATAAAAACGGGATGGATGGTACAGTGCTCCGTAAAATAGGACGGCAGGCCCCGCAATGCCCCGCTGCCAAAACTGGAATGGACATGCTTCCGGTCACCGATCATCACCGTATGCGCCGCCTGCTGCCCTCCTGAAAACCGGATGACTACCGATTCCAGATTCCGGGCTGCGAGGAAATCGGTGGTGATGCCTTTGCCTTCATCCCCGAATCCCAGTCCTATAACGATTTCTGCCGTTTTCATCTTAAAAACCGTTGAATCATTCCGCTCCATACTTCCCGTTGTTCATGTTCTGTATGCGCTCCGGCTAGACGGGTTTTGCAGACAATTTCCTTGATCACGTACGGAACGTCCCGGTAATCGGTGATCGATACGCAATTTCTTCCCAACAGGTCTTTCCATCCGCGGTCAGCCCGCATCGCCTGGTCTGAGTGCAGAACATTGATGTGGTAGACTTCATATTTCTTTCTTGCTTCAGCCAGAAGTTCCTTATGGGTAAAGGTCTGCTGGCCGGCTCCCATAATCTCCCGGATCGCAGAGGCAGGAAGGGTTTTCAGGCAGGGCTCGTCACCCACCGTAAACAGCAATCCTCTCTGCCCTCTTTTTTCAAAAGCATCCGTCCGGGTATGGAAAGCGGCAAAATACCAGGCCAGCAGATAACTTTCTCCGCCATTTCCACCGCCTCCGGATTCGATATAAGTTCTAGTCAGCCACATATCCAGTTCTTCATCACCGGATTCAAACTGCCCGACCTGCAGTGGATAACTGTCGCATTCATGATCCCCGATTCCCATGAACAGGAGTGCGGCATCCGGAACCCCGCCCTGGATAATTCCGCCCATTAGCTTAGGAAGACCTTCCTGGATCAGGTTATACGGAATATGGCCCATGCTTCCGGTAACATCCAGTCCTAAAATAATCGGAAACGATTCCGGGTGTACGGATGAATCCCGGGCTTCCCTGAAGAAGACGCCGTTCGGGTTCATTGATTCGTGTGCCCTTCTTTCCGCGTTCTGAGTGAAAATTTCACCTGCACTTTTTGATGCATATCCCATCTTTCTTGCTCGGTCGAAACGAGCATCCATGTCGTATCTTGTACTTCCCATAACGTAAATTTTAGTTAAAGACTGATTTTATAGTTACCCGTTGCATTCCGGGCTTTATTTTAATGCAATACGGAAATTAATTCTATCCGTTTATTGTTCTCTTGTGTACATGATGTCTGTCCTCAGCACATATTTCAATCCGTTGATCAGTGTTTTTCCTTCGTGTCTTAAAGGATGATGGAAAACGAGAGCGGAACCTTTCTTCGGAGCTACGGTGAACAATCCTTCAAATTCGGTTTCCCCGCCTCCAAAATCATCATTGAGATAGATCAGGAAAGTGTAAAAACTTTTTTCATGTTCATTCCTGATGTAGCTTCCGTCGCGGTGCATCTTAAACCGTTGTCCTGGCGAATATTTATAGATCCTGAACATCTCATTAAAGCCTGTGACTTTATAGTTTTCATGGGTCTGAGGAAGAAATCCGACGGCTCTCTGATAAAGGTTTTCAGCCAATTCGTTATCGAAAACCATCAGCCGGTCATTGTTCCTTATGCCTTTGCTCATGACCTGCCGTCCCTGCATATTGATCTTTGCTTCTTTAAAGACTTTGTCTTTTGTCAGTTCAATATAATGGTCGCATTCCTCATTCGTCAGGAAATTTTCGATCAGGAAGATCTCCGGATGCAGTATTGTCTTTTCCATGATATCATGTGTTTGGTTCTGTGTTTTACCTTCTTAGTTCGTCCCGTACTTCCATCAAAGCAAATCCCAGAAGATTTTCACCGTTCCATTCCGATGGATTACTGGCTTTAGGATTGGTTTCCGGCATTCCGATGCCCCAGATGGTATCGTAAGGACTGGCTTCCACCAAAACTTTATCTTCCGTAGACAGCAAGAATTCTTTAAGCTTTTCATTCTGCGAAAACTTCAGTAGGTTTCCCTGTTTGACGATCTCATATTTATTCTTATCCCAAAGCTGCGGATCAAAATTTTTGACTTTTCTTCCCAGTTTTTTAACCTGATCCGGAGTTTCAGAGTTGATGATCTGTTTTAAAATTTCGTGATCGTTAAACAACCTTGCTTTCCCGGCCATCATGTAATGTTCGGCAGTTTTATAAGTGATTCCGCCCTCCTGAAACTCAGCAGGAAACCACTGGCTGAAACAGGCTTTGGTCATTTCCTCCTTCACTGTATGGCCCCAGAAGAACAGAAAGTCCGGTTTCTCGTGATGCTGAAATCTTTCAATAATCTGTTGTATCGTGTATTTCATGATTGCGTTATTTTTACACAAATTTAAAGGAATATAGCTTTACCTGCCAAATTAATTTGCGTTAATTTTACACTAAATTTATTAAATAATTGATTTTCAGTAAGAAAATTTTTTATATAAACACGAATGACACAAATGTTTTGCACAAATGACACGAATTATTATTGGTGTTCTGTCTGGTTGGTTAAGTTTGAATAAAATACAAGCTTTAATCCGGATTGTATATCCAAAAAGTTCCTGGCAGAATTAGAATTACTGTCAGAAGATTACATTCTTATTTTTTCACGCTGTAATGTATAGCAGCAAACAAGAATTCATTGTGAAAATTCGTGTAAGTATTTGTGCGATTTGTGTTAGAGACTATTTTAGTTCAAAATAAAACCCCTGTTCTTCCAGTTCCTTGTATTTCTCCTGGTTGAAGGTAAACATTTTGCCGGGCCTGCCGCTGCCTTCTTTTTTGAAGTTGTCGGTTTCATTCAGCAGCCCGTAGCTCATGATCTTTTTACGGAAGTTGCGGCGGTCGATTTCCTGTCCGACGATGGTTTTATAGAGGTTTTCCAGTTCTGAAAAGGCGAATTCCTCGTTCAGCAGATTGAAACCGACGGGTTGGTACTGGATTTTAGTCCGGAGCCTTTTCAATGCGGTATCGATAATGGTCTGATGATCGAAAGCCAGTTCGGGAAGGCTGTTGATGCCGAACCATTGGGCATCATCCGCATCGGAATCGGCAGCCAGCTCATGGTAAGAAGGGTTTACCAGCCCCAGATAGGTTACGGAAACCACCCGGTTCCGCGGGTCGCGGCCCACATTGCCGAAAGTATAAAGTTGTTCCAGAAAATCGGGCTTTATGCCGGCTTCCTCGCAGAGTTCACGCTTTACGGCATCATCCAGGTTTTCATCATCCAGAACGAGCCCGCCCGGAAGCGCCCATCCGCCCTTGAAAGGCTCGATATTCCTTTGGATTAGCAGTACCTGGAGTTCTTTCTTATCGAAATACCCGAAAACCACCGCGTCAACGGCCACTTTTATATCCTGTAACTTCTTTGAACCTGCCATATAGTAAATTTGCGTTATGATTACACAAAGTTACGGTTTAGTTAACAGATAAAAAATAATCTGAGTCATAAACAAAAAAAATCCACAGATGTTATCTGCGGATTTCTCATATCTTTTGCCTTCTTATCAGGCTCTTTTAATTTAGTCATTCAGCTTCAATACAGCCATGAATGCCGACTGCGGTACTTCTACCCTTCCGATCTGCTTCATTTTCTTTTTTCCTTCCTTCTGCTTTTCCAAAAGCTTTCTCTTTCTGGAAATATCCCCACCGTAACATTTTGCGGTAACGTCTTTCCTTAACGCCTTGATGGTTTCCCTGGCGATTACTTTTGTTCCCAATGCTGCCTGAACGGCAATGTCGAACTGCTGTCTCGGGATCAGTTCACGAAGCTTTTCACACATTTTCTTACCGATATGGTATGCGTTGGAATCGTGAATCAGGGAAGATAAAGCATCCACCATATCCCCGTTGATCAGGATATCCATTTTTACCAGCTTGGAAGCCCTGAATCCGATCGGATGGTAATCGAATGAGGCATATCCTTTAGAAATGGATTTCAGCCTGTCGTAGAAATCAAAAACAACCTCTGCTAAAGGCATATTAAACACGAGCTCTACCCTTTCGGAAGTCAGATAACTTTGGTTAACGATCTCCCCTCTTTTTTCAATACAAAGGGTCATCACGGCACCTACGAAATCGGATTTGGTGATGATGGAAGCTTTGATAAACGGTTCTTCTACCCGGTCCATGGTAGAAGGATCCATCATTTCAGACGGGTTGTTGATCAGGATCGGAACTTCCGGTTCCTTTTTGGTATACCCGAAATACGATACGTTGGGTACTGTGGTAATTACGTTCATGTTGAACTCACGGTCCAGACGTTCCTGAACGATTTCCATGTGGAGCATTCCCAGGAATCCGCAACGGAATCCGAAACCTAATGCAGCGGAGCTTTCCGGCTCGAAAACCAGGGAAGCATCATTCAGCCTTAATTTTTCAAGGGAGAACCTCAGTTCTTCAAAATCTTCGGAATCGATCGGGTAAATCCCGGCAAATACCATCGGCTTTACTTCCTCAAACCCTTCGATCGGTCCGGCTGCCGGATTGGTGAATGAGGTAATGGTATCCCCTACCTTTACTTCACGCGCATCCTTGATTCCGGATACCAGGTAGCCTACATCACCGCACTCAACTGTTTTCTTAGGAACCTGCTTCAGTTTCAACGTTCCTACCTCATCAGCCCCGTATTCTTTTCCGGTTGCGAAAAATTTAATCTTTTCGTTTTTCGTAATGCTTCCGTTTACCACTTTGAAATACGCTTCAATTCCCCTGAACGGATTGTATACCGAATCAAAGATCAAAGCCTGAAGCGGTGCATCCGGATCACCTACCGGTGCCGGAATTCTCTTTACGATCTGTTCCAACAGATTATGAACCCCTTCCCCTGTTTTTCCGGAAACGCGAAGTACATCATCGTAATCACAACCGATCAGGTTCATGATTTCATCGGTTACCTCCTCAGGATTTGCCGAAGGAAGGTCGATTTTATTCAGGATTGGAATAATCGTCAGGTCATTTTCCAAAGCCAGATACAGATTGCTGATGGTCTGGGCCTGGATGCTCTGCGCCGCGTCTACAATAAGAAGTGCTCCTTCACAGGCTGCAATGGAACGGGAAACTTCGTAAGAAAAGTCTACGTGTCCCGGGGTATCGATTAAGTTTAAAATATATTTTTCGCCGTTAAGCTCATAATCCATCTGGATCGCGTGGGATTTAATGGTAATCCCGCGTTCTTTCTCCAGATCCATATCATCCAGCGTCTGGGACTGTAATTCTCTTTGGGAAACCGTATTGGTATATTCCAGAAGACGGTCTGCCAAAGTACTTTTACCATGGTCGATGTGAGCGATTATGCAAAAATTTCGTATGTTTTTCATTTAAGAACTATGTAATTTGCAAAGATAATAAAATGAAGGATAATTCGTGATTCTTAATTTTAAATCTGATGTAAACCTAAATTAAACCAATCTTTTATGATAAACCTGCTTGCTTTAATTAACCACAAAAGGAACAAAAGATGCAGATTCTAATATTAAAGTTGAGTTCGGAACAGTAAAATTTGAAGGTTTTTTAACGTTGACTCGATTATTTATTTTATTCTAAATTATTTGTGGCCGGGTATTTATTAAACACCAATAGAAAGTCATACCATTTGTGATTATTGTTTTGCTATTTGTGTTTAAATTAGCCGCACTTAATATTAATCCATGAAAAAGATTCTTTTCATCCTTTTACTTGTTCCGTTTATTCAGATCCGGTCGCAGTGGATTGAAAATGCACCGGAACATCCTGAGGAGTTCGTCAATCCGTTAATCGGATCACTGTCGAAACCTTCGCTTTCCAACGGGAATACCTATCCTGCAGTTGCTGTTCCCCACGGGATGAATCTCTGGACGCCGCAGACCGGAAAAAACGGAAACGGATGGCAGTATACCTATGATGCCGATAAGATCCGCGGTATCAAGCAGACGCATCAGCCTTCGCCCTGGATGAACGATTACGGCATGTTTTCCATTATGCCCGTAACGGGAAAAATACGTTTCAATGAAGACGAACGGGCCAGCTGGTTTTCCCATAAATCGGAAGTTTCAAAGCCGTATTATTACAGTGTTTACCTGGCTGATCATAATGTGACGGCGGAAATTACGCCTACGGAAAGAGCAGCACAATTAAGGTTAACTTACCCTGATTCTGAAAATTCATGGATTGTTGTGGATGCCTTTGATAAAGGATCGAGCATCAAAATCATTCCTTCCGAAAAGAAAATCGTCGGTTATTCCACAAGATATTCAAGGGGAAAACTGGTCGGTTTTAAAAATTACTTTGTTATCTATGCCGATAAACCATTTATAAAATATTCAGCCTGGAAAGATAAGGATTTTGTGAAAGATGTGCTTGAAATTACAGGAGAACACTGTGGAGCCGTCATCGGTTTTGCCACGAAGAAGGGTGAAAAGGTAAATCTTAAAGTAGCTTCTTCGTTCATCAGTCCCGAACAGGCGGAACTGAATTTGCAGAGGGAACTGGATCAGGATTCGTTCGATGATACCTTCAGAAAAGCCAAACTGGCATGGAATGAAAAGCTGAAAAAAGTGGAAGTTGCGGGAGGAACCATCGATCAGATGCGTACTTTCCACTCTTGCCTGTACAGGATGCTCTGCTTTCCTCATAAGATGTACGAAATCAACAAAGCCGGAGAAATCGTTCATTACAGTCCGTATTCAGGGAAAACGGAAGCCGGTTACCGGTTTGCAGGAACAGGATTCTGGGATACTTTCAGAGCGCTCTTCCCTTTCCTGAATTTAGTTTATCCCAATATTAATGTTGAGATGCAGAAAGGGTTGATGAACGATTACAAAGAAGGCGGCTGGCTTCCTGAATGGTCGAGTCCCTCCTATTCCGATATTATGATCGGCAACAATTCCGCTTCCGTAGTAGCCGATGCTTACCTTAAAGGCCTGCGCGGCTATGACATTGAAAAGTTATACCAGGCTCTGCTTCACGGAGCCAATAATGAAGGGCCGCAGGCGACGGGAAGGCTTGGCATTCAGTACTATAAAGAGTTGGGTTATGTTCCTTATGATGTAAAAATCAATGAAAATGCAGCACGCACCCTCGAATATGCTTATGATGATTTCGCTATTGCCCAACTGGGAAAAGCGTTAGGTAAGCCGGAATCCGAGTGGAAAGAATATTACCGCCGCTCCCAGAATTTCCAAAAGGTAATCGATCCTGAAACCAAGCTGGCGCGTGGAAGAAACCGCGACGGAAGCTTCCAGACTCCTTTTAACCCTTTTAAATGGGGCGATGCTTTTACAGAAGGAAATTCTTGGCACTATACCTGGTCGGTCTTCCAGGATATTGAAGGGCTGGCCAGGCTGATGGGCGGAAGACAGGCCTTTTCAAAAAAGCTGGACCAGGTTTTTGAGCTGCCTCCTGTTTTTGATGATTCGTATTACGGATCGACGATCCATGAGATCCAGGAAATGGTGAATGCGGATATGGGACAATATGCCCATGGCAACCAGCCCGCCCAGCATATCATTTATCTGTACAATTATTCCGGTGAACCCTGGAAAACCCAGTATTGGGTACGGGAAACGATGAACCGCCTGTACCAGCCCACACCGGACGGTTACTGTGGCGATGAAGACAACGGGCAGACCTCGGCCTGGTATGTTTTCTCAGCACTGGGTTTTTATCCGGTAACGCCGGCTACGGACCAGTATGTTCTGGGTGCTCCATTGTTTAAGAAAGCAATCATTCATCTGGAAAACGGGAAAACGATTGAAATTAGTGCAAATAATAATAATGAGAACAACCGCTTTGTACAATCGCTGGAATTCAACGGAAAGAAATATACCAGAAACTGGCTTAGCCACCAGGAGCTGATGCAAAGCGCAAAACTGAATTTTGAAATGGTTTCCCAGCCCAATAAAGACCGGGGAACGGATGAAAAGGATTTTCCATATTCCTATTCTACTGATCATCAATGAATTGCATTAACTTGAGATTAATAGGTTGGAAGATGGATGCCGGACGCTTTAAATGCTTGTTCAGGAACCTGATTTTACTTTGATAACGGACTGAATACTGAAAGGGTTATTGCTGTGATGTCTGCTTTTGTTAACTCCGGGTTTCACCCGGAGTTATGATTGTCAAGCCCCTTCGGGATATAATCATGCATCATCCTTTTGCTCTGTTTCATTTCATGTAATGTCTTTCAACCTGTTAATCCTATCCTTTCTCCAGGTTCATATTAAAATAAAAGAGAGAGACCTTTGCGTCTCTCTTTTATTTTATTTAAGTACTTGAAATAATTTGATAATACATTTAAGAATTTTAAAATTCTGATTGTAATAAAGCCAGTAGCAAGAAGCTGATAGCAATCAGCTTCTTATTTAAATCCTTCAGGCAAAATATATTGTCCTGTAAGCGGATCAAGATAAACTTCCTGTTCCGGAATCCGGTTTCTCCTGCTTTGGGCGCCTGCATCGATCGCAGCACCAATGATGCCTCCGATAAGACCTCCGGCCATTCCACCGATCATGGCACCATTGGATGATTCAGGAAAGAGCTCTGTTTTCTTGACCTCAATGAAAAGGCCTTGATCACTTTTCAAAATTTCAGCATAACCTACGGGAATAATTTTGTAGGCAACACCATTCTGTACAAACGCATAGAAACGCCGGATCGCCGTTTTATCCTCACCGTTTACCGCTTTGGTCACGACTCCTTTATCATTGGTTTCCAAAACAAAACCCTGCTCCGGGCGATGGCTGAAAAAACTGTGATAATCTTTATAAACCCCATCTTTCAGCTGATCTGCTTTCAGGATGTCGAGTTTATCCGTAAGTACATTGGCATATTGTGGAAGATCCTGTTCTGAAACACCAGTTTCCCATGCTTCTTTGCCATAGGATTCTTTTAAAAAGTCGGTGAGGATCATGGTAAATTTTCTTGCCAGGTTCTGGGCAACAAACGGATTCACCCGGGATGAAACCGTAGTTACCGTATCTTTCCTATACAGGAAATGATACCCGTCTGCTTTTTTTATGAAGGTGCTTGCTCTGAACTGCAGCTTTCCGACAGTCGATTTTTCTTTCTGCTCATCTGAAATTTTAAGATCTTCGAGCAATAGAACCAAATCATTTTTCCCTTTTATTTCTATGGATTGCCCTACCCAATCCTGAAGATCTTTAACCGCATTATGTTCGAATGCTACAGTTACTTCTTTATTGTGATCTATAAGGGTGCCGATATTTTTATCAGAACGCTGATCAATTACGGTAAAAGTCTTAATAAAGTTTTTATTGTCTTTAGGAGGCCTGGATAAACTGATGAGTTCCGTTTTCTGAGCAGATAAAAATACGGATAATAGTAAAAAAAAGAATATTTTCTTCATAGGTTAATTTTATGATCGGCATTTCAAACTTACACAACTTTCAGGAATTGGGAAAGCGGAATCAGATATAATTTTAAAAATGTTCTCATTCAATAGTTGATTAAGTCATTTCAACCACTCGGAGATTAAAATTATTTAGTGAAAACATATCCTCCCGTTAAAGAATCGATATACACATCCGTTTCCAACGTTGACCTGTATCCTATTCCGATCATGGCTCCGTTGTTTGAGCTTGAAGCTGAATCGATAGCCACCCCGATCATGGCTCCGACAAAACCTCCTGCTATTGCGCCCACAAATGCACCTCCGTTCTTAGCTTCCAGAAAAAGGTTTACCCGTGACGAATGGATATAAAATCCTTTTTCACTTTTTTGCATCTCATCGAAACCGACGGGTGTTAGTTTATAAGCTTTGCCTCCTTCCACATAACCGTACATTTCGGAAAGGGATACCTGCATACCGTTATGCATCAATCTTACCACTTTTCCCTTTCTGTTTTTTTCCATACTGTATTCGGGATTCGGCTCCTGATTGTAGAAGCTTTTAAAGTTCGGATATACCCCGTCTTTCAGCTCAGGATTATTGAATGCTTTGTAATTTTTTGAAAGATAAGCATCATAATTACTGAATTCGTTTTCTGGAATATAGGAACCTGTAACATTCAGCATGTATGAAGTTCTTATAAAATCTGTAATGATATCTGAAATTCTGGGAACGAGGAACCGTTGCGGATGTACCGTTATTTTCGGATTACAGACGATTACATTATCGAAACGGTTGATGAAATAATAACGGTCATTTCTTTTCAGGAAACAGGAAATCCGGATTTTCATTTTTGCATAGGGAAAATCTTTATTTTCATCCTGCTCATCATAAGCTTTCAGATCTTCCAGCATGATGACGATATCATTTGTTCCCACTTTTTTATTATCGCTTACGAACCGATTTTCAAGGTGACTTTTGAGATCACTGTCCTCGAATTCGATTTCTGCTTTTTCGTCCTTATCTGCAAGACTTCCAATAGATTTGTCTGGTCTTGCATCGATAAAGGTAAGCGAACGGGTCCGGGAACTTTTATCTTTCAGATTTTGGTCCAGCCTGATGAGTTCCTGTTTTTGGGCGTTCAGGAAGCCTGAAACTGCAAGCAGAAAAATGAAAGCAATATTTTTCATGATTAAAAATTTCAGCA
Organism: Chryseobacterium sp. sg2396; assembly: GCF_042610505.1. Classification (NCBI taxonomy): domain Bacteria; kingdom Pseudomonadati; phylum Bacteroidota; class Flavobacteriia; order Flavobacteriales; family Weeksellaceae; genus Chryseobacterium; species Chryseobacterium sp. sg2396. Next base: position 118,980 of record NZ_JBHGAQ010000004.1, on the reverse strand, counting down.
AAACTAAGCATTCATTTTTTAATTAAACGACCCTCACAATAAATTGCAAGGGTCGTCCAACATTAAAAAAATAAACTATTATGGGTTTTGCCTCTGTCTCGGGGCGAAACTGTTAGCATTTCCACGGGGTTTTCTTTCATTCACCTTATCACGCATCATCCCCTCGGACTGAAAAAGTTTCAGGACTTTCTGGCAAGGAATGATCTGCTGCATCTTATCAGCATACTTTTTTCTGTTATCCAGCAGCTTTTGCCCTACTTCAAAGCTTTGCTGCAATTTGGCTTTGGCTTCTTCATCCGAAAGTGTTTCAGGATTGAAGTTGGAATTAAACTGGCTTTTGATCTCCTTCTGGCTTTCCAGATATTCGTTATAAACATCGGTAAACTCCGCTTTATCGCTGGGATCGATATCCAGGTTTTCCATCACCATGTTGTTCCTGAACTGGGTAAGAAGCTTTTTTCTTTCTTCAGGTGAGAGATTGTTGATCACTTCCTTTCTCTGCTTAGGGTCCATTCTTTTCCAGTCATAATCCGTCTGTTGGGCATTAAGACCAAAACCATAAATCATAAAAAGGGTAAACAATATCTTTTTCATCTTCTTTTAATTATATAAATCCAGATAAACATCCTGTGTCGAATTGCTTGCCAATTCCGAGATTTCAGAATTTGAGAAGGAATCCAGATAGTCGTTCATCTTCGCTTCATCCTGTTTTGAAACGGCTGTTCCTGTTGTTGCGGCCGTTTTATTGTCTGCTTTTGCCTGAGGCTTATTCTGTGCCACAGACTTGTCATTTTTGTGGCTTTCGTGAGTTTGATGGTCTTTTTCAACAGAAGTTAAATCAGACTTCAAAGTTTCATAAGCTATTTGAGATTCTGTCTTAGACTGTTGGTTTTTCACTGTATAAGCTATTTCAGGATCTACCTCATCCGGACCGCTTTCGTTATTGAAAACAAAAGTCGCTCCAAAAATCAAGGCCAGCGATGCAGCAGCAGCAAGAGCCCAGTTCATCTTAAAAACCGGGGCTTTTTTACGAGGCAATACCTTACTGGTAACATGGTCCTGAATATTTTCAAATACATTTTCGGAAACTGTATAAATATTCTTACGTTCCAGTTTTTCAAGGTCAAAATCATGTACTCCGCTTAATACCCTGGCCTGTAGATTTTCAAATAAATCATCCGGTGCCATGTAAATATTTCTGCGTTCTAATTTCTCTATATCGAACTCTTTCATTTCAGTTTCTCAAAAATTATTCTGGTAATTTTCCTTTATATAATCTTCTATCTTCTGTTTGGCATAATGATAATTGGTTTTCAGCGTACCTACGGACATATCCACGATTTTGGATATCTCTTCATAAGGCAGATCATCATAATACCGCATCATAAATACCAGTTTCTGCTTTTCGGGCAGGCTTTGTATCGCTTTCTGAAGCAGGATCTGTATTTCTTCGGCATCACTTCCGGCATTATCTGCCACCAGGTTCTGCATGTGGTATTCCGGGTCTTCATCGGTCTTCTGCATTCTTTTAAGCTTATTCAGCTGCTGCAATGCTTCGTTGGTAGCGATTCTGTACAGCCAGGTGTAGAGCTGGCTATCGTTTTTAAACTGATGAAAATTCTGATAAGCTTTAATAAATGTTTCCTGCAAAGTATCCTGAGCAAGATCTCCGTCCACAATAATTCTTCTGATGTGCCAATACAATCTGCTTTGGTAAGCATCCATCAAAGCGCGCACTCCTTTCTCCTGAGTACGTGGGCTTTGCATCAACGAAATAATTTCCGCGTCTTTAATCTTCATAAGATGCTTTCATTGTTTGGATTACAAAAATAGCTGAAAGTTAAACTACTTATTCAATTTTTAGTCCAAGATAGTGATTATTTGCTATAACGTAAGTCTAAAACTACAATAATTGATGCCATCATGGTATCTGTTTTTCCTTTTATAATCAATGTTATGTTAAATCCAGCACTTTTACTGACAAAAGATTTCCGGAGAAATAAAATATTATCTTTGTTGGATGCAAATTGTAATTATAGGATCCGGTAATGTAGCTTATCATCTGGCCAGAGCATTGGTAGAGAATAAGCTTCTTCCGGTACAGATTTTCGGCCGGAATGAACGGGAACTTCGATACATTTCCGAAGAATTAAATATTCCTTACTCAACTAAAAATTTAGTCGATTCAGATATTTACCTGATTTGTGTCAGTGATCATGCCGTGGAAGATGTGTCTAAAATCATTACCAAAAAAAACTGCCTGGTTGCTCATACTTCCGGCTCGCTGCCTATGGAAGTTCTGAAAGGAGAGTACCGGAAAGCCAGTTTTTATCCGCTTCAGACTTTTTCCAGATCAAAGGTATTAGACTATTCAAAAATTCCTTTTTTCATTGAAGCAGAAGATGAAAAAGACATGAGCATTTTATCTGAACTGGCAGCAAGAGTCTCCAAAAATGTAATGGAAAGCACCTATGAAAAGAGAAAATATATCCATTTGACGGCTGTATTTGCCTGTAATTTTGTAAACCATCTTTTTTCCAGAGCGAAAGAGATTTCGGATTCACAGGAAATTCCTTTTGATTATTTCCTGCCGTTAATTGATGAGACCGTTCAGAAAATTCATGAAATCGAACCTAAATCGGCACAGACCGGTCCGGCAGTAAGAAATGACAGACGGATTCTTAAACTTCACGAACAGTTGTTAACAGATGAAAGCCTGGAAATTTATAAAACCATGAACCATTCAATCCAGAAAATGTATGAGCTATAAAGAGAAATTAAAAGATATTAAAGCATTCGTGTTCGATGTTGACGGTGTCTTCACAGACGGCAGCGTCTATCTGATGCCCGGAGGAAACATGTGCCGTGTAATGAATGTGCTGGACGGTTATGCCGTGGTTAAAGCTTTAAAAAACGATTACCTGATCGGGGTAATTACCGGCGGAAATGATGAAATGGTAAAGCACAGGATCAATTATCTTGGTATCGAAGACTATTACCCGAAATCCCATAATAAGCTTGCGGATCTCGAAGATTTTAAATCCAAATATAACCTTACAAATGAAGAGATTCTAACGATGGGGGATGATATTCCTGATCTTCACATCATGAAAGTCTCTGCCATAGGTGCCTGTCCTGAAAATGCAGTTCCGGAGATCAAGGCCGTGGCCGACTATATTTCTCCCATCAAAGGCGGAAGCGGCGCCGTACGCGACGTCATCGAACAGGTAATGAAGGTACAGGGGAAATGGCATGATGACAATACGCAATCCATCTAAGATTTTAAAAATGAAATTATTATTAGCCTCACAATCGCCCAGGCGAAAAGAATTATTAGCCAGTCTTGGTTTTGATTTTGAAGTGGTAAAAATTGACTGTGAAGAAATTGTTCCGGAACACATCAGGGTAGGAGAGTCCGCCGCATATCTGTCTGAATTGAAAGCATCTGCATTCCGGGAACTGGAAAAAGGAGAGGTCCTTCTTACCGCCGACACCGTTGTAGCGATTGAAAACAGGTTTCTCGGAAAACCCGAGGATGAAGAAGAGGCAAGAGCCATGCTGAAACTTCTTTCGGGAAAAATCCATCAGGTGTATACAGGTATCACTCTTAAAACTTCGGAAAAAACCATTACGGAAACGGATGTCGCAGAAGTGGAGTTTGATGATATTACCGATGATGAAGCAGAATACTATATTCAGAATTACAGACCTTTCGATAAAGCCGGAAGCTATGGGATCCAGGAATGGCTTGGCATGGCCAAAATTAAAAGGATAAACGGGAGCTTTTATACGATCATGGGCCTTCCTACCCATTTGGTTTACAAAATTTTGAAAGAAATATAACGGTTTTCCCCATAAAATTTTGTTATTTTTACAAAATCATCAAACTGCTGATAATAAAAAGCAGATTAGAGAGTTATATTGAATAATGAAAAAGAATATTTTATTCCTTTTAGTACTGTGTATCGTTGTGTCCTGCGGGATGAAGGTAAAAAAACCGGAGCAGCGATCTAAGTTCATGAAAGGATTTACCACATATTACAACACTTTATTTAATGCAAAAGATGCTTTAAATAATGAATTTGAAACCAGGGATAAGGCCCATAAAGACAATTTTTATGCGCCTTATATTCCTATCCTTACCTATGAGGACCAGCCTTTGGGAAGTGACCTGGGCCAGTCTGCAGCCTTTGCGGAAAATTCCATGAAAATGGGCGAATTAAACCGTCCGGCTCAGAACGCAGGCCCACGTGGCGGGATGCCTGGAATGCCGTCCGGAATGCCAGGGAATCCAATGGCGGGAGGACCGGGGATGCCGGCAGGAGATCCTGGCCAGCCTGAACAGAAAGGAGCGACTACCCTGGAAATTGCAGAAGCAAAGGCCCTGAAAGCCATCAACAAATATTCGGTGATCAAAAACGGGGAGGAAAAAAACAAACAGATCTTTGAGGCCTATATGATCCTCGCACAGGCCAGGATTTACCGCGGGAAATCACTGGAAGCCCTGGATGCCCTGAACTATGTCTTTACCCACATGAAGGATGATAAAAGGCTTCCTTTGGCGAGAATTTACCAGGGTTTAGCCTATGACCAGATCAAAAACTACCACAAAGCCCATGAGACGTTTGCCAAATTGAAAAGCGAAAAGATCTCTAAGCAATATGAAAAGTTACTGAGCATTTACTATTCCGAATCTTTACTGGATGCCGGAAAAAAGGAAGAAGCCGTACGAGAGCTGGACAATGCTTATGAGCTGAATGACAACCGGAAATTAAAAAGCCGGATCGCTTACCTGAGAGGGCAGGTGCTGGAAAGCCTTAACCAAAACGAAAAGGCCAGAGAAAGCTTTATGGCCGCCTACAAATATGCCAACGACTTTGAATTCGAAGTAAAATCCCAGATCGAAATTGCCAAAACATTCAACGGGAACGGAGATTACAGCGGCGCCCGGAAATACCTGGAAGACATCAGTAAAAAAGGAACTTACGGATCCCGTAAAAATGAATTTTATTATGCCCTGGGTCTGATGGCAAATAAAGCCGGAAAGAAAGACGAAGCGCAGGAATATTTCAGAAAATCTCTGAAAGAGAAAGTTTCCGATGGCCAGGTACGGGGTCTTACGTATTATGAAATAGGGAAGGGCTATCTCGATAAAAACGATTACATCGGTGCCGGAGCATATTATGATTCCGCTTTGGTCGTAATGACATATGAACCTTCAAAGGTGCTTCTGGCAGACCAGTCGGTGTACATTAAAAAGATCTCAAAGAATTATTATTTAATCAAGAAAAATGACAGCATCCTGAATCTGGCGAAGATGACACCGGAGCAGAAAACAGACTTTTTCTCAAAATATATTGCCAAAATCAAAGCTAAAGAAGAGAAAGAGGAACTTGAAAGAAGGCGTGCTGAAAGAAGCAAAGGTTTTGATACCGGAGATTATAATTCCACCTCTATTTTTGCCAATAGCTCCACCTCATTTGCAGATTTCGGAGTAGCAACCAAAGGATTTTACTTCAGCAATACCGGTACAGTTTCCAAAGGAACACAGACCTTTAAGCAGATATGGGGAGACCGTGCCCTAATCGATAACTGGCGTTTCTCCAAAAAAATGACTACGCTGGATGATATGAAAAATGATGCGTTGGGAACCGCGGCGGCACCGAATCCGAGACGTTTTGAGCCTGCCTACTATATTGAACAGATACCTACTGACATGGCACAGCTTGAGCATCTGAAAAAGGACCGGGACACAGCTTCTTTAGGTCTTGGAGTAATGTACCAGAACTATTTCACAAATACACCGCTGGCTACAAAAACCCTGTATAACCTGGTAGATGCGAAGCCTGAAGAAAAGGTGATGCTGCAGGCTTTGTACGAGATTTTCGCTATGAATTATGAGAAGAATCCGCAGGCTGCCGAAAGGGCAAAACAGATATTACTGAAAGATTATCCATACACTTCCTATGCGGAGTTTGCGAGGAATCCGAAAAGCAATTCTTTTGTAAAATCTTCCGGCGATGTGGAAAGCCAGTACAAACAGGCTTTTGCATTGTACGAATCTGAAAAGTTCGGGGAAAGCAAGGATGTTATCGATAAAACCATCCAGCAATATCCTAAAGATGCCCTGGTTCCTAAATTGTATCTGTTAAATGCCTTCAATTCAGGAAAAACCAGTGGGAAAGAGGTTATGATCCTTCAGCTTGAGCAGATTGCTCTAAATTACGGTAAAACCCCGGAAGGCGAAAAGGCTAAGGAAATGCTGAATTATCTGAAAAGCGACCTGACCTTCCAGGCCACAGATAATAAGGGAAATACCATTCCTCAAAATGTCGCTGATGCGAATAGCAATGCTTCCGATCAGCAACTGCAGTTCAATGCCAGAGGATCAAAAAGAAATTCCCCGCAGCCGGCTCAGAATCAGATGATGAATAATAATATGCCGATGCAGCCTGTGAACGAAAACAGCAACAGGAAAAGACCTAATAACAATCAGCAGCTACAGCCCAGCCAGACGCCTGCTAAAGCACAATAAAATAAAAAGCGAAGATTATTCTTCGCTTTTATTTTTTTTCTTTACACCGTGGAAATCCTTGAGATAAAAAGGCTCGAAGTAGGCAACATCCTCGAAATCCCTGTGCGCTATTTTTTCAAGGGTTTTCTTTACAAGATATTTAGCAGAAGGATAGACCTCATTATGAAAAGCGGCATCCGGCAACTGTAAAATCTCCTCTGCTTTTTTCGCACCGTCTCCTACAAAGACTACTTTTTTGTTTTTATACTCCGCGAAAGAAGTTTCGTCCAGGATTTTGGCTACGGTTTCAGAAATTTCTTCTCCGGTATTACCGTCATAGACTGCGGTATAAACCTCCATTCGCCTCGCATCGATCAAAGGGATAATATAATCGTAGTTCTGGTTTAAAAAAGGCTCTATCATGCTTTCCATGGAATTTACGGCAATCAGCGGAACCTTCAGTCCGTAGCAAAAACCTTTCGCAGACGATGCACCGATCCGTAAGCCCGTATAAGAACCGGGTCCTTTACCAAGAGAAACGGCTTCGATATCTTTCATGGAAATACCGGCACCTTCCAGCGCCCATTCTACGAAAATATGAAGGCTTTCGGACTGTTTATAGTTTTCAGAAATCTCTTCCGTGACGCACAGCATTTTATCATTATCAGAAATGGCTACCGAGCAGTTTTTTGAAGAAGTTTCAAGATATAAGATTTTCATTGTTTACAGGTAATGATTAACGGTTCAGCAATTGACTTATAAATTGCTCTACTCCTGCAAAGGTAAAGCATTATTTTGAAAATTATTTTCTGTAGATCGTCCTCGGTTCTGCCTGTGCAGCAGGGTAGATCGTCATATCCGAGATGCATACATGTTTCGGTGCATTGATACAATAGGCGATGGAATCCGCAATGTCTTCAGCTTTTAACGGTTCATATCCTGCATAGACGGTAGCTGCCTTTTCGCTGTCTCCTTTAAACCTTACCATGGAGAAATCGGTTTCTACTGCTCCGGGCTGGATATTCGTTACTTTGATACCGAATTCCGTGAGTTCTATTCTCATTCCTTCCGAAATGACATCGACGGCCTTTTTGGTGGCACAATACACCACGCCGTTCGCATAGGTCTGTCTTGCCGCCACTGAACTAATGTTTACGATATGTCCTGAATTCCTCTCTTTCATTCCAGGGATAATCATTTTCGATACATACAGGAGACCTTTCACATTTCCGTCGATCATCGAATCCCAATCGTCTGTTTTTCCAGCTGAAAGAGGATCAAGGCCGTGTGCATTTCCTGCGTTGTTGATCAGCACATCAATTTGTTTCCAATTTTCAGGAAGAGAACCTATGGCAGATTCTACTTCTTCCAGATTCCTGACATCAAACTTTAAACTAAATACTTCGGTAAATTCAGACAGTTCCGATTGTACCGATTCCAGAACTTCAGATCTTCTTCCGCAGATAATGATTCTGTTTCCTTGTTTTGCCAGGAGTTCGGCAGTTGATTTTCCGATTCCGGAAGTAGCTCCGGTGATTAATATTGTTTTCATTTATTTATTTGATTGTTTCTGTTGGTAGCTCTTTTCATCATATAGGTATATATCCAGAATTCGAGCCACGGAATGAGCATCAGGATCACCCAAATCATCAACAGACTTCCGGCCATGCTTTTAAGTTGTGATTGTAAAGCAATCAGCAGAAGATTCTGTATCTTTTCAGTAATGGATTTTTCAATATCGTCCGGATTAAGGACCAACAATTGTTTTGTTATTTTATCGAATTCACGGTAGGAGAGATCCCCGGTAACTTCAACATCCGGTATGGAATTCAGAATGCCATATATAATTACGGTATTGATCCGGTCACCATATCGGTTCATCAGCCATGAAGCCATCCTGTTTTTAGGCTGATTGATCATTCCGTATTTTGTATCGTAGGCTCTTACAAGATCCGTTATCTTTATTTTTGCCTTTTCGTTATTCCGGTTTATTTCTGATACTACCGTTCTTACTCCTCCGATAAATTCAGCTTTTGCATTCTGATCTTTGAAAACAGAGCCGACACCTGAAGAATAAATCTGTGAAGAGATGGAAAAGCTGTCTTTTTTTATGGTTTCATAAGAACCCCAAAACAGGCCCAGCTGTAATGAGACAATGCTGTTTATGGTAAAAATAGCCGGGATATACAGCTTTACCAGCCAGTTGTAATATTTCGGTATCCTGGAAAATGCCTTACATTTCTTCATGACCAAGATCAATACCAGACTGATAAGCAGACCTGCTATAAAGCAAACCATACAATATAAAAGGATGGTAAGCGGATAATTTTTAATAATATACAAGACTGCCGAGCAGATGCTGTTCGAATCTAAATTTTGCATAATCAATTGGCATCAAATGCTTCAAAAGCATCGGTTATATGTTCGATGGTGAGATTCTTTTTATGGTCGGCAAGCACTGAAATGATATCAAAACGTACTTCCTGGTCTTTGTTGAATTCTTCCATAAAATGATTGGCCGCGGAAACCAGCAGCTTTATTTTTGTTTTGGTCACCGCTTCCTGAGGCAGCATAAAAATATCGGTAGAACGGGCTTTTACTTCGACAATAATAATCAGCTTGTCTTTTTCCGCAATAATATCGATTTCCGCTTTCTGAAACCGGAAGTTCCGGATCAGAATGATATATCCATTTTTCTGTAAATGGGTAACCGCCAGGTCTTCTGCCGTCTTACCGAAATCGTTGTGGTCTGCCATTATTTCCTGAATTGATAAGCCCACCAGATTAATACGACCTGCAAAGGAAGCCTTGCTACTGTAAGCCAGAAATATTTATGATGAACTTCATAAAACTTTCTTGCCATTTCAATATTAGCGGGAAATACGGCAATAAAAAGAAAAATACTGAGATAAGCACCTGCTTTTTGAGTCTGAGGAAAAATAAGAAGAAGGCCGCAGAGTACTTCTGCTATGCCGCTTATATAAACCATCTGCAAATGAAAAGGAATATAAGAAGGCATGATTTTAATGAAAATATTAGGCTTTACAAAGTGTAAAATCCCTGCAGAAATCAATAAAAAAGAAAGGATAAATTTTGAATATGCCATCTTTATTTTCTATAACTAATGGATACCGTTTTGTCTATTTTCATATGTATTTCTCCTCCTATGATCAATGGCCGGTTGTCTTTGATATGTCCGTTTGGAAAACCGAAAATTACAGGGAAATCATACTTTGATACCCGTTCGGAAATCAATTGGTAAGCAAATTCGTCAAAGCTTTCTTCATATTGCTTATTTTCTTTTTCATCGCCCATATTGGTCATTCCACCGATAATCAGTCCTGATATTTTACGGAAAACACCGGCCATTTCCAGACTCATGATCATCCGGTCGAGTGCATAGAAGTTCTCTCCGATATCCTCAATGAAAAGAATTTTATCCTTGAAGTCAAATGCATATTTCGTACCCAGAAGCGCATAAATAAGGGCTAAATTGCCTCCGATGAGCATTCCTTCAGTTGAACCCGGTTTATTATATTGATGCGGTTTTAGGATGTATTTTGGATGCTTATTTTTTAAAATATCAAAGATCAGATCGTAGCTTTCTTCCGTTACGCCGAAACCTGAGGTTTTTATGGTCTGGCCATGGACGGAAGCAAATCCTTTTTTAAAAAGATAACTCTGGATCACCGTATTGTCGGAATAACCAATATACCATTTGGGATTTTTAGTAAAACTTTTAAGATCAAGCCCTTCGATAAGATGCTGGCATCCGTATCCGCCACGGGAAGCCCAAACGGCCGAAATTTCAGGGTCATTCAGTGCCCGGTTCATGTCTTTTAATCTTTCCTGTTCGGTTCCTGCATAATTGTAGCCGTTTGAAAACTTAGTATACAGGTGTTCGCCTAGAACAGGTTCATAACCTCTAGTTCGGATCATTTCAATCCCTTTTTCCAACTGGGCAGGCTCTACAGAACCTGCAGGTGAAATGACGGCTATTTTATCGCCTTTTTTTAGTGCTTTGGGAAAGATTATATCTGTCATCTGCTTTTTTGGTATTTAACTTCGGTTTTCTCAGCTTCTTCCAGTCGTTTGTCGAACTGATTGAATTTCTTAAAGCTCTGCAAAAAGATGAAAAAACTGAATACAATCAGAATCCCGCCGACGATCCTTCTGATTTTATTGGCTAAACGCTGCGTTAACCTGTCATGAAACTGCTTGGCCAGGAATATTTTAACCAGATCGATAAAAAGGTATGTGCCGATAACGATCCCGATATATAAAATAAAATTGCCGGTATCCGGATACTGATTCCTTACGGAAATCACCGTTACCAGCCAGAAAAGAATGACGCCGACATTCAGAAGATTAAAGAAAAATCCGTTGATAAAGGTCTTGAAATAATTCTGGTTCATGAATTTTTCCTCACCGGGAATATGCATCTTGGTCTTTGTAACCATCATCACGATTCCGTACACAAGAATGAGAATGGCAGTAATCCGGTAAAAACCGGGATGCTTATCAATGAGCGTTACAATGTCCGCACTTGCATAATAGGCTGCCAAAATGCAGAGCAGGTCCGCAGAAATTACGCCAAGGTCCAATGCCAATGCATGTTTCGGGCCTCTGGAAAAGCTGGTTTCTATCAGAAGGAAAAAGATCGGTCCTATAAAAACAAGACTCAGCATGAATCCTAATACGATGGCAGACAATATAAGTTCAAACATTCAGTGGTGTTTTCGATGAATAAAATTCATGTATTTATACAAATTTAAACTTTATGTTTTAAAAAGCAAACAGGAAAATGAATTTGGTTCGCCGGAAACGAAACTCATTTTACTTAGAGATGAACTCGCAGTAGAATCCGGATTAACTGGCTGGAAAAGGGAAGCTGGATGCTGGAAGTATCCCTTTTGAAAATAGATCCGGAAGTCTTGATGGTCAGACCAAATCTTCTGTCATTCTACTAAATTGAATCCATTTAGAATACTGAATGAATAGCCTTTATTTTATTCTTAAATTAATTAAATAACTGAACACAAGCTAAATATGATTAAATTGGTGTTATACCAATTATGTGTATACAATGGTCTGATTCAATTGAAGAAATAGTCAAAACCACAAAGGTCGATAATCAAATGAATTGGTTGTGGTCTTAATAAACTTTTGAGTTCCCGTTCTATTTCTTTTACGATTATCTGTTTTGCCAGAGCCATATAAAAATGATATTTATAGAGATTAACATTATAGCAAAATACAACATGAAAATAGGCTATTTTTTAAATATAACTGGTATTAATTTAAATTTATAATTTTTAAATTTCATTTACTGAAATAAAAAAAACCGCAATGGCTTGCGGTTTTTGTACTTTTACATGATTGGTCTAGTCTACAATCTTAAAATCCAGTTGTTTGGCGATCAGATTGGCTTTCACTACCTTGATCTGAACATTGTCTCCCAGCTGATATCTTTTGCCGTGTCTGGATCCGTATACGGCATGCGTTTTTGCATCATAGGTATAAGAATCATCCATTAAGTCCCTCAATTTAATAAGACCTTCAGCACCGTTATCCGGAATTTCCACCCAGAATCCAAATTCCGCTACTCCGGAAATAACCCCGTTGAAAGTTTCTCCAAGGTGTTTTTCCATGAATTTCACCTGCATGTATTTGATGGAATCCCTTTCCGCGTCAGCAGCCAGCCTTTCCATAGAACTGCAGTGTTTCGCTTTGTCTTCAAGTTCCGCTTTGTTCGGGGATTTTCCGCCGTCCAGGTAATGTTGCAGCAAGCGGTGGGCAATCAAATCGGGATAACGCCGGATCGGGGAAGTGAAGTGGCTGTAATAATCGAAACCGAGACCGTAGTGGCCGATCGGCTCCGTAGAATATACTGCCTTGCTCATACTTCGCATAGCCAGCGTTTCGATCATGTTTTCTTCCCCTTTACCTTTGACGTCATGCAGAAGTTTATTTAAAGATTCCGCTACCTTTTTGGTGTTGGCCAGATCCATTTTATATCCGAAGGTGGAAACAAAATCCCTCAGCGATTCCAGCTTGGCCGGATCCGGATCGTCGTGAACCCTATAGATAAAGGTATTTTGGGTAATTTCGCCTCTTTTGTTCAGTGAAACGAATTCAGATACTTTTTTATTCGCCAGCAACATGAATTCTTCGATCAGATGATTGGAATCTTTGCTGATCTTGAAATAAACGCCGATCGGCTCGTTGTTCTCATCCAGGTTAAAGCGGACTTCACTTCTGTCAAAGGTAATGGCTCCGTCTTTTATCCTTTTCTGACGCATAATCTTTGCCAGTCCGTCAAGGACAAGAATTTCTTCTTTGAAATCACCGTCTTTTCCTTCAATTCTTTCCTGGGCTTCTTCATAGGTAAACCTTCTGTCGGAATGGATCACCGTTCTTCCGAACCATTGCTTTTTGATTTCGGCTTTCTCATTCAGTTCAAAAACGGCAGAGAAGGTAAATTTATCTTCATGCGGACGAAGCGAACATACGTCATTACTCAGCACTTCGGGCAGCATCGGCACCACGCGGTCTACCAGGTACACAGACGTCGCTCTCTGGTAAGCTTCATCATCCAGCATGGTTCCCGGAACCACATAATGGGAAACGTCTGCAATGTGTACACCGACTTCCCAGTTTCCGTTTTCCAGTTTTCTTACGGACAGGGCATCATCGAAATCCTTGGCATCTTTCGGGTCGATGGTAAAAGTAGTAATACCCCGCATATCCCAGCGTTTGGCCACTTCTTCATCGTTGATGCTTCGGTCGATCTTATCGGCATCCCTTTCCACTTCTTCAGGAAATTCGTACGGCAATCCGTATTCTGCAAGGATCGAGTGAATTTCCGTTTCATGCTCTCCCGGAGCTCCCAGAACCTGTATAATTTCTCCCTGAGGATTTTTATCTCCCGGTCTCCATTCGGTCATCTTCACGATTACTTTATCCCCGTCCTGAGCCCCTCCGAAATTTCCTTTCGGAATAAAAATATCAGTATTGATAGTCTTTTTATCACAAACCACAAATCCGAAATCTTTATGAGGAACTAATTGTAAAGTTCCTACGAATTCCGTCCGTGTTCTTTCCAGAACTTCCAATACGGAGCCTTCGAGTTTCTTTCCTTTGTAGGTATAGGTTACAATCAAAACCTTATCACCCTGCAAAGCATCTTTAACATTTTTGGAATGGATAAAAATATCACCATCCACGCCCTGTACAGTTACATAGGCATTTCCGGACTGGTTGAAATCGATGGTTCCGGTTAATGTTCCTTGAATATCAAGGTTGATGATATATTTTCCCTTTTCACTTTCCTTGATTCTTCCGTCTGCCTGCAACTTGTGCAGGGACTGGATTACCAGTTCGCGCTGTCTCGGGTTCTTATAATCTATTCCGTCTGCAATCTGCTTGTAATTGTAGACTTTGGTGGAATTTCCATTCATAAATCTCAGGATCAGCTTGCCGATCTCTCTTAATTTATGGTCGTTTTTCTGACTTATATATTTTTTCTTTTTTGCCATTTTAATTTATTTAATTAATCTTTTCACATTCCAGATTTGATTTTTTATCAATTAAAGTAATCTGCTGCTTCAGCTCTTTTATCTGAATGTGATTTATTATTCTATCTCTATATTTCCTGGAAAATCTATCAATCCCGGATTCTTTCTGTTATAAGATTTTGTCTTATCCCGCACAGAGAAACAGTTTCAAACAAAATCGTGATTACCAGCTTTGTTTTAACTGTATCTACCGATTGCAGAATGACGACATCAATTTTCCTTCCAAATTTACTATAACGGAAGTTTTAGGTTTGTATAAAAGTAATACAAATATGGAGAAGAATGGATAAAACCTTTGATGGAAATGTAACTTTACCATTTCACCAGGTTTGAATGGAAATAACAGGTGGTAAACCTGTCGGACGCTGCAAATATACAAAATAAAAAATTAAATAAGGCTTGCAATATGATTTACAAGCCTTTATATTCTAGCAGAATGCAATTTTATCAACCCTGTTCTGGTGTCTTCCGCCTTCAAAATCCGTGGAAAGGAATTTATCGGCTATTTCCATTGCCAGTTCCTTTGAAATAAAGCGTGCAGGAATGGAAATCATGTTGGCATCATTATGCTGTCTGGCCAGTGCTGCAATCTCCGGCATCCAGCAAAGCGCGCAGCGGATCTTCTGATGTTTGTTGGCCGTGATCTGCACCCCGTTTCCGCTTCCGCAGATCAGGATTCCCAGTTCATTTTCTCCGCTCTCCACGGATGTTGCCGCAGGATGAACAAAGTCCGGATAATCCACACTGTCTGTGGAAAACGTTCCAAAATCCTGAATATCAAACTTTTCTGAAAGATAGTTCTTCACAATCTCTTTATATTCATAGCCTGCATGGTCTGCAGCAATTGCTATTTTCCTTTTCATAATTTTTGTATTAAGCCTTTTTTTAGATTTATTCACACAAATTTAAGTATAATGTGGATAAGTCTTAAATTTTTGGGAATTAAATGTGAAATGGCTTGTGAGTAAATGTTGAAAAAAGAGGGAAAGTAAATCTTTCGTAACATTGAAAAATTTTGTAATGAAGATTGGCAGGAGAATATCCTATATATTTTTTCACAAAGTTTTCTGGAGAAACTCCCATGGTTTTCCATACTCACTTTATTCATATTCAGTTTTTGGGAAAATTATTCACAATTATGGATAACTACTATAAAAATCTTATTTACAATCCTTTACAATGTAGATAAAATGTGAGTTAAGGTCTGATTTAATATCAAAAAGTATTAAATCAGAATTTATCCCCGAAACTCACAACACTTAACAACAATACCCATTTATTTTTTTAAGAGAAAAGAAAATATGTTGATTGATGAATGTTGAGGCTGCGGGAAACTTTTTTAAAACTTTTCAAAAGCTGCCTCGTCCTGAAAATTTTAAAATCTTACATTTGTGAAACGAAAATCGAAAAAGAGCATGAAACCGAACTGCCCGGAAAATTTTAACGAAAGCCATTTCCTGAAGCCGGTTCTGCTTTGCCCCGAAAAAATATAAAATGTACATATGAAAACAATCAATGATTTCAATTTCAATGGAAAGAAAGCTCTGGTAAGAGTGGATTTCAATGTCCCGCAGGACGATCAGCTCAAGGTAACCGATAACACGAGAATTACAGCAGTAAAACCTACGGTCGATAAAATCCTGAACGACGGCGGTTCCGTCGTCCTAATGGCCCACCTGGGAAGACCGAAAGGAGAGGCTACTGATAAGTTTTCCTTAAAGCATATCGTTGATGAAGTTTCCGATGTATTGGGTAAGGAAGTTCAGTTTGTGGAAGAATGTGTAGGGGAGAAGGCTGAAAAAGCTGCTGCAGACCTTCAGCCGGGCGAGATTCTGCTGTTGGAAAACCTGCGTTTCCACAATGAAGAAGAAAAAGGAGACGAAGCGTTTGCGGAAAAGCTTTCCAAACTGGCGGATGCCTATGTGAATGATGCTTTCGGTACCGCGCACAGAGCCCATGCTTCTACTGCGGTTATCGCTAAATTCTTTCCTTCAACTAAATTCTTCGGTTTATTAATGGCTAATGAGCTTCAGGCAATAGATAAAGTGCTTAAAAGCGGTGAAAAGCCTGTTACAGCAATTCTGGGAGGATCTAAAGTTTCAACTAAAATTACCATTATAGAAAATATACTTCCGGCAGTGGATAATCTGATCATCGGAGGAGGAATGGCCTTTACTTTCATCAAAGCATTGGGTGGAAAAATCGGGACTTCACTGGTGGAAGAAGATAAACTTCCTTTGGCCCTTGAGATCCTTGGAAAAGCAAAAGAGCACAACGTAAAAGTATATCTTCCTTCCGATACGATCATTGCTGAAAGTTTCAGCAACGATGCGGAAAGAAAAGAATCCGACATTTATGATATTCCAGAAGGATGGATGGGATTAGATGCCGGTCCGAAATCAAGAGACCAGTTCAATGATGTTTTGCTGAATTCGAGAACGATTCTCTGGAACGGCCCAATCGGTGTTTTTGAAATGTCAAACTTTGCGGCGGGCACAGTTGCTTTGGGAGACAGCATAGCTGAAGCTACAAAACTCGGAGCTTTCTCATTAGTGGGAGGAGGAGACAGTGTGGCTTTCGTAAAACAGTTCGGTTATGCCGATAAGGTAAGTTATGTTTCTACCGGTGGAGGAGCGATGCTGGAAAGTCTGGAAGGTTTAGAACTTCCGGGAGTTGCTGCGATCAATAATTAAGAAATTTAAATTTTATAAAAAAAGTCTGTTGAAATTTTTCAGCGGACTTTTTTATTTTTTAAACCTGGTTTGCTGATGTCTCACCCTGCATTTGAAATATTTTAAAAAATTAATTTTAAATCCTGGCGACGACGTTTTGGAAGACTTCTTAATCGATATGATTTTTTTGCTTGATCTCTTAACAATTTGAAATTTCAGATATTTGTTCCCATTGCCGGAATTTCCAAAATTTTTACGATTATGATATTTCGTGAATATTAATTGATTATAACGATTATCCAGAATTTGACTTCTTTTATTTGAGTTACTAACTTGTTACTAACAATATCGAACTAAAAACAATGAAATTTAAAGCAAATGGATTTTTTATAAAAATTTTCTGATTGGTGAGGAGAGTAGGGGAGAGGGAGTAAAATGAAAAAGTCCGATGAGAATCCCGGACTTTTTAAATTTTAAGCTTAAATCGATTAAAATTGACCTTCAGAAATGGCTTAAAAATCGATTTTCTATTTTTTCTCGATAATATATATCAAACTTGAAAATTCGTTTGAAAAAAGGGCCTTTACGTTAGAAATCGTTCCATAGACCATTGCTTTTAGCCAAAAAAGAGGCGATTTTTTATATTTTTCGCTCAACATGGAGATGTAATAAGAATCCAGAACCAACGGTTTGATTTTTCTCAGTTTCCAGTTTGGTTTTTTGGAAATCAGGTTTTCCATACCGTTCTTGGAAAAATGATAGACGTGTCTCGGAACATCATAAGCAGCCCAGTATTCTTTATAATGTTTCGCATCATAAGACGTTGGGTTAGGAACCGCAATAATGAGCAGACCTTTTTCTTTTAATTTCCTGTTAAAAATTTCAAGTATCTCGTCCTGATTTTCGACATGTTCAAAAACATGCCAAAGAGTAATTGCATCCAGACTATGATCTTCAATCGGATTAAGATCAGCTAATATTTGTGCTTTTGAAATTTTACTCTGTGCTGCTTTTCTGGCATCGGAATCCGGCTCAAATCCGAAAGTTTCAAAATCATTTTCGATATATTTTACAAATTCCCCTGCGCCGCAACCATAATCCAGGACTTTTGATCCTTTGGGAATACGGTCAAGCAGAATGGTTTTCTTGTATTGTAAATTAAAGGACTGTAAAAATTTATAAAGCTTTTCTTTCAGACTTCCTGAATCCTGGTGATGGGAAATATAATCTTCACTTTCATAGTATCTGGAAATATTCGATGGGATAGGGGAAGTTTTAAAAACACCTTTAGTTTCCGTTTCTTTAATTTCAAATATTTCCTGGGAAAGAAAATGATCTTTTATTTTCATTTGATTTGTTTCTTTTATCTTAAAAAAATTAAGATATTCAAAGCCCGATACAAGCTCATAAATACCTTAATTTTCGTTTATAATTTTTGAATGTTTCACGTGAAACATTTTTCATTTAACGTCCTAGATAGACCAATAAAACATTAATATCTGCAGGAGATACTCCGCTGATTCTTCCGGCCTGTGCAATCGTCTTCGGTCTTACATTGGTCATTTTTTGTTTAGCTTCTGCGGAAAGACTTGAAATCTTTGTGTAATCAAAGTCTTCAGGGATTTTAATGTTTTCCAGACGGTTCAGCTTGGCAACATTTTCTTTTTCCTTTTCGATATAACCCCTGTATTTAATATTTACTTCAGCCTGTTCTCTCACTTCTTCATCGTAAGCAGAAGAAAATTCATTTATAAAATCAATTTCATCCAGCTTTTCCAGCGTCATATTGGGTCTTGTAAGAATCTGAGCGGCACGATAGGCCTGGTCTACAGGGCTGCTCTCAATGTTTTCAAGAATCGGGTTGATGATACCCGGCTTTAAAGAAGTTTCCCGAAGGAAAGCTTCAAGCTCTTCACTTTTAGCTACTTTCTCCTGTACTCTCTGTAAACGGTCTTTTTTTGCCAATCCCAGATCATATGCTTTTTGGGTTAATCTGATATCAGCATTGTCCTGCCTTAACAGGAGCCTATATTCTGCTCTGGAAGTAAACATTCTGTAAGGTTCTTCCGTTCCTTTTGTAATCAGGTCATCAATCAGAACTCCGATATACGCTTCATCCCGGTTAAGAATGAATTCGTCTTTTTCTTTAACTTTATTATGGGCATTGATCCCGGCAATCAGACCCTGCCCGGCAGCTTCTTCATAGCCTGTAGTCCCATTAATTTGGCCAGCAAAATATAAGTTGTCGATCAGCTTAGTCTCCAAGGTATGCTTGAGTTGGGTAGGAGGGAAGTAGTCGTATTCAATGGCATAGCCCGGACGGAAAACTTTTACGTTTTCAAACCCCGGAATATGTTTCATGGCTTTGATCTGGACATCTTCCGGTAAAGAGGAACTGAATCCGTTTACATAGATTTCAACGGTTTTCCACCCTTCCGGTTCTACGAAAAGCTGGTGCCTGTTTCTTTCTGCGAAACGGTTGATTTTATCTTCAATACTCGGGCAATATCTAGGTCCTAAACTTTGAATCGTACCATTAAACATTGGGCTCCTGTCGAAACCTTCACGTAAAATATCATGGACCGTTTCGTTAGTATAAACAATATGGCAACTTAATTGTTTGGTTAGTTTAGGCGTATCCAGATAGCTGAACTTCTGAGGATTCTCGTCTCCTTTCTGTTCTTCCATTTTAGAATAATCCAGGCTTCTTCCGTCTACTCTCGGTGGAGTACCGGTCTTCATTCTTCCTGCCTCGAAACCTAAGGAAACCAGTTGCTCGGTAATTCCGAAAGCACGGGGTTCGCCCATCCTTCCGCCTCCCAGCTGCTTGTCACCAACGTGAATGAGGCCGTTAAGAAAAGTACCATTGGTAAGGACAACGGAATGACCTTTGATTTGGATTCCTAAAGAAGTAACGACACCCGTTACTTTATTATTTTCAACAATAAGCTGTTTCACCATATCCTGAAAGAAATCAAGATTCGGTGTGTTTTCAAGTGCCAGACGCCATTCTTCAGCGAAGAGCATCCGGTCATTCTGTGTTCTAGGGGACCACATGGCAGGGCCTTTGGAAAGATTCAGCATTTTGAACTGTATGGCGGATTTATCTGCTACAATTCCTGAATATCCGCCCATCGCATCGATTTCCCGTACGATCTGTCCCTTTGCGATTCCGCCCATTGCGGGGTTACAGCTCATCTGTCCGATGGTCTGCATATTCATCGTAATAAGCAGGGTCTTTGAACCTAAATTCGCAGCTGCAGCGGCGGCTTCACATCCGGCATGGCCTGCACCTACTACAATTACATCATATATTTCTGAAATCATTTTATTGCTTGTTTTAAGCCTTTTATTTTACTCTTTTTTACAAATGTTTCACGTGAAACATTATCTGTTTTTACAGTCTTAAATTGCCTGTATCGCGGTCTTTTTTTTAGCCCCGATCGCAGTATTTGTCTGAGCTCGTTTTCTTTTTAAAAAAAGAAAACAGCGAGTACGGAGAGCGGGATTAAGCTCCTGGAAAATATTCAGAACCTTAACGGTACTTCGCTAAATAATGATCTTCTTTTTCCCGCATCTGTTTTTCCTCTTCTTCGGTTTTATCCTTGTATCCGCAAAGGTGAAGGATGCCGTGGGCCAAAACCCTTCTGAGTTCTTCTTCATAATCCCGGGAGAGGCTAGAAGCATTATCGGAAATGCGCTGCAAAGATACGAAAATCTCTCCGCTTATTGTTTTGCCTTTTACATAGTCAAATGTAATGATATCAGTATAGTAATCGTGCTGAAGATAATCCTGGTTTACTTTCAGCAAATAGTCATCATCACAGAAAATATAGTTGATCTCACCTAACTTTTTTTCTTCCGAAAGAATGAGATCTTTCAGCCATGCGATGTAATCCGTATTTACAGATTCCGTTAAATTTTCGTAAAAGAATTGTATCATTGTAATTAAAACCAGTGTCCTAAAATAACACTGAATATGCCTTTTTGATTGTTTTTAAGAGAGTGACTGAAATTCACTTTGATCTGTCCGAAAGGAGATTTATATCCTGCCGTAAGCCCTACGGAGCTATAGTTTAGTTTTACAGTATCTTCAAAAGAAATGTCGTTGGAAAGATTCGCAAACGAGAAGTTACCACTTAGGAAATAATTTTTATTGAATTTAAACTGAAGATCATTTGAAGCCAGAATCACGTTGTTGGTATTCAGTTGTGCGAAATAAAATCCGGAGAAACTTCGGAAGTTTATGATATTCTGCTCAAAGATTCCCCCAAGCCTGTATTTATAAAATTCCGGAAGGTTTTCACCCAGCGTAATTCCTCCATAGAGATTTAGTCTGTAAGCAAACTGTTTTGAAATAGGAATGTTTATCCTGATATCTGCTTTTATCTGAACAAGCCTTCGGTCTACTTCAGATTTAAGCAGATCAATTACCTTGCCTTCGGCGTTAATATAGATCCCGCGTGTAGGGAAGTCCCTGTCGTTTTGCGTATCGCTTTTCAGAAATACGTAAGGATTCAGGAAACGGTTGTATCTTTTGTTGTCACCGTTGAATTCCGCTTCAAAATAATCGTGGCTTATACCTCCGCCTATGGCAAACTTATCTTTCCAGATGGATTGGATATAAGCTTCATTGCGGAGCCAGTCCCACTTGTCGTATTCATTGTTGCTTGTGTCTTTCAGATTAAAGCTCATTCCGGAAGAATAAATTCCGAAACCGGGAATATATCCGTTATCAATAAAATAATTTAAATAATACCTGGGCTTGTCTCCGACCACTACATCCAGCGAAAGATTGGAGTTCCGGAATAAAAGCCGCTTTGCCGAATAATTGAGGAGAAGCCCCGTTTTGAAAATTTCATCATAATGCAGCCCGAATTTCAGGAAATGCCGGGTATCGTCTTCCGTAACGTAAAGCTTAAGATAATTTGCCTTATTGTCTGAAATAATGTCATAATTAATGAATTTATAATTATTTGTAGCCACAAGTTTGTCTATCTTTTTATTGATGCTTCCGTAGGTTTCCATGGAAGGGAGGCGTAATCCCATTTTACCCAGCACATAGTTTTTAGCGTAAATCCTGCTGCCTTCTATGGCCAGACTGTCGATCTTATATACATTGGAGTAAATAGGGCTCATTTGCTGCCTTATCCGATCGAAAGGCCTCTTGGGCAGCTGGTCCAGAATATCGGTGTATTTTAGGCCTTCTGAGTAGCCGCTGTCGAGTATTTTCTTCTTTTCGTCATAGCTGGTTGCCGTCATCCCCTGAAGATCGGGTTTGATATTGATGTCCGTGTACTTGTACTGCCGCTCCGTATCTTTTTTTATCCCGAAATCGATCACCTGGTTCAGAATGGCAATGATGCTGTTCAGGTCTTCTCTTTTGGAAAGGTCCTGGTTAAGATCTACGCCGATCACGATGTCAATCCCCTTATCTTTTAAAGGCTTTGAAGGGTAGTTTACGGTCATCGCCCCGTCGATATAAATGCTGTCGTTGATTTTTACAGGATCCATCAGCGAAGGAAAGGCGGAACTTGCCATAATAGACTGTACCAGATCTCCTTTTTCAAAAATTTGCATATTTCCGCTTTCCAGGTTGGTAGCAACACACATGAAAGGAATCGGCAGTTTTGAAAAGTCATGGATGCCGGAAACGTTTTTGAAGAGTTCTTTCAGCAGATATACATTTTTCTGTCCGGAGCTGATGGAAGAGGGAAGGTTGATCTTTCCGTTCTTTAGCGGAATGGATAAAAGATATTTATCTACGGATTTGTTGAAAAAGGTTGTTTCCTGGCGTTTTGCTTTCGGATCCATGATCAGGGAGTAAAAATCGGTGTCCATGACAATCTTTTCGATCTCTTTCCCGGAATATCCCGAAGCGTACAGACCGCCGACGATGGCACCCATACTGGTTCCGGCAATGTAATCTACCTTTACTCCCAAGGAATCCAGGACTTTAAGAACGCCGACATGAGAAAATCCTTTAGCTCCTCCTCCGGCAAGCGAAAGCCCGATTCTTGGATTTTTAGGGATCATCAGGTCTTTTTTAACCTGGGACTGTATTAAAAGCAATTGAAATGCGAATAAAATGATCAGGAGCTTTCTCATGGGCTTATGGCTTAATCTTTTACATAAATCCGTTTTACACGGGGTGAAATAGAAGTCAGAACTTCGTACGTTATGGTTTGGCAGTAGGCCGCGAATTCTTTAAGGGTCGGCTTAGCGTTGAATACCGTTACAGCGTCACCTTCTTTCACACGGGGAATGTGATCGACATTAATCATCATCATATCCATGCAGATGCTTCCGATAATAGGAGCGAGGGTATTATTGATTCCAACGTTTCCTACCTGGTTGCCAATCAGTCTCGGGATCCCGTCTGCGTAACCGACAGGAATTGTAGCGATCCTCATCTGATGATTTGCTTTAAAACGTCTGCTGTAACCTACTGATTCTCCGCTCTGAACCTCCGATATTTGGGAAATGACGGTTTTAAAACTTACCACCGGCTGCAGCTGCTTCTGTATTTCACTATTAGGTGATTCTCCCAGCATTCCGATGCCGATTCTTACCATATCATATTGATGACCGGTATAAGAGGTAATTCCCGAAGAATTCAGGATATGGCGGATAGGCGTGTAACCTAGCTTTTCTATTAAGTAAGATGAATTTTTCTCAAATGTTTCCAGTTGATTCAGTGTAAATTCTTTTTCTTCAGGCATATCTGAAGACGAAAGATGGCTGAAGATACTTTTCACCTTTACGTTAATCGAGCTTAAAATCAGGCTTAGCTGATCCAGCTCATCTCCTTTAAAACCAAGGCGATGCATCCCGGTTTCCAGCTTGATATGAATAGGATATTTTTTATCATAACCGGATTTCCGAACGGCTTCATAAAATAATTCCAGGACACGGAAACTGTAAATTTCCGGCTCAAGGTTATATTCAATAATGGTTTCATAGCTGTGCTGTTCCGGATTCATCACAACAATCGGTACGGTAATCCCTTTCTTACGCAGTTCTACGCCTTCGTCTGCAAAGGCAACCCCTAAATAATCAATATGATGATGCTGCAGAAATTCGGAGATCTCATAACTTCCCAATCCGTAAGCATTGGCTTTTACCATGGCCATCATTCTGGTCGCAGGTTCAAGCAGGGATTTATGATAATTGATGTTGTGGAGGAGTGCATTCAGATTAATTTCCAGGACGGTGTCATGCTTTCTCAGCTCAAGGATATCTTTTAATTTCTCGATTTCAAATTTTCTGGCTCCTTTTAATAAGACCAGTTGATTTTCCAGTTCGTTAAGGTGTTTACTTTCAATGAGTTCCTGGGTGCTGATGAAAGTAAATATTTTAGTTTTAAATAATTCACTGAATTTTGATATTTCATTTCCGATCAGAAACACCGAATCAAATTGCTGTTCGTTGACCAGCTCGGAAACTTCTTCGTAGAGTTCTTTGGAATTGGAATTTACACCCAGGATGTCAGTCAGTACTAAAGATTTTTTCGGCTTCCGATATTCATTTAGAAATTGAAGTGCTGTCTTTAAAGAATCCAGATCCAGATTAAATGAATCATTGATGATGATATTGTTTCTTACACCCTCAATGGCTTCAAGTCTCATTTCAACAGCCTTCAGCGCGTTGATTTTTTCCACGATCTCCTGATTTCCGATATTCAGCTCCTTTAAGACGGTAATAAGTGCCAAAACATTCGTTAATGTCGCTTCGTCTCTCTGATGTACGGGAAAGGAGATTTCTTCGTCGAAATATTGTACGACAACGTCATCATTTTTTTGAAGATTGCTTTTATAATAAATCTGGTTGTGTTCGCTAAAACCGTAAGCAATTAATTTTTTACCGGAATACTGTTCTTCGATTTTTTTCTTGACCAAAACATGATCGCCGTTATAAATGATTACCTCAGAATTTCTAAAGAGCTTTATCTTTTCTTCAATCAGCTCTGCTTCTGAGCTGAAATTGGCCAGGTGGGCCGTACCGATGTGGGTAAGCAGGCCGATCTGCGGGTGAAAAACAGACTCCAGTATTTCCATTTCTTCAGGCTGGGAAATCCCGACTTCAAAAATTCCCAGTTGGTGAGAATCGTTGATCTGAAGAAGCGAAAGGGGAAGCCCGATCTGCGAATTGAAGCTTTTCGGACTTTTTACGGTAGGGAACTCATTCCACAGACATTGGTACAGCCATTCTTTTAAAGTGGTTTTTCCGTTGCTGCCGGTGATTCCTATTGATTTTAAATGAGAATGTTCAAAATGATACCGGGCTAATTTCTGGAGAAACACCACCGAATCTTCTACAATGATCCAGGTGACATTTTCAAACTGCGGATCATAATGCTCGGAGATAATAACATTAATGCCGCGGTCTATGGCTGCTTCAATAAATTTTTCGCCTGAATTTTTCGATGTATTGATCGCAATGAAAGCCGTGTTTTTGGTAGAGTAAATAATCCTGCTGTCGAAAGCAATATTCCGGATGATTAAACTTCCGTTTCCTGCAATTTCTGCATTGGTGATTTCTGCAATTTGATTTACACTGTAGTTCATCAACTCCTTTTGGTGATTAAATTATAATTATCATCAGGATTTCGGAAATTATTGATCATATGAAGAAGGTTGATCTGATCTGCAGCAATTTCATAAATAATATAATTGTGCTTTGTTACAAGTAACTTATGAAAGTCTGTATCTTCATATTTTTGATGGACTAAATTTCCGTTTTCAAGAAGGGAAATCTTTCTTTCTAATATTTCGTAAAAATCTTCCACCACTTTAAAACCCCATTTTTCTATTAAAAAATCTTCAAGATTTTCTAAATCCGATTTAGATCTATTGGTCCAGAAGATATTCATTCCTCTTTTTTGCAAGTCTTTCCTTCGCCTCATTCATTACCGTCTTGTGATCATGAATTCTGCCATTTTTAACATCTTTCAAACCTTCCTGAATGGCTTTAAGAATATCTTCTTTTGAATTTTCTTCCGGTTCAATAATTTCGGCAATTCTCAGCAGTTCTTCCGGAAGGAATTTTTTCTCTTTCATTTTCCGGAAAAAAGTGGGTTCGGAAATACCGCTCTTCTCAATGATGTACTTCATCTTGAAAGGGGAATTTTTCAGAATCTCATCGATCGAATTGCTGATTTTTATATAATTTTTAATTTCCAATATCATTTTGTGAGAGTTTTTACTATTGAATTTTAAGCAAAAATACGAATATATTTGATATTTATTTAATTTTTATCTAAAACTTCATCTACGAAAACCCTTCTGCTCACAGCTTCGTAAGCTTCTGTTTCTCCGAGTTCTACAAGATCTTTTCCCTCAGAAATCCTCATCGAATAATTCGCAAGGTTTCCGGTCCTTCTGCAGATCGCATGAACCTTGGTAACATATTCTGCGGTGGCCATCAGGTTGGGCATTGGTCCGAAAGGCCTCCCCAGGAAATCCATATCCAGGCCGGCAATGACAACCCGAACGCCGCTGTTGGCAAGCTGATTGGCAATATACACAATGCTTTCATCAAAAAACTGGGCTTCGTCAATGCCTACGACATGGCAATTGGAAGCCAGCAGCAGGATTTCGCTGGGATTTTCCACCGATGTGCTGCGGATCTTGTTCTGGTTATGGGAAACCACATCTTCATCCGAATATCGCGTATCCAGTTTCGGTTTAAAAATTTCCACATTCTGCCCTGCCATTTCGGCTCTTCTCAGCCTCCGGATCAGCTCTTCGGTTTTCCCGGAAAACATAGAGCCACAAATTACTTCCATCCAACCGCTTTGTTTGGAATGATTAATTGTATTTTCTAAAAACATTTGTTAAATTAGCCGTATATTTTGAAGATCAAAAGTAAGCAATTTTTAACAAGATTCTCCTATGCAGAACATCCAAGATTTAAAGGAAAAGATTTTTTTTGAATCCAGGAATATCATTGGTATTCTGGACAAAGTAAGCCATGTAGACGAGCTTTCTTCCAAGCTGGATCTTGTAGAAGAGCTTGCCGAAAGGATTTCTTTCCTGCGTTTGCTGGAAAAGAATATCGCTTATTTCGGAGGTGAAAATTTTTCGCCGGTTCCGGAAAATAACGAAAATTTTTACACATCCGGTGAAAATAGCGAAGTAACGGAAGAAGAAGCCATCTTCAATAATGAACTGAATGAAATCCATGAGAAAGAGCCGGAAAACTATTCGGATCAGGTTACTGAGGAAGAGGCTATTTTCAATAATCAGTTAAATGAGATCGTAGAGGGCGAACTTCACGAAACTTTAGTTAATTTTGCAGAGGAAAATTCGGAAACGGATGTTCAGGAAGTATTGCATGAAAGTACGGATATTTTAAATGCCCAGCTGAATGAAATTGATGAAAACGAAGATTCTGATCCCAGCAAAAGCCCATTGCATTTTGTAGATGAAGAAAAGATTCTTGCTGATGCAGAACCTGAAGACAATGGTGATGTATATGAGGAGGTCTTCAATGGTGAACAAACAGAAGAAGAGGCTGTTTTCAACAATCAGCTCAATGAAATTGACGGATTTGAAAATGAAATTTCAGATAACGGCGGTGAAGTTTTAAACCGTTTTGAAGAGGAAGAAAGGATCTTGCATAATTTTGAATCTGCTTCGGAGAAAGAAAAAAATGAGGATTCTGATGAAGAAACCGATGAATCTTTCATTTCGTCCGGTATGATGATGGAACAGGGAGAAATGGCAACCGATACTTCCAATGCTGAAAATATTGTGAACGAACTCAAAAATGAGGCATCGGAAAATGAAAAAAGAGAAGAGTCCACGTCGGCGGAGATCACTGATAAAAGGAAAATTGTAGATATCGACGCTCCGGTTTCCGAAGAAAGAGAAAAATTAAAATCTGATGAAAGCTTTGAAAACATTGAAGATTATCATCATGATAAAAAAATAAAACTGGCCAATATCAGAGGCCTCAAGGCTGTTCAGTCGCTTTTCGATGATGATCATCTGGAAACGGGGCTGCCTGCAGAAAAACCATCTCCCGTAGAGAAAAGAGAAGATACGGGAAGTATATTAAGAACCAATATGGCGACCGATTTTATGGAAGCGGAAAAGAAAAAACCTGAATTTAAACTGGATTTAAACGATAGGATTGCCTTTTCCAAAACTCTTTTCGGAGGAAGCCAGTCTGAGCTGAATGAAGTGGTAGCGAATCTCAACAGTTTCAACAAACTGGAAGAGGCTAAAGAATATCTGAGTGATCTTTACTATGCCAGAAAGTGGAGCAAAGTGGATGAATATGCTCAGCGGCTATGGATATTGGTGGAGAATAAATTTTTATAAACTTAATTTTGAGCGGAATCCTATATTTTGTTCCTACACCGGTCGGGAACCTGGAAGATATGACCTTCAGAGCGGTAAATATTCTGAAAGAGGTTGATTATATCTTATGCGAAGACACAAGAACTTCCGGAATTCTTTTAAAACATTTCGAGATTTCAAAGCCTTTGAAGTCTTACCATCTGCACAACGAACATCAGGCGACCGAAAAGGTGATTACCGATCTTAAAAGCGGCCAGCATATCGCCATCATTACCGATGCGGGAACACCCGGAATTTCCGATCCCGGTTACCTTCTGGCGAAAGCCGGTTCGGATCATCAGATTGAAATGATCTGCCTTCCCGGAGCCACTGCTTTTGTTCCGGCACTTGTTGTTTCCGGACTTCCGAATAACGAATTTCTCTTTGCAGGGTTTCTTCCTCAGAAAAAAGGGCGGCAGACCAAACTGAAACAGCTTGCTGAGGAAAAAAAGACCATCGTTTTATACGAAAGTCCGCATAAGATCAATACGACCCTGGAGCAGATCAGGGAATTCTTCGGCGAGGAGACCAAAGTAAGCCTGAGCCGGGAGATTTCCAAAAAATTCGAAGAAACCAAACGCGGAACAATTCTTGAACTCATTGAATTTTCAAAAAGCAAGACCTTAAAGGGCGAAATCGTTCTCATTGTAAATAATTCCATTTAATTGAAAAAATTAATTTTCGTACTGTTTTCGTCGGCCTGCCTCGGACAGACGGATCAGTATAAGCAGATTCTTTTAACCAAAAAGATTGGTAAAGAAGTCCGTTCCTACTCAAGAGGCTACGGTATATTTACTGATGCCCGAACCGGAAAGACGGGTATTGTGGATTCTCTGGGTACTATTACTTTTGATTATCCTTTTAAAAGCGAAATTTCACTTTTATGGAAAGATCGGTTCGTCTTAAAAGCAAAATCCGGAAAATCCAATGGTAAAACGGCGGTTATCAATGCTCAGGGAAAAGAAATCATTCCAATGGATTTGTTTAAATTCAGGACCTGGGAAAACAAAGACCGTTTGATTTATACCAGACAGGGGAGAGACTGCGTTTATGATTTTAACGGAAATGAGATCATCCCTTTTTCGGAAAAGATCGTATTCGGCAGCGAGAACAGGTTTTTTGTAAAAAACAATGAGGTTTGGACGATCTATGATTTCAGCGGTAAAAAAGTATCGGACAGGGAATTTTCCGACGATCTCCGTTTTTATAAAGGGAGAACCTACCTTACGAAAGGAGAAAAATCCGGGGAAGTTATCGATAATAACGGGAATACCCTCAGTATGATTTCCAATCATAATGTAGATAATATCAATGCTTTTCCTTATCTGATTACCCTGGATGCTTCAAAAGAAAGGTATGGAATCATTGACGAAAAAGAAAATGTAATCGCCGATGAAATATATGAACAGGCTTTCGTAGGAAGAGAATACATTTACCTCACAAAGGATGATAAAGTAAGCATTTTTTCGAAGAAAGAAGGGAAACTATATAATCTTGATTATCATTATGTAAACCCACTTTTTAACGGACTGTTCAAAACTTCTCAGGACCAGAAAAATCCTAAGACTGCCGTTGTGCGCCTGGACGGGGAAGTGGTATTTCCGAAAGAATATGACAGGGTGGAAGGACTTACGATTTCCGGTGATAAATATCTGTATCTCAGAAAAGAGGAAGAAGAGGAAATCCTGGATAAAGATTTAAAAAATATCCTGAACAGCGATGAGTACGGTATCGAAAAAATATTCCCAAATACCCTGATTCTCAACAGAAATGATAATTATTATATATTCACTCCAAAGACCGGCCATTACAGGGAACTGAAAGACCTTAAAGAAATCAGGGAATCCGAGCTTTATCCTGCACTTGTCGGAAAAAATACCGGCAACTTTTACGGAATGATGGATGAAAACGGAAATGAGATCGTTCCTTTTGTTTATGACGATATTACGACTTTCCTGGGAGCCAACGAATTTATCGTGAAAAAAGACAATAAATTCGGGGTGACCAACCATAAAAACGAGCCGCTGACGGAAGTAAAATATGATAAATTTATTCACGACAAAAAAGGCATCAGGCTCACGAAAGGAAAGGAAACAGAATTTATTTATTTCACGGAACAAAATGACAAAAATTTTGCTGACTAAGCAATAACATTCTGTTTTATGATAAAAAACAGCTGAAAAATTTCGCTAAAAGAGTGATTTAAAATGTAATGAATAACATTTTGTAATATCTTTGCGCACTGTTTTGCTTGTGTGAAACGAAATGATGTATCTTAGCCAACTTTCAGGAGGCGAATAGGTTATAAAGAAAATAATTGTCATATATATGAAACTATTAGAAGGAAAAGTAGCGCTAATAACGGGAGCTACACGGGGAATCGGTAAAGGAATCGCTGAAATGTATGCCCAGCAGGGAGCAAAGATCGCATTCACCTACGCCGGTTCTGTGGACAAAGCTAGGGAATTAGAAGCGGCTTTAAGTTCTGTAACCCAAATCAAAGGGTACCAGTCGGATGCATCGGATTTCGATGCTGCGCAGATTCTGGTGGATGAAGTAATCGCCGAGTTTGGTAAAATAGATATTCTGATCAACAACGCAGGAATTACCAAAGACAACCTGCTTCTGAGAATGTCTAAAGAAGATTGGGATAAAGTAATCAATGTTAACCTGGATTCCGTATTCAACCTTACGAAAGCGGTGATCAAGCCGATGATGAAGGCCAGGGCAGGATCGATCATCAACATGACGTCCGTAGTAGGAATCAGCGGAAATGCAGGACAGGCCAATTATGCAGCTTCCAAAGCGGGAGTAATCGGGTTTACTAAATCCGTGGCTTTGGAATTGGGTTCAAGAAACATCCGTTGCAATGCCATTGCGCCGGGGTTCATCCAGACTGAAATGACGGATGCCCTTGATGATAAAGCCAAAGATAAATGGAACGAATCCATCCCGATGAAAAAGCTGGGCCACACACAGGATGTTGCCAATGCCTGCGTATTTTTAGGAAGTGAAATGGCTTCTTACATTACCGGTCAGACGTTAAATGTAGACGGCGGCTTACTAACGTAAGAATTTTTTAAATAATATAAATGAAAATCCGTCACTGCGACGGATTTTCTGCTTTAAATTTAACGTAAATTCTACCGTATTTAATTTATTTTCAAACGATTGTTGAAAGAAATATTGAAATTCAACTTAGTGATTCAGACTTTTAATTAATTTCCTTATTTATATAGTAATAAACGGTTTAATTTGTTGATAATTAATACCTTCAGAGTATTGTTGACAAAAGGAACTTCCAGCGTCCAGCTTCCCTCTTCCAGCCTTTTAAACCCAGCTTTTGTTTCGAGTTCACATTAGATTTTTGGAAATAGGTTCTATTGCTTAAACAGGTTATTCACTCATCAATCTTTAAATACCTGATTTTCCTGTTCCTGCACCCGGATAAAAGTAGTTCTTTTAGAAAGCTGCTTCAATGTTGAGGCACCTACATACGTACAGGTTGAACGCACACCGCCAAGAATATCTTTTACCGTTTCCAGCACAGGACCTTTGTATGCGACTTTTACCGTTTTTCCTTCGGAAGCGCGGTACTCCGCAACCCCTCCCGAATGTTTGTCCATGGCTGTTTTTGAACTCATACCATAAAACAGTTTGTATTTTTTGCCGTTTTCTTCTACCATCTCGCCGCCACTTTCATCGTGCCCGGCAAACATTCCGCCCAGCATTACGAAATCGGCACCGCCGCCGAAAGCTTTGGCTACATCGCCCGGAATCTTACAACCGCCGTCGGCTATAATATGGCCTCCCAATCCGTGTGCGGCATCTGCACATTCGATAATTGCGGAAAGTTGGGGATATCCGACGCCGGTTTTTACCCGTGTCGTACATACGGAACCCGGCCCGATCCCGACTTTAATAATATCGGCGCCTACCAAAAGAAGTTCTTCTACCATTTCACCGGTTACTACATTTCCGGCCATAATGATCTTATCCGGAAAATTGGCCCTTGCTTTCTTCACAAAGTCCACAAAATGCTCCGAATAGCCATTGGCTACATCGATGCAGAGAAACTCTATTTTCGGATGGTTGCTGAGGATTTCCCGGAGCTTTTCCTCATCCGTTTTTCCGGTTCCTGTACTTAAAGCGATATACTGATGAATATCTTCCGGTTGCTGATTTAAAAACTGTGACCATTCCTCAATGGAATAATGCTTATGAACCGCGGTAATGATCTTTTCCTTTGCCAGTTCCACCGCCATTTCAAAAGTTCCCACCGTATCCATATTGGCAGCGATAATGGGAATTCCTTTCCATTTTTTCCGGGTGTGCCTAAATGTAAATTCTCTTTCCAGATCCACTTCCGAACGGGATTTCAGCGTAGAACGCTTCGGGCGGAACATTACATCCTTAAATCCCAGTTTAATATCATATTCTATTCTCATAATTTGGAAAATTATTTTACTTAAATGTATGAAAAAAACTTTGATTGAAACATTTTTGAGCAGCGCTGAGAACAGGTTCGATTTTCAGGCCCAGCCAAATTAAAATTGTGGAAAATGGATCTATTCATCTTGAATACGTCAATGTAATGATTTTTAATCTGTTTGGTATTTTAATTAAATTAATATATTAAACCTTAAAATAAAAAATACTTTTCTATAAATCTGTTCTGAATATCATCATGTTTGTTAATTAAAAACAATATTTTTGAGATCATGGATTTTCCTGTCACTTTTCACCTGTTCGGCAAAACGGTACTTGCCCATCCGCTTTTTGAAGCATTGGGGATGTTTATCGGCATGCGATACTATTTTTATCTCAAAAGAAAGTCTAAAGAAAAAACACCGTTCAATACTTCCGCAGCAGTTCTTATCGGGGCTACAGCCGGTGCCTTATTTGGTTCCAAACTAATCGGAAACCTGGAAAATCCGTACAAATTCTTTGAACATTTCGATCTGAAAACAGTCTGGACCAATAATACGATTGTCGGAGGACTGGCTTTTGGATTAATTGGGGTAGAGCTGGCTAAGAAAATAGTCGGTCATAAGGCAAGTACGGGAGACCTTATCGTTTTTCCTCTGATGCTGGCTATGATCATCGGAAGAATCGGCTGTTTCCTTACCGGAATTTACGAAGAAACCTACGGAATTCCTACCGATTCTATCTTCGGGATGCATTTGGGAGACCAGTATCGAAGGCATCCCGTGGCACTGTATGAAATTGCCTTCCTGATTATTCTCTGGATTATCTTAAATAGTATTCTTCGAAAAAATAAATATCCTTCAGGCTTTGTTTTTCAGGTCTTTATGCTGAGCTATTTTACCTTTCGGTTCCTGCTGGATTTTATCAAACCGAGACTGGAAATTGCCGGAAATCTGGGAACCATTCAGATTGTATGTATTTGCCTGATTATTTATTACATTTATAAAATTAAAAATACCTTTCTTTTCAACCACCTGTAAAATTAGAAAATATGAAAACCCTGACACTTTTGGAAGTCGGTAATATGGAAGGACTCGTCCTGATGATTATCCTGGTCATTCTTTTTGCCGCTTCTGTTTTTTCCCTGGTCGTTGCTTTTATCGTAAAGCTTGTTTACGAATCGAAAGACAACAGAAAATTTTCAAAGAAGCAGTTTATCCAGACAATGCTTATCTGTCTGCTGTTTTGCGGACTGGTGAGCGGATTTGTTTGTGGAGGAGGACTTTAAAATGAAATTATGCCTGTAAGAAACTATACCTATTACGATTATACCATCAGTCTTTGTCCGGAATGCCTGAAAAGAGTCGGTGCAAAGATCATTATTGAAGATGAAGCGGTGTTCATGACCAAAAGATGCCCGGATCATGGGTTTTTCAAAACCAAAATTGCTTCGGATGTGCATTATTACAAAAATATCAGGAATTACAACAAAGCATCGGAAATGCCTGTACATTTCGGAACGGAAGTAGAATATGGCTGTCCTTACGACTGCGGTTTATGTGTAGACCATGAGCAGCACAGCTGTCTTTCGATTGTCGAGGTGACGGACCGCTGCAATCTCACCTGTCCCACCTGTTACGCGATGTCTTCACCGCATTACGGCAGCCACAGGACCCTGGAAGAAATTGAAGCGATGTTCGATATTATTGTGAAAAATGAGGGTGAGCCGGATGTTGTTCAGATTAGCGGGGGAGAGCCCACCATCCATCCCGAGTTTTTTAAGATCATGGACATTGCCAAGTCAAAGCCAATCAAACATTTAATGTTGAATACCAATGGCGTACGGATTGCGAATGATCCGGGTTTTGCTGAAAAGGTGGCAACGTATGCTCCGGAATTTGAAATTTACCTTCAGTTTGATTCCTTTAAGCCGGAAGTCCTGCAGGATTTCAGGGGAAAAGATCTTACCGATGTCCGGATGAAGGCTCTGGAGAAGTTAAATGCTTTAAATCTTTCCACCACCCTCGTTATTGTTCTTCAGAAAGGAAAAAATGTAGACGAGATCGGAAAAATCATTGAATTTGCCTTAAAACAGAAATGTGTCCGCGGAATTACTTTTCAGCCGGTAGAAATTGCCGGAAGAAACCGGGAAGATTCAGCACATGAAAAAATAACTTTAACGGAAGTAAGACAGGAAATCCTGAATCAGTTTCCGCTGCTGAATTCGGATGATCTTATTCCGGTTCCGTGCAACCCGGATGCTCTGGCGATGGGATATATCCTGAAACTGGAAGGCGAAACCATTCCTTTAACGAGATACATCAATCCTGCTGATTTGCTGAACAATGAAACCCGGAATACGATCGTCTATGAGCAGGATACCGGACTTCAGATGCAGTTGCTGGATATTTTCAGTACAGGGATTTCCGTAGATAAAGTGCAGCCTAAAGTCAACCAGCTATTGTGCTGTCTTCCCGAAGTTTCAGCTCCGAATCTGGATTACGACAATCTCTTCAGGATCATCATCATGAATTTTATGGATGCTCACGATTTTGATGTGCGTGCCGTCAAGAAATCCTGCGTTCATATTGTGAATAAAGATCTTAAGCTCATTCCTTTTGAAACAATGAACCTTTTTTACCGGGATGATAAGAGCGAATACCTGGAAGAACTGAGAAGAGAGGATAAGGTGTTGTTTTGATCCATTACACTCTGTCATAGATAATGACATAGGAAGCTGAAGCGTTAAGAAAATTAAAACTCGATCCGTTAAAAAATTCCCACTGTTTGAAGCGCGAGAAAAATATTGATTAAAAATAAATGTTGAATTCGCGCAAGTTATGGGAATTTTAGGATAGAGTTTTAATTTTCAGCCTTCAGCTTCCAGGTCTTGAATTTTTCGTTCTTTTCTTTTGTTTAATCGAATTTCATCACCTCATTCAACGTATTCATATACTCATACGCCGTAAGGTCAAACTTTACCGGAACAATGGAAATATACCCGTTCGCCAGAGCGGTTTCGTCGGCATCCTCGGATTCATCCATATTATTGAAATAACCCGTCAGCCAATAGTATTTTTTACCGTGAGGATTTACTCTCTCATCAAAACTTTCTTCCCATTTTGCTTTGGCCTGTTTACAGACTTTTACGCCTTTTATCTCTTCTTTTGTTAGCTTCGGTATGTTTACATTTAATACAATTCCTTTCGGCATCGGGTTTTCCAGGGTTCTTTTTACGATATTCTGAATATATTCTTTGGCTTGGATAAAATCGGCTTCCCAGCTGAAATCCAACAGTGAAAACCCGATCGCAGGAAGGTTTTCCACACCGGCTTCCACCGCTGCTGACATCGTGCCCGAATAGATCACATTAATAGAAGAATTCGCTCCGTGATTGATCCCGGAAACCACAATATCCGGTCTTCTTGGAAGAATTTTATCGAGTGCCATTTTTACGCAGTCCACCGGCGTTCCGCTGCAGGAGAAATCCATCTGTGGCCCGTCCAAATGAACTTCTTCATAACTTAAAGTGGAGTTGATGGTAATGGCGTGGCCTTTACCGCTTTGCGGGGAATTGGGTGCTACCACCACAACTTCTCCTATTTCGTTCATAAAACTGACAAGATTTCTGATACCCGGTGCTGTAATTCCGTCGTCATTCGTTACCAGAATAAGTGGCTTTTCCATATCGATATTTTAATTTTAACAAATATACTATAAAAGCTTTTTTTTAAAAACCTTTGTATTTAATATTATTTGAATAATATATAGATTTTTTATCCATTTTTAGAAACTGATCACCCCATTCTGTATCAGTAAAGTATTTGCCGAACAGGATAAATTCTGAACCTTCTATTGCTACATGATTAGGAATAAAGCAATAAAAACGTTTTCATAGGGATTTTTTAAATTTATCATTTTTTCCGTATTAATGTTGATTTTAACAGTCTTAATTGATGAAAACCAACGTATTGATAAAATCTCTTAAAAGTAATTGATAATTGCAAATAAGGTATTAAATTTGATAGTTTGTAACGGTGCCGGAAAAAAGGCGACTTATTAAAAAAACTTATAAAAAAATTAATAAAATACATTACAGATTTATGTGGAAAAATTTTAAGCTGAATAAATTTTTACTCCTGATTCCATTAACAAGTCTAATGTTTTGTTTCAACTCGCCTAAAAATGATGACGAAAAGATGCAGACGATAATGGTGAGCGTAAAAAATACACTTTCTTATTTGCACTATAGCCCGAAACCGATTAATGATGCTTATTCCAAAGATGTATACAAGCATTATTTCGAATTGGTAGACCCGGGTAAAAGATACTTCATTCAGTCGGATATGGATGAGTTTGGCAAACACGAAACCAAACTGGACGACTATATTAACCAGGGAGATCTTACATTCTACAAGCTTACGATCGACAGGCTTTACCAGCGCGTTGACGAAATTGATAAAATTACCCAGGATATTTTCAGCAAGCCGATCAATCTGGAAGAAGATGAGACGCTGATTTTGGAGCCTAAAGCGAAAAAAGTTCCGGCTAACAAGCAGGAGCAGTATAACGAATGGAAAAAATTTATCAAATACAATATCCTTCAGGAAATTGAGTCGATGAACAGCAAGGAAGAGGCTCAGAAAGAGAAGAAGGATTCCGTACAGAAATACAATTTAAAGGATACCATTAAGTACCAGCCTCTTGCTGCGGACCAGAAGCTTAAGAAAGCTACGGATGAAGTAAAAGATCTTGTAAAAGAGACCTTTACGAGATTTAAGAAGAGAAAAAAGATGGATTGGTTCACGGTGTATATGAATGCCTATACTGAAGTGTTCGATCCGCACACCAACTATTATTCTCCAAAAGATAAAGAAGATTTCGATACCAGTTTTACCGGGAAAGTGATCGGAATCGGGGCGATTATTCAGGAGAAAAAAGGAAATCTTTACCTGGGTGCCCTCACCATCGGAGCTCCGGCATGGAAATCCAAGCAGCTTTCCGAAGGCGATAAAATCCTGAAAGTAAAATCCAAACCGAAGGAAGATGCCGTAAATGTAGTGGGAATGCTTTCGGATGAGGCCGTAAGATTAATCAGAGGAGAGAAGGGAACTCCGGTGACGCTTACCGTACAGAAAAAGGACGGGACGATTAAAGATGTGACCATGATCCGTGAAGAAGTAGCCATCGAAGATACATTTGCAAGAAGCATTGTGGTAAATTCTCCGAACGGTAAAAAATATGGATTCATCAATTTACCAAGCTTCAATGCCGATTTTGAAAATCCGAACGGCAGAAACGCTTCCGATGACATCAAAAATGAAATCGTCAAGCTGAAAGCCCAGGGAATCCAGGGAATTGTACTTGATCTTAGAAATAATGGCGGGGGTTCTCTTACGGAAGTAGGCGATATCATGGGACTGTTTATGCAGGCCGGACCGTATGTTCAGGTAAAAGACGGAAACGGGAAAATCCAGACCTTAAAGAATAAGAACGAAACACCGGTATGGACGGGTCCGTTGGTGATTATGCAGAATGAACTGTCTGCTTCAGCATCGGAAATATTAGCCGGGGTAATGCAGGATTACGGAAGGGCGATGATCATTGGTTCGCCTCAGTCTTTCGGAAAAGGAACGGTGCAGACTTTCGTAGACCTGAACCGTTTCTTAAATACGGAAGATGATTTCGGATCCCTTAAACTTACCATTCAGAAATTCTATAGAATTACAGGAGAATCTACCCAGAGAAAAGGAATTGTTTCCGATATTCAGATGAAAGATTTCTTTACCTACGCTGAGGTGGGAGAAAGGTATGATGAGTATGCGCTGGCCTGGGATAAAATTCAGTCCACAAACTTCCAGAAACTGAATTATTTCAACATTCAGGCACTGGAAAAGGCGAGCAATGAGAGAATGGCTAAAAATGCAAAATACCAGCTTTTATTAGAGTCTGCCCAATGGCGAGAAAAGCTTGATAAAGAAGAGACCATTACGTTGAACATCAATAAATTTAATGAACTGATGAAGCAGAGAAAGGCACAGATCGATAAATTCAAGTCGCTGACGAAATTTGAGAACGGACTTCAGTTCACCTTGTATCAGAACGAAATTGAAAGGGAGAAAAAGGATGAAGCTTTCAAAAAGAAATCTGAGATCTGGATCAAAAACCTTAAAAAAGACCTGTATCTTCAGGAAGCAATGAACATTATTGCCGACATGAGTGTAAAATCTTAAAATACAGAAACCGCTGATGGAAGTCAGCGGTTTTTTTATGTATGGTAATGATCTGCTCTTATTCAGAAAACTTCTTAAATTTGAATCATCATAAAAAACATAAAATAGCAGAATAACAGATGGAAAACAATTTAGAAAATTTATCGGATTTTATCTTTTATCAGTCGCAGGATGGTAAAATAAAGGTGCAGGTAATAGTAGATAAAAACGATGAAACGATCTGGGCATCGCAAAACTCGATAGGAGCCATTTTTAATACCTCAAAACAAAATATTAGTTATCACTTATCCAACATTTTTACAGAAGAAGAGCTTGAAGAAAATTCAGTTGTAAAAGAAATTTTGACAACTGCATCCGATAATAAAAAATATAGGACAAAATTTTACAATCTTGATGCCATCATTTCCGTAGGGTATCGTGTAAATTCTTATCAGGCCACCCAATTCAGAAAATGGGCAACCTCTGTTTTAAAAGAGTACCTGATTAAAGGATTTGCTTTAGATGATGAACGGTTGAAACAGGGAAATCAGTTATTTGGTAAAGATTATTTTTCGGAATTACTTGAAAGAATCAGAGAGATCCGCGCAAGCGAACGACTTTTTTATCAAAAGATTACGGATATTTATGCTACAGCTATTGATTATGATATTCAATCGCCTCTTACTAAGGAGTTTTATGCAACGGTACAGAATAAGCTTCATTGGGCAATTCACAACCATACAGCGGCGGAACTCATCAGTCTCAGAGCCGATGCTGCTAAACCCAATATGGGACTTACCTCTTGGAAAAATGAAAAGAGTGGAGGTAAAATATTGAAAACTGATGTTTCTGTTGCTAAAAATTATTTGAATGAAGATGAATTGAGAGAACTCAATACCATCGTAACCATGTACCTGGATTTTGCAGAGAACATGGCCAAGAGGCAGAAAGAAATGAAAATGACAGATTGGATCAATAGGCTGGATAGTTTTCTTTCCTTTAACGAATATAATCTATTGAAAGATTCGGGTAAAGTATCTTCTTCCATAGCTAAAAAATTGGCAGAAACGCAATACGAAAAATTTAGAACCATTCAAGATCGGGAATACAAATCTGATTTTGACAGAATGATCCACTCAACAAAGATTTCAGATAATATCCCAAAAACTTTGAAAGCCGGAAAAAAGGGAAATGCTTGAAAAGTTTTGGCTTAAAATAAAAATCGCTAATAGTACTAGCGATTTTTATTTTAAAGTGAATTGATTACTTAATCTCCACACATCCCACTCGTCCTCCGGCATTTCCTGTCGGCTGCGTATGGAAATCATCGGCTGCTGCATGAATGATCATTCCTTTTCCAATGATATTCTTGGAAACATCCGCACATCCGAGGCACCATTTGTCGGTTTTGAAGGTCAGCATGGCATTTCCGCTCTGGTCCGCAGTAAGGTTGCCGATGTCACCCATATGGAAATGTTCCGCACCCCATTTTCCATGATCGTCTTTGGCCGGGTTCCAGTGTCCGCCGGTTGAGGTTCCGTCTGCTGCCGAGCAGTCGCCTTTCTCATGGATGTGTACGGCATGGATTCCTGGTGTAAGGTTAGTCACGGCAAGTTTCATAATTACCTCGTCTCCTTTCTGGGTAAATTTGGCGGTTCCGCCTGTTTGGGTGTTGCTTTTAGACATGACCTGATACGTTTTTGTAGTTCCGCAAGAAACTGCCAAAAGCGTGCAGCCTGCCAGTAAGGCTAATGTTTTACTTTTCATTGGTAAATGATTTAAAGTGATTGTTCTATAAATTTAAAAAACATTTACCGAAAAACTTTACGTTTTCAGGATTTTTATAAAATAGCAATAAAAGACAAACCATTTATCTTCTAAACAGATACCTTTGCGTTAAACACTTAAAAGCTTGGAAGAATACAAAAAAAGAATCATTAAAGTCATTAGTTATATTGATGACCATCTGGACACCGACCTGTCGCTGCAGAAAATTGCTGAGGTAGGCGCCTATTCGCCGTTTCATTTTCACAGGATTTTCAGGCTGATGACCGGCGAAACGGTTCAACAGTATATCAGCCGGAAAAGAATAGAGAGATCGGCCCTTTACCTGGCTTTAAGAAAACAGTTAAGCCTTAAGGACATTTACCTTCAATTTGGTTTTTCGAGCCATTCCGCTTTCAGCAAAGCGTTTAAAAGCCATTACGAAAAATCCCCTTCGGAATTCCGGAAATCTGCTCCGGAAAATTTTCATCAGATCCGGCTTCAGGAAAGCAAGAACGGACAAACCGATGCGGTTTTCACAACCTACCTTTGCAACATTGAAAATCTTTTAAACTGGACCACAATGAATTTAACCGTAAAAGTTATCCACCTTGCTGAGATGAATCTTGCAGCCGTGATGAGCCTGGGAATTGCCCATGTAGAGTTCTCTTATAATGTTCTGATCGACTGGGCAAAAGGTAAAAATCTCTTTCCCGGTGAGAATGTGAAGATGATCTCGGTGTATCATGACAGCTTCAAAGTTACGTCTCCGGATAAAGTGAGGATTCATGCCTGCATGCTTTTAGATAAGAAATTGGAAAAGCAGGAGGGGGAAATTTTTGCCGAAACCATCGAAGCCGGAAAATTCATCGTCGCAAGCGGGGAAATTACTTTGGATGATTTTGAGAAAAGCTGGGTCTCCCTGTTTCTGTGGATGAAAGAAAATGACTATTCTGTCCGTAAAGCTTTCCCGTTTGAAATCTACCATACCAATTTCAAGGAACACCCTGAAGGAAAAATGATCGTGGATTTCTGCATTCCGGTTAATTAAAGTGAATGGTCAATGTGCCTTGCTTGTCAATTTCGCGATGCGAGTCAATTTTGCTGCGCAAGTGAATTTCAGGCTACCATAAAATTGACGGGCGAAGCGGATTCACCCGAAGTAATTGACCATTGACAACAAAATAGATGAATGGCCAATGCGCTTCTTTTGGCAATCACAGTGTCCGCAGGGTTTGTAATGTATCAAGGCCCGTTTAGAAGAGCTTCAGTTCAATCATAAAACGGCAATTAATATCCTTAATCTAAATTCCTCTCCTTTGGAGAGGTAGCAAAAATTCTCTGAATTTTTGACAGGGTGGTTTAAATATGCAGACTGAAATAATTTACTCAATCTGTAATTCAGGCGCTTTTTTCCCTCAAAAAAATCAAATCTTACCGTTCGGTTTCCAAAATCTACCGTTCAGTTACAAAAATTTATTCTTCCTGGAATTTCATCTTACTTTTGAATCGGAATAAAAACAGCTATGAAAACAAAACTATTATTTCTTATCATTTTTTTATCTTTTTCCTTATCCTTTGCACAGATTAAAATTTCAGGGAAAGTAACCTATAAAAATAAAGGGGTAGGGCAGGTAAATGTAACCCTGAAAGATACCTACGACGGGGCGACTACAGATGCCGACGGGAACTTCTCCTTTGAAACGGCAGAGAAAGGAAATTATACATTGGCCTTTACCCATCCGAAATATGTACCTGTTGAAAAAACAATTGTTATAGAGAATCAGGATGTGGTGATAAATACGGAAATAAAGGAACAGATCAGCGAGATCGATGCAGTCGTGATTTCTGTGGGCTCTATTGAAGCCAGCGACCGGAAAAGAGCGACGGCTGCTTTAACCCCGATGGATATTTATACCACAGCAGGATCGCAGGGGCAGACAACTACGGGATATAAATTCCTGCCGGGTGTACAGAACGCCGGGGAAAGCGAAGGGCTTTTCGTAAGGGGTGGAACAGGTGCGGAAACAAAATTTTATATTGACGGGAATCTGGTTAACAATTATTTCAGCAGCTCGGTTCCGGGTCTTGCAGGAAGAGAGCGTTTTAATACTTCGATTTTTAAAGGAAGCGTATTTTCCAGTGGTGGTTATTCTGCCTTATACGGGCAGGCGCTTTCATCGGTATTGCTATTGGAAAGTGTGGATATGCCGGACCAGAGTTCGTATTCCTTCAATATTTTCCCTTTTTCACTCGGGGGCAATTATCAGCATTTAAATGAAAAAAAGACCTTCAGCTACGGGATTGATGCCAATATTTCAGACTTAGGGCTGGTAACGAAGGTCCTGGATTTTGAAACCGATTTTATCAAAGCTCCGAGAAGCATTTCAGTCAATGGAAATTTCAGGATCAAAACAAGATCGGGTGGATTTCTGAAATATTACGGAAGTTTTGATGCCAATTCTTTAATTGTTTCACAGCCGAGCCTGGAGCAGAATTATGACGAACAGCAGCCTTCGGTTAATGGGAAAAACACGTTCCACAGCCTTACTTACAAAAAGAAAATGGGGCGATATCTTATGAACCTCGGTACTTCTTTCAGCATCAATAAGAATGACCTGGAAATAGGAATAGTTAATTCGGGCAACAGAATAGGCACGGTGAATATGAATACGGAAGGTTTATACTGGAACAGCAGGGCCGTTTTTGAAAGAAAAATTGCAGCGGTGAGTAATGTCAAGGCCGGTTTCGAGCTTCTTTCAGAGAATGATAAAAATAATCTCTCAGTTTTTGATGCTCCACAGCAGAAAACTTCAATCAGTAATTTCACGACCGCTTTGTTTGCGGAAAATAACCTGGCTTTCGGGCGCAATTTCTCCACGAGCTTAGGCGTAAGAGCGGAAAATTCAAGCTTTCTGAACCAGTGGAATCTGGCGCCGCGATTTTCAGCAGCATACAGACTATCAGACAAATGGGTAACTTCCCTGGCTTACGGTATTTTTTACCAGACCCCGGAATCCAAAT
The DNA here is from genome assembly GCF_042610505.1 of Chryseobacterium sp. sg2396. Classification (NCBI taxonomy): domain Bacteria; kingdom Pseudomonadati; phylum Bacteroidota; class Flavobacteriia; order Flavobacteriales; family Weeksellaceae; genus Chryseobacterium; species Chryseobacterium sp. sg2396. The sequence goes on along the minus strand of NZ_JBHGAQ010000004.1, from coordinate 75,444 downwards.
ATCTCACGCAGAGCTTTAAGCAAAATTTTCAGAAGGCTACCCATTATATTTTCCAGATCCAGCGAAGTGAGGACAACAGAACATTAAGAATGGAAGCGTTTTACAAAGACTATAAAAACCTGGTAAAAACTTCAGTTTCAGGTTTCCAGAATGTCGTGCTTCCCGATTATGGAAACGGTTTTGCAAAAGGGGTGGAAGTTTTGTGGAGGGATAAGAAAAGCATTAAGAATGTGGATTACTGGATCTCTTATTCTTATCTGGACAGCAAAAGGGAATTCCTGAATTACCCAACAGAACTCCATCCGAGCTTTGCGGCAAAGCATAACATTTCCCTGGTGGCAAAAAAGTTCGTTACTTCATGGAAAACAGGATTTAATTTTTCCTATACCTATACTTCCGGCAGGCCTTTCTACAATATTATAGCGCAGAACGGAGAAAACATACTGAAATCGCAAGGAAAGGTGAAAGATTTCAATTCCCTGAACTTCAGTTTGAATTACCTCCCGAATCTTGGGAAGAAAGATGCAAAAGCATTTACTGTTCTGGTAGCCGGGGTTAATAATATTTTAGGGAATAAAAATATATACGGCTACCGTTTTTCTGCCAACGGCGATAGGAGTGCCCCGGTTTTACCCGCAGCCCAGACTTTCGTTTATATCGGCGCATTAATCAGCTTCGGAATCGACAAAACCCAGGAAGCGATAGACAATAATCTTTAATCGATAATTTAATTAAATCAATATAGAATAATATTAAAAATTTAGAAATCATGAGAAAATACCTTTTAAGTTTCGCTTTAGGCTGTATGAGCTTAGTAACTTATGCCCAGGCCAATTATGAAAAAGTAATGACTGAAAAAATAAGCAAGCTGGAAGCCACCCGCTCTCCTGAAGAACTGCAGGCATTGGCCAACGATTTTCAGCGAATTGCCGAAAAGGAAAAAGACAAATGGCAGCCCAATTACTACACTGCATTGGCCTACATCCAGAAAGGAAGATCGCAGATGCAGGGTGGAAATAACCAGGCTTTGGAAGAAAACGCAGATCTGGCCCAGAAGTTTGTGGATGCCGCCGAAGCAATGGAAAAAAACAATTCCGAAATCCACCTGCTTCAGAAAATGATCTATTCGCTTAAAATGATGGTCAACCCGATGGAAAGGTTCAGGACCTTCGGATCACAGGCGGAAGAGGAACTGAAAAGGGCGGAACAGCTGGATCCGTCGAATCCGAGGGTTACTTTAATTAAAGCGGAAGATGTATACTACACGCCGGAGCAGTTCGGAGGAAGCAAAACGAAAGGGATGGAACTCTTTAAGGCAGCCCTGGAAAAGTTCAACACCTTCAAACCGAAAACCGGATTGGACCCGACCTGGGGGAAAACTGAAGCCCAGTATTTTTTAAGCGGGGCGGCGAAATAATTCAGAATGTACATAAAACCTTCTCTTGCAGAAGGTTTTTTCTTTCCATTCAGCCATAAAAAACAACCGTTCAGGAAAAAATAATTTCTAATCCCTGCAAGATAGCCTATTTTTGAAGTAAGAAAATTGGAAATGAAACGTAAGAACCTTATTACTTTATGCTGGATCTCGGTCGCCACATCGATGGTCTTTTTCTTCGGGTTTACCAATGATAAAACAGTGGAAAATTTCATCCTTACCGTGGCGGTGTGTTTCATGTATTCATTTATCCTGGGAGCAGGAAACGGGCTGATCAACGATTACCTCAACAAGAAGTTTCCCTGGTCCGAAGCAACTACAAAAAGGGCCATTATCAGTATTATTTCGATTCTGGTGGCCAATACGATCATGGTGTATTTCTGCAATTACATCAATTTTGTAATATTTCAGAAAGCGGCGACCCCCGAAGAATATTTTTCCGGGAAATATGGTTTTGTCAACTGGTTTACCATCAATATTGCCCTTCTGATTTCCGCTTTTCTTCACGCCAAAGGTTTCATGGAAGAACTGAAAAAAACTTCCAAAAAAGAAGTGGTCGAGCAGAAACTGATTGCCAAATCGGCCAATGCGCAGTTTGAAAGCCTTAAAAATCAGCTGGATCCGCATTTTTTATTCAATTCCCTGAATGTTTTAAGCTCATTGATCGACGAAAATCCTAAGCAGGCGCAGAAATTTACAGCCTCTATGTCAAAGATTTACCGCTATGTTTTAGAACAGAAAGACAAAGAGCTGGTGACGGTAGAAGATGAGCTGGAATTTGCCCGGACCTACTGTGATCTGCTAAAGACCCGTTTTGAGGACAGTGTAGACTTTGTTTTTGATGTTAGGAAAGAGGATTACAGGCGATTTGTCGTTCCGTTATCGTTGCAGCTGCTGTTGGAGAACTGCATCAAGCATAATTTCGCCACCTCCTCCAGGCCTTTGGTCATTAAAATCTTCTCTGAAAACGATACGCTTTGCATCGAAAACAACCTTCAGGTGAGGGAGCAGATCAAAGAGAGTTCGGGAATCGGGCTGGCCAATATTGTGCAGCGTTATGCTCTGCTCACGGAACGAAATGTTTTCGTCGAAAAATCCGATGATTATTTTAAAGTAAAGCTTCCTGTTTTGTTCGCTAAGCCTAATGTTGCCAATGAAATAATGGGAGATAAAGATAAGGCCTACGAAAGAGCGGAGAAACGGGTAAAAGAAATTAAAGGCTTCTATGGAAATTTAATTTCATATTGTATTGTCATTCCTTTTTTAATCATTATTAACCTCATAACAACCCCCGGTAACATCTGGTTCTTTTTCCCAATGCTGGGCTGGGGAATCGGAGTTACAGCACATGGAATGAGTGTTTTTGCTATCGGTAAAAAATGGGAAGAAAGAAAAATCCGGGAAATTTTAGAAAAACGAAACAGACCATAAACAAATACATTATGGAAAATATCAGCAAAGACGATATCAGATACAAAGAGGCAGAGAGACAGGTAAAAAAAATAAAGAGATTTTATAGTTCCTTATTTATTTATATTGCCGTTAATATTTTTATTTTATACCTGAATTACAGGGATTTAAAACCTGATGAAACGATCTGGAAGCTGAAATATTTTTCACTTCCCCTCTTTTGGGGAATTGCGGTTATGATTCAGGGCCTGAGAACTTTTATACCTAACTTTATGCTGGGAAGTAATTGGGAAGACCGGAAGATCAAAGAACTGATGGACAAAGAAAAACAGGCGTAATTTATTCATTCTTTAATTAAGAAATTTTAAAACCTGATGCTATGAAGACCTTACAGATTTTATTTACCATTTCTATGTTTGCCTGGTTCATCACGGAAATTCTATACAAGAACATCCTGAAATCCGGTGAGAATGATAAAAAAGACAAAGACCGCTCTACGCTGAATATTCTCTGGATGGCTATTCCCGGGTCCATTATGAGTGCCGTGGCAGCTTTATACCTCACAAGAATTCCTATTTCTGATGAGGTTTGGATTCATTACCTTGGAGTTGCATGCATCTGGATCGGGATTATTTTGAGATTCGTTATTATCAGGGCTCTGGGTAAATATTTCACGGTAGATGTTACGATACGCGAAGACCACAAGATCAAAAGAGAAGGGTTTTACAGATACATCAGGCATCCGTCGTATGCTTTTTCCCTGCTTACTTCGTTAGGGCTGGGTTTATACCTAAATAACTGGCTTTCTCTATGTTTAGTTTTTACTGTTCCTTTTATGGCGTTCCTGTACAGGATCAAAGTGGAAGAAAAAGCACTGATCGAGCAATTCGGTGAAGAATACCTGGAATACCGAAGGAAAACAAAGAAACTGATTCCGTTTGTTTATTAGGTGATTATCTGAAGTTTAATAAAGTCCTATAAAATGCAGGTCAATAAAAATTCGGCCATACATTCATTCACTTAGGCCTAAAATACCACTGAACTTCTTTAAAAAATCTTTAATAATTACCTATCAAAATCCCGATTCTCCGTTGAGTCGGGATTTTTACAGTTCAGTGTTCATATTCTACGGTTCGGTTATATAAAATTGATTTGGGGTGGTTCCTATGCTACCTTTGTATCAACAAAAACAAACAATTCATCTTTAAAACAAAAAATTATGGAAACATTCATCAACAAAGAAACACAGGCTTACGAAAAAGCAGCAAGAAGAGTAAAAGAACTTAAAGGGTTCTACGGAAATCTTACTTCCTATGTTTTGGTTATCTCCTTTCTGGTTATACTGAACCTGATTACTTCACCGGAATATCTTTGGTTCGTATGGCCGATGATGGGCTGGGGAATTGGTGTCGCTGCACATGCTGCCGGAACCTTCGGAATCGGAAAAGAATGGGAAGAGCGTAAGATCAAAGAACTTATGGAAGAAGAAAGAAAAAGCGCAAAGACTTTATAATCGGTTAATAAACTTTAAAATATAATACAATGGACTACAATCAGGCGCAACAAAGGGTAAAAGACCTTAAGAAATTCTACAAAAGCGTTTTATGGTTCTTTATCGTGGCTTTCATTATTTTTTCTGACGATATTTTTGAAAAAGGGATCTTTAACTTTTCATTTTGGGACGGATCCGTTATCCTGGCAATCTGGGGAATTATTCTTACCGTAAGAGCCGTAAAACTATTCCTGCTGGATTCCGAATGGGAGAGGAGCGTGATTGAAAAAGAGATGGGAAAATCAAAACAGCCGCTCAAATTTTAAAACCGGTAATTTTTCCTTACTTTTATTCGGAATTTTAAAACTAAATCTGGAACTCAATGATTAAGACTGTCATTATCGAAGACGAAAAGCCGGCTTCAAGGAAATTGGAAAGAATGCTCAGTGAATTTGCTGATATTGAATTGATTGGCAAAATAGAATCCGTGGAGGAGGGCATCGAATGGTTTTCGGCAAACGAGCATCCGCAGCTGATCTTTTCGGACATCGTACTTGGAGATGGGTTATCATTCGATATATTTGAGAAAGTACGGACCAAAGCTTTCATCATTTACACCACGGCCTTCGACCAGTATACCCTGAAAGCTTTTAAGCTGAACAGCATCGATTACCTTCTGAAGCCGATCCTGGATGAAGACCTGGCTGCGGCGGTGGAGAAATTCAAATCCTTCATTCCTTCTGATAATGCGGTCAATTCGCAGGAAATAAAGCAGTTAATTAAAAAAGACAAATCCACGCTGTCCAGGATCCTGGTGAAAATCGGGTATAACCTGAAAATCGTGCAAACTCATGAAATAAGCTGTTTTTTCAGCGAAAACAAGATCGTTTACCTGCAGACGCAGGAAAGAACTTACCCTTCGGATTTTACGCTGGACGAACTGGAAGAGGTGTTGGATGAGAAAAAGTTCTTCCGGGTAAACCGCCAGTTTATCATCAATTCCGATTACATCAAAAATATCCATACGTCACCCAATTACAAAGTAGAACTGGAATTTCAGCCACAGGAAGAAATTACCGTCAGTCGTGAGCGCGTCAAGGATTTCAAAGACTGGTTGGTCAGCTGACAAAGATGAGGCATCAATTATCATTCATCATTTATAATCATAGGTATAACTACTTGTAATCTATTCGGTTAGACTCCGTATCTTCAAGCTGTTGTACAATGGATTTCGGGATTTCATCACTGTCGATCGGGAAGCTGATGGAGTCGGTAACGAATGTTTTGCGGTCTGCTTTCTGGAAGATATCAAAAAGGGCGATCGGTTCCTGGTTAAAACTAATGCACGTACTTATAAAATGCAATTCATGGAGCTTATAATCTGGATTCTTCAGCTTTTCCTTGATATCTTTTATCCTTGAGATAAAATGCCGCTGCCGGATGAAGGTATTGCTGTTCATGATGATGAAAACATAGTCGGAATATGCCGTTACTTTCCCGAAATATTTATGGCGGTCGCCGCCGCTCCGCTCAATAAAATACTCACCGGTGGTTTCGGATTTGTAGATTTCCGTGGCGGAACGCCAGATCCGGTTGTCTTTTGCCTGCAAAGGGTTTTCCGGAAGGTTACGATTATAAGAATACCAGCAGCCCACCAATCGGTCCAGCAGTTCCGTATTCTGCTTTACATTGTTCATCTCGATCCGCAGGTCGTTGAAATTGAAAGACTCCGTATTGGAGTTGATGAAATCGATATAGCTGGAGTACCCCAATACTTTGACGATCTGGCTCAGCTTGGCAAGATTCGGTTTGCTGAGAACGGCGTTTTCGTTCTGGCTGAACTTTTTTAATTTATTGATAATCAAATGTTCGTAGAGATAATTGGAGCCGAGGAGATCAGGCTTTTTCTTGATTTCTTTTTCTTCGTATTCTTTGATAATCAAATCATTCAGCTCGGCAGCGATATAGGACCATTCGGTCTTGGAAATATCTTCCCAACGGCTTTTCTTCAGGAACTGCATCCCCAGAAAATTCATCAGCTTTTCAAGGTGAAGGACATCTTCTTTTTTCATTCCGTTTTATTTAAGACGAATATAAGATTTATTTAAAACCAAATGAGACTCTGTTAAGACTTTTATATTTTAAAATCAAATAATATTTGAATAGAAACTAAAAGTCAATATAATGAAAACAGTCACATTACCTGAAAACGACCCGCTGTGGAACAGGCTGCAGCATTTCCAGCTGGATCATCCCGATGCGGAATTTCCTTTTTCCAAAAAACTGGCTAAAGAAGAAAACTGGACGGAAAGCTTTACCCAAAAAGCCATTGAAGAATATAAAAAATTCGTCTACCTGTGCTGTATATTGCCTAATGGGGCTTCTCCAGGTGAAGTTGTAGATAAGGTCTGGCACCTGCACCTGACGTATACCCAAAATTATTGGGAAGAATTCTGTCCGGATATCCTGCAGCGGAAACTCCATCATCACCCATCAAATGGTGGCAAAGACGAGGCTGAAAAGCACAGCAACTGGTTCAAGGAAACTCTGGAAAACTATTGTAAAGTGTTTGGAGAAATGCCACCGGAAGAAATCTGGCTCAGGAAAAAGAAAGGAAGATCTTTCAAATTCTTTAAAAAAGATTTTCATTTCATAGCACTTTTACCGTTGCTGCTGATGGTAATTTCCTGCTCGGGAAACGGTAATATGGCTTTTACAGGAATCTTTTTCATCTTCATTATCTGGATAATCATTAAATCGTTAAGGGGAAATAATAAGGACAATGACTCTGGTGGAAGCTCCTGTTTTTCGGGGACCTGCGGCGGAGATGATTCATCCGGTTCCGGGCATTCATGCGTAAGCAGCTGCGGAGGATGTGGCGGATGCGGAGGAGATTAAACCATTACCTGCTATGAAAAAAATGATCATTCATTCAGTTCCGCTGGTCATCAGTTTGATCTGGCTTTTCTTTACAGGAAATACGATGAATCCGATTGCTTTAAAAGGTCCTGATTTTTTAAGGTTCTATTTAATTCTTCTTTTTGGATTTTACGCTTCGGTTTTTGCGTTGAAAATAGCTGAAGAACCATTATCGGGGGTAACGCGTTATGGGATGATCTTCATTTTTATATTGGGTGCAACCAAGCTGATAAGAGGAATTTTTCTGGGAAAACCCGTCGGTTTTCTACTGCTGATTTTAATAATGGAAATTATTGTCTTTCTGTTTATTAATTCAAATCATATAAATCGAAAGATCAGGTAGCAGGATTTCTTTTTTAAAAAATTAAAAAACCCGAAACGAAAATGCTTCGGGCCTAATATTTAATTAAGATACATATTACGAAATCACGCCGCTTCCGATCAGTTCCTCATCAATATACCATGCGGCAAACTGTCCTTCTGCAATGGCAGATTGCGGTTCTTCAAATTCAATATAAAATGCTTCTTCAAACTGATATAAAGTCGCTTTTTGTAAAGGCTGCCGGTATCTGAATCTTGCCATTACTTCCTTCGATTCTCCGTTTTTCAGCTTCAGATCTTCCCGTACCCAATGCAGTTCGGAATTATCAATTTTTAAAGCTCTTTTCAGCAATCCCGGAAACTGATGTCCCTCCCCTACAAAAAGGATGTTGTTTTCCATATCTCTGGAGATGATAAAACAGCTTTCTTTATGACCTCCGATTCCCAGCCCTTTACTTTGCCCGATCGTGAAAAACTGGGCGCCCTGATGTTTTCCGATCACTTTTCCGTCGGATTTTTTATACTCGATTTTCCGGCTCAGGTAGTCAAGTTCTTCCTGTTTTGAAGAAAATTCAGGCGTTTCCTGGGCAAATAACGGGGAGTCTTTAAAAATTTCTACGATTTCTCCTTCTTTCGGAACCAATTGCTGCTGTAAAAACTGGGGTAGACTTACTTTCCCGATGAAGCACAATCCCTGGGAATCTTTTTTGTCCGCTGTTACCAACCCGATTTCTTTTGCAATTTCCCTTACCTGGGGTTTCGTCAGTTCACCGATCGGAAATAACGCTTTGGATAACTGATCCTGGCTTAATTGGCATAAGAAATACGACTGGTCTTTGTTGTTATCTTTTCCGGCCAAAAGGTGGAAAATTTCTTTGCCATTTTCATCAAGCGTTGAACCGACTCTGGCGTAATGTCCGGTGGCTACTTTATCAGCGCCCAGCGACATGGCCGTTTTAAGGAAAACATCAAATTTTACCTCGCGGTTGCAAAGAACATCAGGATTCGGCGTACGCCCTTTCTGGTATTCATCGAACATGTAATCGATGATTCTTTCTTTGTATAGATCACTCATATCGATCACCTGGAAAGGGATTCCAAGCTTTTGGGCAACCATCAGGGCATCGTTGCTGTCCTCAATCCAAGGACATTCGTCTTCCAGGGTTACGGAAGCGTCGTTCCAGTTTCTCATAAACAGGGCCACTACTTCATGCCCCTGCTGTTGTAACAGATAGGCTGTTACACTTGAGTCTACGCCTCCGGAGAGGCCTACCACTACTTTCATTGTATTTCAATTTTACGAAACTCTTAACGGGAGTTCTTAGTTTGACCCTGCAAAAATACAATTAAAAAGATTCGTAAAAAAATGATAATTTTAGACATCGATAAAAACAATGTCTATGAAAAAGCTTATTATTTCTTTATCCGTCTTGTTTTCAGGTTTACTGTTTTCGCAGGAAGCTGCAGAAACTCCGGTGCAAACTAATAACCGCTGGACTTTCGGAGGCGGAATCGGCTTCGGCTTTGGAAGCAATAATTATTTTAACCTTTCAGCAGCACCGAGGGTCGGATATATGCTGACCAGCGATCTTGAAGGGGGCGTTTTGGGTAGTGTTTCCTGGCAAAAGTCCAATGCTTACAGTTCAACCATGTTCGGCATCGGTCCGTTTCTGAACTATTACATCGCCAGAACATTCTTTGTTAGTGCGAATTACCAGCATTATTTCATCAATTATAAAGATAAAATTTATGATGTTAAAGCCAATGCCAACGAAGATGCTTTGTATCTGGGCGGAGGCTATATGCAGCGGATCGGGAACAATTCTTTCCTGCAGTTGGGGCTGATGTACAATGTATTGTGGAAAGAGAATTCAAGTATTTTCTCAAGCGGGCTGTCTCCGAATATCGGTTTCGTGGTAGGATTGTAAGAGGAATAGTAAACAATTCAGGATCATTGCAAAATTTTGTATTGCTTAAAAATAAAAAGCACCGGAAAATTCCGATGCTTTTTAATGATTAAATTATTTACTTAAGACTAAGATTTTTCAGCCGTTGATTTTTTGGTTTTTGAACTTTTACCTGCTAAGCCATCTTTGGCTTCATTAACATCAAGAACTACAGTTTCCCCTTCAGATAATTGCTTGTTGACCAGCATTTCGGCCAATAAATCTTCAATGTATTTCTGGATCGCCCGTTTCAATGGTCTTGCACCGAAGTCTTTATCCCATCCTTTTTCAGAAATGAAATCTTTGGCTTCTTCGGTTAATTGAACTTTATAGCCTAATTTTTCCAATCTGCTATACAGTTTGTTCAGCTCAAGATCGATGATTTTCTTGATATCCTCTTTTTCAAGGGAGTTAAAGATCACGATATCATCAATTCTGTTCAGGAATTCAGGAGAGAATGCTTTTTTAAGGGCATTTTCAATCGTACTTCTTGCTCTTGAATCCGAAGTGGATTTTTTCGCAGAAGTTCCGAATCCTACACCGTCTCCGAAATCTTTAAGATCTCTTGTACCGATGTTGGAAGTAAGGATAATGATCGTATTTCTGAAATCGATTTTTCTTCCTAAACTGTCGGTAACGTGTCCTTCATCAAGAATCTGTAATAAGATGTTGAATACATCCGGATGTGCTTTTTCGATTTCATCCAGAAGAACCACCGCATAAGGTTTTCTTCGGACGGCTTCCGTCAATTGACCGCCTTCTTCATATCCAACGTATCCCGGAGGCGCACCAACCAATCTGGAAACGGCGAATTTCTCCATATATTCACTCATATCGATTCTGATCAAGGATTCGTCAGACTCGAATAATTCTCTTGCCATTACCTTCGCCAATTCGGTTTTACCAACCCCGGTTGTTCCTAAGAAAATGAAAGTACCGATCGGACGGTTCGGATCTTTAAGACCAGCTCTGTTTCTCTGGATCGCCTTGACTACTTTCTTCACCGCATCTTCCTGGCCGATTACTTTTCCGTTAAGGTTTCCATCCATTCCAGCGAGTTTATCCAGCTCATTTTTACCTACTTTCGTCACGGGGACACCGCTCATCATCGAAACTACTTCCGCAACATTTTCTTCACTCACGGTTTCTTTTTTCTCCTTCACATCCTTGTCCCATTTTTCCTGGGCAGAATTCAGTTCCATCTGGAGTCTTTCTTCTTCATCTTTCAGTTTTCGGGCCTCAAGATAATCCTGCGCCTTTACTGCTTTTTGCTTCAATTCCTTAATCTCTTCGATCTTCTTTTCAAAATCGATGATTTCGGTAGGAACTTTCATGTTTTTAATATAAACACGGGAGCCCGCTTCATCCATTGCGTCAATTGCTTTGTCCGGTAAGAAACGGTCCGTAATATATCTTGATGTTAAATTCACACACGCAGCAATGGCTTCCGGTGTATAGACAACATTATGATGCTCTTCGTATTTATCTTTGATCTGATTCAGGATCTGGATGGTTTCATCGATGGAAGTCGGTTCGACCATTACTTTCTGGAATCTTCTTTCCAGAGCACCATCTTTCTCGATGTACTGACGGTATTCATCAAGCGTTGTGGCTCCGATGCACTGGATTTCTCCTCTTGCCAAAGCCGGTTTGAACATATTGGATGCATCTAGGCTTCCTGTTGAACTTCCTGCTCCTACGATGGTGTGAAGCTCATCAATAAACAAGATGACATCCCTGTTTTTTTCCAGTTCCGTCATGATCGCTTTCATTCTTTCCTCAAACTGGCCACGGTATTTTGTGCCGGCAACCAAGCTTGCAAGATCAAGAGTGATCACTCGTTTTCCATAAAGGACACGGGAAACTTTTTTCTGCTGGATTCTTAAAGCCAATCCTTCGGCGATAGCCGATTTACCGACACCCGGCTCCCCGATAAGAAGCGGATTGTTTTTTTTTCTCCTTGATAAGATCTGGGAAACTCTTTCAATCTCTTTTTCACGGCCGATTACCGGGTCTAATTTTCCGTCTCTTGCCAATGAAGTTAGGTCTCTTCCGAAATTATCCAGTGTTGGTGTTTTGCTTTTTGCAGAACCGAGATTGCCCGTAGGCTTTCTCATCTGCTCGAAATCTTCCCGCTCGTCATCGTCATCGTAAGCACTCATCTGTGGTGCCTGTCCGGAATTTTTAAGCATCGTCTGATATTCTTTTGAAACACCCTCATAGTCAACGTCATATGCGCCTAATATGTTTGAAGTTGGATCCTCATATTTATAAAGAATGCCTAAAAGCAGGTGTACGGTATTAATCTCGTTGCTTTTATACTGCCTGCATTCGAGTTCTGCACGCTTAACGGCATGATCAGCCATTTTCGTGAAAGAAATATTGGGAACCTCTTCAGAAATAGGATTTAGACTTGCTGTATTTAAAGTTTCAATTTTTCTTCTGATTTGTGTTAAATCCGCATTAAGGTTTTGAAGGATTTCTTTTGCAGAGTTTTCTGTTTTTATAATACCTAAAAGTAGATGTTCTGTATTAAGAAATTCACTTTTGAGCCTTTTCGCTTCGCTCTTGCTTTGTTTGAACACTTGGCTCAAACCTTGTGAAAACTTATAATCCATAATATATCTCATTAGAATAACTGCAACATTGCCATTTATTCATTATCTAAATTACAAATATTTTACCAAATTTCAAGAAATGACTTTATGGCAGAAAAAATTTTATTATCTTATTGGAAATGATTAAGTTTGTTGTCCTTTAAAAATTTCTCATGATTCCTGAAATTGTCACTTACATAGGATATTCCGCATCGTTGTTTATCGTGCTGAGCTTTATACTGAAAGACATCAGGAAAATCAGGATCGTGAATATGATCGGCTGTATCTGCTTTGTGATCTACGGAATCTACAGCGGAATGCTCTGGCCGGTCATCATCCCGAACGGACTGATCTGCTTCATCCAAATTTATCATCTCCTGGCGGATAAAAAGAAATAATGAACAGAAAAAAGATCATTACTTCCGCATTCAGTAACCTATACACGGATCAGCGTATCGAAAAGGTCTGCCGGACATTACATGAGAAGGGATACGAAATTGAACTGATCGGAAACAACTGGAACGGTGCTGAAAAAATGACACGTCCATATTCGTTTTCCCGTATTTCTTTGGTTTCGAAAAGCCTGAAGACCGCCTATTTTGAATTCAACTGGAAATTGTACCAAGAATTGAAAAAGAGGGTGGATCTAGATACCATTCTTCATGCCAACGACCTGGATGCTTTGCTTCCGAATTATATTTTAGCTAAAAAATTAAATATTCCGCTGATTTTCGACAGCCATGAGATTTTTTCTGAAATGCCTGCGATCCAGGGTAAAATGTCCCAAAAACTTTGGCGGTATCTGGAAAAAAAGCTGGTACCGGACCAACAATTCATGATTACGGCAAGTAAAGGGTATGCGGACTGGTTTAAAAAAAAATATGGTGTTGATCCGGTAGTTGTACAGAATGCACCGAGGAAATTAAATTTTAACCAGAAGATTCCTGATAACCATCCTAAAATCGTTTTGTATCAAGGCGCCATTAATCCCTTCCGCGGAATTGATAAGGCAATTCTGGCGATGAAACATCTGGATCATGTAATTTTTAAAATTGCAGGTGACGGCCCAAAGAAAAAGGAATATGAAAACCTGGTATTGAAGGAAAACCTGCAGCATAAAGTGGAGTTTTTAGGTAAATTGCTGCCTGAAGATCTTCAAAAGGTTACCCTCACGGCCGATTGCGGAATGAGCATTGAAGAAAATGGGGGAGAGAGCTATTATTATTCTCTGCCGAATAAAGTCCTCGATAGCATTCAGGCGCGGGTTCCGGTCATTCTGTCAAATCTTCCTGAAATGCAGAATATTAAGCGACAATTTGACATTGGGGAAATTATTGCCAGCCATGAGCCGATGGATATTGCAAAAGCTATTCAGGCTGTTTTAAATAGAGGAAGAGAATCCTATCTGTACGAACTTGAAAAGGCGGCTGCTATTTTGTGCTGGGAAAACGAAGAGGTAAAATTGCTGAACGTTTTTGACAAAACATCAAAATTTCAGGTCGTAACATAAAAACCAAAAATTGTAATCCGGCCGGACCGTATTATTTTATCTTTTTTAAATTGGCTATCTTTGCCATAAGAAATTAGTTTAGCATGACCATTAAAGAAAAACAGCAGGAAATCATCGATGAATTTGCGTTTCTTGAAGATTGGGAACAGAAGTATGAATATATTATCGACCTCGGAAAAGAACTGGAAGGTCTTCCTGACTATAAAAAAACGGAAGAAAACCTGATTAAAGGCTGCCAGAGCAAAGTATGGATCGACGCAGAGTTCCGTGATGGAAAATTATTTTTCAATGCCGATTCCGACGGGATTCTCCCGAAAGGCATCGTTTCCCTGCTGATAAGTATTTACAGTGGCCATTCCACCCAGGAAATTCTGGATTCCGATTTTGATTTTATTTCCGAGATCGGACTGCAGGAATTTCTTTCCCCTTCCAGAGCCAACGGATTGATGGCCATGACCAAACAAATTAAATTCTACGCCGTAGCTTATCAACTGAAGTCCTAGTTTTGACAAGAATTTTAGCATATCGTTTTTCTGCATTCGGTGATGTTGCCATGACGGCACCGGTTTTCCGTGAATTTCTGGAACAGAATCCTGAGGTGGAAATCATCATGGTTTCCCGAAAGAATTTTAAAGGTTTATTTGCTGATATTCCGAATCTTACCTTTAAAGGAGTTAATCTCGACGAGTATAAGGGGGTCTTCGGACTGAGAAGACTGGCGAACGAGCTGGTAAAAGAATTCCATCCGGATATTGTGGCCAACCTCCATGATGTGATCCGAACCAAAATACTGGATAGGATTTACCGCAGAAAAGGACTTAAAGTATTTAAAATCAATAAAGGAAAAGAGGAAAAGGAACACCTGACCGATGTCTGGAACCTTAATAAAGTCCAGTTAAAAAAAACGGTCGAAAGATACGCTGATGTTTTCCGTAAAATGGGATTTCAGGTTCAACTTTCGCATCAGCTGAGACCTGTTCCCGGCGAAAAATCAGGAATCGGGTTTGCTCCTTTTGCCCAACACCGCGGGAAAATGCTGCCACTGGAAAAATCGTATGAACTGGCCCGGATTTTAGCCCAAAAATATACCGTTTATTTTTTCGGAGGCGGAAAAACGGAAACGGAGACCCTCGAAAAATGGGAACAGGAAATCCCGAACACCTTCAGCCTCGCCGGAAAATTAAGCCTTACCGAAGAACTACAAAAGATTGCCGGACTTGAACTGATGATCTCCATGGATTCGGCCAATATGCACCTGGCGAGCCTGATGGGAACGCGGTGTGTTTCCATTTGGGGACAAACGCATCCGTATGCCGGATTTTTGGGTTTCGGACAAAGTGAAGACGATGTGGTGCAGATCAAAGACCTCACGTGCAGGCCATGTTCCGTTTTTGGGGATAAAGAATGTTACCGGGGAGATTGGGCGTGTCTGGAAGAGCTGAGTGTGCAGAAGATTGTAGAGAAGATTTTATAAAATTGGCTACATTAAGAATGTAATTTGGAAGCCGATTTCTGATAATACATAGCAAAAACCGTTCTTTACCGTGGTTCAAGAAGGGTTCTATTTTGACAGATTAAGTTAGTTATTTTTCTATTGGGAACACTTGTTTCACAAACTTAAGACCTTCTTCAGAGTTAGTAGAATATTTTTCTAAACCTAATTGGGAATCAGTATATTGGATGTTATACTTGTTATCAGCCATTTTTATAAAATTCTCTGCCAAAGTTTTACAACAAATGTATTTTAAGAGTTTCTTCAATGAAGTAATATTAGTGATATTGACCAAGCATTTCCAATTTAAACTGAAATCAGTTGGTCAGTTTTACCGTTTTTTACATCATTTCAATTCACCCTGTAAATTACCACTCCAGTTCCTATAGTAATATCATTTTTATACATTTGTGAACAAAATACTTTTATGAAAAATTATATTATTTTACTTATTCTGTTTGGGAGTCTCCTAACAGCACAAGATTTACAAGAAGAGTTGCTTATTCCTTACAGAGATAATAATTTATGGGGATTTTGTGATTCTCTTGGAAACATAAAAGTCAAGCCCTTTGCATCTGAAATTAGAGATATAAAGTATAACGTTTTTACATCCAAATCAAGATTTGTGATAAAGGAAGAGAACTCGAACTATTATGTCATAGATAATCTCCAGAAAGCTTTGATTCCTAAAAATAATAGGTATGATTCATTACAAATAAGAAAGTTTGATCAAGACGAAATTTACATTTATAAAAATGGGAAAATGGGTCTTTACAAAAATAATAAAGAGCTGATACCATGCATTTATAACGATATTTCCGCAGAGTCCAATAAAAGCTTTATTGTAAAAAGAGATGGGTATTATGGACTTATTAATTCTTCAGGAAAACAAATAATACCTTTAGAATATAAGTATATCACTTTTTCAGAAAAAAATAATAACAGCAATTCAAACTTTATATGGAAAGCCTCGAAGGAGGGAATGTATATGAATTGTAAAATGGATGAGTTTTTTGATACAAAGATAAAAGCTGATAAAGAAAGTTCACCCGGGGAAGCAGGGGGAATGCAGGATTCATCAGAAAGGATACGGGTTTCTAATGAAACAGTAAGTAAGGTGGAGCAATATCTGGCAGATAAGTATGATTCTTTTAGAATAGATAAGAATAATAATTTAATTTTTGTTGAAAAAGGTATATTTAAAGGGGTTCTTAGCTTAGTGGATGGAAAAGAAATTGTTAAATTAAACTTTGATGAAGTTGATTTATTTATGGCAAATGGGGAAAATTCAATTTTTAAAGTAAATAAGGCTGGCACATATGGTTTAGTATGCTTAAAAAGGATTGTTGTTCCTGTAAATTATGAAAAGATCAATAGAACCTTCGAAGAGCTGAATATTTTGATTAATAATCATCAACAAGGTTTTTTTGACGAGGATAGTTTGAAATATGTAGATGCTAAGTATAAAAAAATCCTTAATAAAACTAGGATTAATACTGGCTTTAATAAAAGCTTTAATATCTATAAAATCCTTCTTGATAATGGAAAGGAAGCCTATGTTGGAGAAAATGGTGTTGAATACTTTAAATAGAACTAACTGATACTTGTTCTTATAATTATAGAGAAAACCATTCCAAGAGCAGGAATGGTTTATTTGTTATAAGGATTATTCTTCTAATGGAAACACTTGTTTCACAAACTTAAGAAGTTCTTTAATGGTTTTAAATTCTTTTTCTGTAGAAATCTGACCCACTAGATAACTGATAGTTATTTTATTTATTAAACTAATGCTAAATGTATTATTTAAAACAAAAGTACCTTCAATAGGACCTTTATCTCCTTTAATACCAGAAAACAACACTCCATTTTTTTTGTAACAATAGTATCCCAAACTTTCTAATTCTTCTTGTAATTGGTTGATATTCATAATTTACTTTTTATTTTTTAAACCAAAATGCATATTTACCTGTTCTACTCCATGCTACTTCAAAATCTTCTAATTTTATGGTTGCCTCTACTCCTTTCCCTTTATTTATTCCTTCTATTGGCCAAGGGTCTCTAATATAGACTAAGCCATTTTCAAACTTATCTATAATAATAGCATGGTTACCTCCATTAGGAGATTCTTTTATCCAGGCAATCCAATGGTTTTTCTTACCAAGTATCTCAATCAATTCAGAAGTTTCTACAGGAATATGGTCTATTGTTCCCTCGCTAAATTCATTTTCTTTAAAGATTTTCTGTGCTGCATCAGACATCCCTTTCTCATAAGTTCCTAATTCTTCTGTAGTTCCTGCTAATTTTCGTATTGCAGATTCAGTCATTTCAATACCATTATCTTTAGCCAACTGCCTTATACAAGCAGCAGCACAAGACATATTATGCTCTTGAGCAACCATATTTCTGGAAAGGACTTCAAGATATTTCAATGCTCCTCCTGTCCCGGCACCTAATTTAGGTTTCAGAATTTTACTCCAGAATGCATTAACCTCTTTAAAATCTCCTCTGAAGATAGGTTTTTCTTTCCATTTCAGAAGATAGCCATCAACTTTTGCTACAATCTCAATCCCCACCTTTTTAAATCCTGCTCTTGCACTGGCCAGGATATTGAAAATACTCTGGACCTTCTTTCCTTTTAATGCAACTTCCTCAATTTCCTCTGCTGTCATGGCTAAATCCTCAGCTTTAGCCCCATTTTTAGCACCTTGTAACAGATCCTCAATGAAGCGGATAAATCCTTTAAATCCCTTGGCACAAGCTTTCCCAAATCTAACAATAAATCTTGAAAGAAAAGCCGGCAAATCCGTAATTCCTAAGGTGGCTACAGAAACCGTTTCCCTTGCCAGAACCTTTAATAAGCTTGCTGCTTTCTGTACATAAGTGGCTCCCTTTATCACATTACCTGCACCTTCTGTAAAGATTAGAAGGAGAATGTTTATCAGTAATTCAAATGCAAAGATACCCACATAAAAAGCTACCGTATAGCGAGAAATATCACCAAAATACTCCTTCATCTTATCAAATATTCCTTCCATATCAGACTGAGAAATACTTCCGCTTGCTTTAAAAAGATCTTTTACGCCCTGTAAGAATTTAGGAACATTCTCTGTTATCCAGTCTACTGCATCCTCTGCTTTCTCCATTAAATCTCTTCTTTCAAGATATTGTTGGTAGGAAAAAGTTGTCGCAGGCTGTAAAAGAAACTCTAAAATATACAATAAGCATTGGATAAGGCTGATAAGCCCACTATGAACACCACAATAAAAAGCATTGGCCAGCTTAAGAATTTCTATTCCCTGTTTAGCCATTTCACTAATATTATCTGTTACATTGGTAAGAAAGGACCGAATATGATTAATAACACCTGTAATTTTATTAATGAGTTTTTTAAAAGCGTCAGGAAGATGTTCTACTGAGGCATCTTTAACTTTGCTTGCGGCCTGTTTCACCAATGACCATACTTTTGAGAAAGCAACTTCTGCTCCCTGAACAAAAGGATTTTCACCTAACCTCTCAAAGAATTGTGCAGCCTTATTCAGGTTAACCGCTCCTATGATAGGAACAAGAGGAGAATAGTCTTTAGCTTCGGGATTGTAATGCTTTTCTGTGGGTTTTAAACTTTCTAATTGTTCTGCACACCATCCAATCGCATCAGCTGGAATAGAAGAAATATTACCTATGGTTTCTTCAAATCTTCTGTCTCCGGTAAAAAACTGATACTCTCTCATTAAGGCATCACGCACCAGAGCAGCATTGATTTTATCTCCCTCATAAGTATATGCTAACTGGGCCAGGTAAGCAGCTTCGTCTTCCATGGAAGAAATATTCCTGAAGAATTTTCCACCGACACTTGAGGGTAATGGTTCAGGAAATCTCTTAAAGAGCTGAACAAAATAATCTCCCATCTTGGCAATATAAAAGTCTCCTGCAAAGTTGGATTTGTTCGGATTTGGTTTCTCATAAAACAGGAATAAAGCCTGTTTCTTTCTGGCATTAGCCTGATAGCTTCCATATACCTGTGAGCCCGTTTCACAAGGAAGCACTTCTGCATAATATTCATAACCCTTTTCTCCTTTTTCATTTAATCCTGTAGAAGGAAAAACGGAAGATATGGAATTGTCCGTAAGATAAGAGTATCCGGATGGTGTGTTTCTGTAATCGTGAAATGGGCTTCTGTAATCAGGAAAATCATCCTTGTTGATCATTGTGTTGACAAAAGCATTGTTTTGTTTAGATCTTTGATTTAATTCTTCAAAAGAGCGTGTTTTGAACTCTGATAAATCACCAAATTCGTCATCGAATTCTTCCATAAGCTTTGCGTTTTAGTAATTAATATTTTGTTTAAATATTTCTAAAAGCAAAGCTAAATCCTGACTGCGCAAAAACTCGACGTGTTTTATTTTTTTTTAAATTATGTAAATCTTATCATCGAATCTTACAATTAGTAATAAGAAGTGGAAACCTAAAAACTAATATTTTTGCCTAGTCCCCAGGTTTTGGCACTGATCCTAAAAAAATCTCTCAAAAAACTTGAGAGATTTTTCAATCAGTTTAAAAGATTAGTTCTTAAAAAATTTTTTAGATACTATTTTTCCATTGGAATTTTTTCCTGTTATAATGTACATACCTTTTATCAGGTGGCTGATATCCATACTGATTGTTTTTCCTTCATCTTTTAGATCGGCTTTGATTTTCTTACCATCAATCGAAACCAATTCAATTCTTCTATCAAACCCTTCTAAGAAAATTCTATTATCAGCAGGATTCGGATAGATGTTGATATTTTTAGTAAAGGTAGTTTCATTTGTTGAAAGTGGGGTGAATGAATCAAAACTGAACCTTCTCATCACCAGTTTCCAATTGGACTGGGCGCAATAAAAATTATCCATGGTTTCCGCCAGAATAATCTTATCACCATGCAGCATTGTTCTTGTTCCATTGTGATTGCCGGTTAACCGCGGGATTGTTATATATCCTCCGCTATTATAGGTATTGTCTACATTTCCGGAACTGTTTATTTTTCCTATCATGTACGATATATTTCCCATTTCTCCTACGATATAAAAGCTATTGTCAATGTAATAGGAACTGATGGGTTCCATATAATTTGATGTATATTTAAAGCCGTTGTTGAAATTGCTGTCCAGCGTACCATTAGCAAGGATTTTCATGATAAGGCAGCGATTGTTGGAAGCAGGACCCATTTTTCCGATAGTGCTTATTACGATACTGTTATCCGGTGTCAAAAACGAAAAATGCTGCTTATTATCATATGCGATATAATTGGTTATAGTGAGGCTGCCGTTTGTTCCAAAAGTAGCTATCGGAAGTCCCTGAGGGTTTGTTTTATAAACGACAATATTTGCATCACCGTAGGTAGCGCCAATCGTTTTTTTACCGGTAAATATATAGTTGCCGTCATTATCAATATTAACATTTGTTAGAATCCAGTTTGGGCTTGTTCCAAATTCTATTTTTCCATTATTTCCGAAAGCGGTCTGAACACTTCCGTCCGGATTAAATTTATAAAGGGTTGTGTAAAGTTTATTATCATAATTTCTTTTTACTGTCGTCATGATAATCTCGTGGGTAGAAGTTTCTTTCCAGTCACGTATAGTTTGCTCGTAGGGAAGGCTTATGCTTCCGTTTGTGCCCCATGAGGTAACAGGATTGCCTGCTGCATTTATTTTGGTAAGATTTGCATATTGGTTTATAATCAAATAATTTCCATCGGATGCTGGCTGTATTTCTGTTATTACTCCAAAGTTTCCGTTGGCTCCATTTTGTCCGAATGAAGTATCTGGAATTCCGTTGGAGGTAAATTTTGTGAGAACGCCAGTATAGTATTGATTGGAACTGCAGCCCCAATTTGATACTCCGCCGACAAAAAAACGATTATCAGGAAGTATATTCATTGTATATCCGTGAAAGCCTTTTACACTGGCAGGATCATATAAATATTCAGTTTTTCCGTTTGTACCGAACGACATATCCTGGGTCCCGGGAACCTGGCCTTTCGCAAAAGTTAAAATAAATACAGAAAGTAAAATTATTGTTTTCATGTTTATAGTTAAATTTTTAACAAAAAAAATCTCCCTTAAAAAGAGAGATTTCTGTGGGTCCTGAGGGATTCGAACCCCCGACCCTCTGGGTGTAAACCAGATGCTCTGAACCAACTGAGCTAAGAACCCGAATTTTTTTGAAGTGTTTCGTTTCCTTTTCTGTGAGTCCTGAGGGATTCGAACCCCCGACCCTCTGGGTGTAAACCAGATGCTCTGAACCAACTGAGCTAAGAACCCGAATTTTTTTGAAAGGTTTCGTTTCCGTTTCTGTGGGTCCTGAGGGATTCGAACCCCCGACCCTCTGGGTGTAAACCAGATGCTCTGAACCAACTGAGCTAAGAACCCGAATTTTTTTGACAGGTTTCGTTTCCTTTTCTGTGGGTCCTGCGGGATTCGCACCCCCGACCCTCTGGGTGTAACCCAGATGCTCTGAACCAACTGAGCTAAGAACCCGAATTTTGTTGAAAGGTTTCGTTTCCTTTTCTGTGGGTCCCGAGGGATTCGAACCCCCGACCCTCTGGGTGGAAACCAGATGCTCTGAACCAACTGAGCTAAGAACCCGAATTTTTTTGAAAGGTTTCGTTTCCTTTTCTGTGGGTCCTGAGGGATTCGAACCCCCGACCCTCTGGGTGTAAACCCGATGCTCTGAACCAACTGAGCTAAGGACCCGAATTTTTTTGAAAGGTTTCGTTTCCGTTTCTGTGGGTCCTGAGGGATTCGAACCCCCGACCCTCTGGGTGGAAACCAGATGCTCTGAACCAACTGAGCTAAGAACCCTCTTTATCGTTGTTTCCTCGATTAGAGTGGTGCAAATATACGACTTATTTGGAAACCTCCAAATTTTTTTCTAAAAATTCTCCCACAACAAAGTTGCTCCCGCCGATAAAAATCAATTCTTCGGCTGTACATTGCTCTTTTGCAGAAAGATACGCATCCTGCACTGAATTGAAAATTTTATAAGAAATTTTTGCCTCCTGCAGCATGTTTTCGTAATCTTCCGGATGTCTTCCCCGATGAATAGAAGGTTTTGCAAAATAAAACGTAGAATTTTCCGGCAGGATCTTCATGACAACATCGATTTTTTTGTCATTGACGAAACCTAAAACAACATGTTTGTGTCGGTCAATAGAATTCAGCTGTGTAAAGACATATTCCAGTCCGGCCTGGTTGTGTCCCGTATCGCAAATCGTGAGCGGATCTTTCGAAAATTCAAACCAGCGTCCTATAAAACCGGTATTCTGATGAACATGTAAAAGTCCGTTTTCAATATTTTCATCGGAAATGGTAAAATTCAATTTCTTTAATTCTTCAATTAAGCTCAGGACTACTTTTATGTTTTTTGTCTGATAATTTCCTTTCAGATCGGATTTCAATGCAGTCTCGAATAAAGAAGCATCAATGAATGAAGCATGTTCCTGGGCTGCTTTATTCCGGATGATATTTTTTACCGTTTCATTTTCATCTCCTGAAACAACAGGAATATTCGGTTTTACGATTCCTGCCTTTTCCGAAGCAATCTCTTCAATGGTGTCTCCCAAAATATTCTGATGGTCCAGTTGGACATTGGTAATCGCAGCAACCAATGGCTGGATAATATTAGTTGAATCCAGCCTTCCTCCTAACCCCACTTCAATAATGGCTATATCTACATGTTGGTGGTAAAAGTATTCAAAAGCCATGATCGTGGTAAACTCAAAGAAAGACGGCTGAATATCTCCCGGAAGATTTTTTAACTTTTGGATAAAATCAAAAACAAATTCCTTATCACAATTGTTGCCGTTTACTTTAATACGTTCCGTAAAATCGATAAGATGGGGAGAGTTGTACAAACCTACTTTATATCCAGCATCCTGTAAGACAGAAGCCAGCATATTGCTGGAAGATCCTTTACCGTTTGTTCCCCCGATGTGGACGCATCTTATTTTTTCCTGCGGATTTCCGAAAAAATCGCAGAGTCTTCTGATATTATCCAGTCCGGGCTTATAGGCCTTCTGCCCGTCGATCTGGTAATTGGGAGCCTGTACAAAAAGCCAGTCTACGGCTTCCCGGTATTGTTCATGAGTCATGATACAAAATTCTCAAAAGTTTTTCAAAAAGAAACAGCAAAGTGTAACTTTTTTATATTTACTTCGTCTAATAGGGAAAAATATTTAACATGAAAAGAGTTTTGACTATTGTTTTGGGATTAACGTGCCTGGCTGTCAATGCCCAGAAAAAATGGTCTTTGAGAGCGTGCGTGGATTATGCAACCGAGCATAATCTTCAGGTGATCCAAAACGAATACTCGAAACAAGCACAGGATCTGAACCTGAAAATTGCGAAGAAAAATTATCTTCCGTCCATATCGGCAAATATGGGAAACACGGTAAGCTTCGGACAGACCTCTTTCGGTACGGGAAGCTTAAGAAACGACCGTTTTAGCAACAGTGCCAATCTGGGAGCGGATATTCTGGTTTTCAATTACGGAAGACTGGAAAAAACCGTCAGAAAAACGGAATTTGATGTTGAGGCCAGCCAATATGATATTGAAACCATCAAGAATGATATTTCGCTTCAGATCGCCCAGCAGTATCTAACCACCCTACTGAATAAAGAAATCGTAAAGATTTCAAAAGCTGCCGTGGAAAATGCTCAGAAGCAGTACGACCGCTCAAAAATTACCACAGAAATAGGGACTACGGCTCAAACGGTTCTCGCAGAAGCGGAGGCCGGGCTGGCCCGGGAAAAGCAGAATCTGAAGACGGCAGAAATAAACGTGGGAAGAAGCCTGTTTGCTTTGGCCCAGCTTTTACAGCTTCAGGAGTACAAGGATTTTGATGTGGAAGATGTGGATATTCCGGATCAGCTTGCTCCACAACTGAAAGGAGTGGATGAAGTGCTGGCCACGGCTTATGAAAACCAGCCTCAGATCAAAGCGGCAGAAAGCCGCATCAAGTCTGCCGAAGCTCAGACAGAAATTAATAAGACCGCATTTTGGCCTACGGTAACGGCAAGTGTGGGAATCGGAACATTCTATAATAATCTTCTGAATACCAATATTACAGGAAGAGATGAATTTGGGAATTTGGTATATGAAAGAAATTATTTTGGGCAATATAAAGATAACTTTGGCCAGCAGGCAGCTGTTTCTTTAAATATCCCGATCTTTAATAAAGGAATCACAAAACTCCAGGTAGAGCAGTCCAGGCTGAATGAAAACATTGCCAAAGTTACGCTGCAACAGCAAAAGCAGGTAATCCGTGAAAATGTTCAGAAGGCACAGTTTGATGTGGATGCAAACTATGAAATTTATGTATCTGCCCTTCAGGCTGAAAAAAGCACCAAACTGGCACTGGATTTTGCAGATAAAAGCTATGCGGCAGGAAGATCTACGATCTACGATGTAAATATAGCCAGAAACAACTACGCCAATGCCCAGGGATCTGTGGCACAGGCCAAATATAATTACGTGTTCAGTCTTAAACTGCTGAATTTCTATGCAGGAATTCCGTTGAGCTTGTAAAAATGTCGATCCAGCCTCTAGAGAAGTACTTACCTGAAAATACCCTGCCGTATTTAAAAATCTGGTTTGCCGATTATTATATTCATATAAAAATTACGCGTAACCGGAATTCAAAGCTTGGCGATTACCGTAAGCTTCCGGATGGTTCGCATGAAATTACCATTAATTCTACGCTGGTTCCACAATTGTTTTTCTTTGTGCTAACCCATGAGCTGGCACACCTGATCGCCTTTGAAAAATATGGACGCAGAATCTCACCGCACGGCAACGAATGGAAAGAAACTTTCAGGAAAATGCTGTTGCAGAGCCTTGATGTATATGAAGAAAATCTGCGACCAATTATTGTAGAGTTTTCAAAATCCCCGAAAGCCAATTTTATGGCAAGCCCGGATCTGGTAAAGTATTTTCATATTGAAGGACAGGATGATACCCTTGTTTTTATCGAAACATTAAAGAAAGGAGATTTCTTTGTTTACCGAAATGAAAAGTACCTTTTAGAAGGTCTGATTAAAAAAAACTATCTTTGCAGGCACCTGGATACGGGAAGGAAGTACTCTTTCAAACCGTTGGCAAGGGTAGAAAAATATACTTAAAAATGTTACAGTCAGATAGATATTGTGTGATTATGGCAGGAGGAATCGGAAGCCGGTTCTGGCCTATGAGTACACAGAAGTTTCCGAAGCAGTTTCAGGATATTTTGGGAGTGGGTCGCACCATGATTCAACAGACTTATGACCGGATCAGCAAAATCATTCCTAATGAAAACATATTTGTTATTACCAATAAAGAATATGTAGAGCTTTCCCACCAGCAGCTTCCGGAAATTCCTGAGGAAAATATCGTTGGAGAACCCCTGCTGAAAAATACGGCCCCCTGCAATCTTTATATGGCCAATAAAATTGCTGAAATCAATCCGGATGCGACTATGATTGTTCTGCCGGCGGATCATTTGATCCTGAAAGAAGAAGTTTTTCTTGAAAAAGTAAAGCTGGCTTTTGATATCGCTTCGGAAAATGAATACCTGGTTACTTTGGGCATTACTCCTACCAGGCCGGATACGGGCTATGGGTATATCCAGTTTGTGGACAATCATGATTCCGATTATTATAAAGTAAAAACGTTTACTGAAAAACCGATTCTGGAAATTGCCAAAAGTTTTTTGGAGAGCGGGGATTTCCTTTGGAATGCGGGAATTTTTATTTGGAGTGTTAAAAGTATTCAGCATGCTTTTGAAACCTATCTTCCGGACATGACCCAGCATTTTATGGCGTGTGAATATAATGCAGACAGCGAAAAGAACTGTATTGAACTGATCTATCCGAAAGTGCAGAAAATTTCTATCGATAACGGGATCATGGAAAAAGCCACGAATGTATATGTCATTCCTGCCAATTTGGGATGGAGTGATCTCGGAACCTGGACTTCCGTGTACGAAAATGCCGATAAAGACGAAAATCTGAATGCCTTAAAAGCCAAGCAGCCTATCCTTACTTACAATGCCAAAGGAAATGTAATCCGTATGAAGAATAATAGTAAGGCGGTGATTATTGACGGGCTGGAAAATTATATTATCGTAGATACCGATAAAGCATTGCTGATCTGTCCGAGAGACAATGATCAGTTAATAAAAGACTATGTGCTCGATCTGAAAAACCTTAAAAAAGGAGACCGGTTCATATAAAATAATCTGCAGGCTTTCTGCGTTCTTTTACTATGTTTAAACTTACCACCAAATTTCATGTATTTGTTTTTCTGTTTTTAGGAATTTTTGCATTTTCTCAGGAAAAAAAGCAGTTTCCCAATGTTTCGGGTCTCTTACAGAGAATTATCCCGAATATGAAGATCGATTCCTGGCTTCTCATTCATAAAAGCTATGGAAAGGATAATGTGTTAAAACAGGTAGGCACGGTAAAAGATTATACTTCTCCGTCTTCAGGATTTAATATAGGAATCGCGGAAGAGGACGAGTTTTATTATATCGTATACTCCGCGGGCGGGAAAACCGAATACGTTACCAATCCGGAAGAGCTGAAAAAATTTATCGGAAAGGCGGATGATGTTCAGGAAGCGGCGGTTCTTGCAGCAGCAGATGGGTATATTATTGATGAGGAATTCAAAGATATGGCCGGAAATTATTCCGAAGACAAATCCAATTATTACCTGGATTTGGGAAAACTGACTTCCAGAGAATGCCCCTATCAGAAAAAACACTATACTTTAACCGTTAATAAAGTCTCAGGAACCATTACGGAGGTGAAAGACAACGGCGCTTATATTGAACTGTATAATAAAAAATGTACGAATAATCCCCGGCTTTTAAAAATCGAGAAAAAAGAAGAACCCAAAGATGACCCTAAAAAGAAACCCTCAAGATCGCGCAGATAATATTTACGAAACCGAACGTTTGATCCTTCGTCCCATGTCCTTGGAAGACGCGGATTTTATTCTGGATCTTTATAACCGTCCGAAATTTATTCAGTTTATCGGAGACCGGAATCTGAAGACGGTTGCGGATGCCGGAGATTATATTAAAAACCGGTTTCTGCCACAGTTTGAGCGGTTGGGCTATGGAAATTATCTAATGATAACAAAGGAAGGCAACCATAAAATCGGCGGAGTGGGAATTTTCGAAAGGGAAGGACTGGATGTTGTGGATATCGGGTTTTCTTTACTGGATGAATTTGAAGGAAAGGGCTATGCGTATGAAGCGGCTTTAAAAATAAAGTCGGTCGGGATGAATGATTTTGGTCTGATTAAAATTTCGGCAATTACCACAAAAGATAATTTTTCTTCTCAAAAATTAATTGAGAAGCTGGGCCTAAGATTCCGGAAATATGTGACTATTCCAAACGATCCGGAAGAACTGATGTATTATGAAACCGAATAAATTTTAGCAAGAAAAGAATACCTTATCGGATAAGATATTCTCATGTCGTTATACCAAAAGGAAATCCGGTACGTTTTTGTAAACAAAGAATTACTTTTCCAGAATTTGCGCCGCGTGATCCTTGGTTTTCACTTTATCGATCACCTGTGTACAGATTCCGTTTTCATCGAAAACAAAAGTGGTTCTTACGACACCCATAAATTCCTTCCCCATAAATTTTTTCAGCTGCCAAACGCCGAATTTTTCGATGATGTCGCGGTTCTCATCGGCAATGATATCAAACGGCAGCTCATATTTTTCGCTGAAATTTTTCTGGCTTTTCACCGGGTCTGCACTTACGCCCAGTAATTGGAAACCCTGCTTCTTCAGCTCTGAATCATTATCGCGCAGATTACAGGCTTCCGCTGTGCATCCGGGGGTATTGGCTTTTGGATAGAAGAAAACAACCAGCTTTTTTCCGGTTAAATTTTTTGAATCAATGGTTTCGCCGTTCTGATTTATTCCTTTAAATTCCGGTAATTGATCTCCGATTTTCAACATAATGATTTATTTTTGTTCAAATTTAATGGTTATATGACAAAAAAGCAAAGAGCCGAGACCGTCCTTACGGAATTGGAAAAATTATACCCGCAGGTCCCCGTTCCTTTGGATCATACCGATCCGTTCACCCTATTGGTTGCGGTTGCCCTTTCTGCACAGACTACGGACAAAAAAGTGAATCAGGTAACGCCCGAGCTGTTCAGGGTAGCCGGAACACCGCAGAGAATGGCACGCCTTGAAGCTTTTGAAATCAAAGAACTGATTAAAGAAATCGGGCTCTCCAACCAAAAGGCTAAAAACCTGAAAAGAATGTCCGAACTGCTCATTGAAAAACACAATGGAATAGTTCCGAAAACTTACGAAGAGTTGGAAGCCTTGCCGGGCGTTGGCCACAAAACCGCTTCGGTTGTGATGAGTCAGGCTTTCGGCTTTCCTGCATTCCCGGTAGATACCCACATCCATCGCCTGATGACAAAATGGAAGCTGACCTCAGGCAAAAACGTGGTGGAAACGGAGAAAGATGCCAAATCCTTATGGCCGGCAACCGCATGGAACAAACTGCATCTCCAGATCATCTATTACGGAAGGGAATATTCTCCCGCCCGCGGAAACGGAGAAAAGGATTTTATTACCAGGATGCTTTTTGAGAAATAATTAAATATAACGTAAACTCCGAAGTAGAAATAGGATTAACAGGCTGGAAGAGGGAAGCCGGATGTTGGAAGTTGAGCTTGTCAACCCAACGATCTATGGTATCATTAAATCGTTTATTACATATTAAAAGAAATTCTATTTAGTCACTCCTTAACAAGGTATCATTTTCAAATTTTTATTACCTAAATTACAATGTATGAGAATACTAAATAAGTTTGAAAAATAGAAAATGATTTTCTCTTTTAGGATTTCCATCATTTTCTTCATGTTCCATGCAGTTGCAGCTAATAATGCATTGATTTGCGGTCCGGATTCTCCCAAGAAGTAATTCTGTGCAAGTCTAAAGTTAGTTTTTAAATGTCCGATGATGGATTCTATTGCTGCTCTGGTTCTAAACTTTTTGCGTTTTGACTGTTTTTGATAAGCGGTGTCTGATTTTCTTGGAGTGCTTGGAGTGGATATTTTTACGCCTTTTATTTCTGATTTTCCTCTTCCACCCCGGTCGTAAACAAGTTCTTTGGGAAGCCTCTGACCGCTGTTTTCCATTTGTTCCAAAAGCGGTTCAATGGTGTGACCATCATAAGGCGTTTGCAAAAATGATTTAATACCAAGAATGATTTTCCTGCCTTTATTAGCGGTGGCTATAAGTCCTACTTTATTGCCAAACTCGTATTGTTTATGCGCTTTTCCTTTGGCAATACATCGGGTTAAAAGCTTTATGGATGCTGTAAATTTTATCTTTATCGGTTATTTTTTGTGTGACAACTTTGGTGTAAAAAGAAAGGGTTTCTTTGTAAAACTCCTTTTGCACAGATGTCAATTTACGTTCCAGTTCTCTTATCAGCCGCAAGGCAATCGTTTTTAGTTGTCTTTGTGACTTTCTTGCTGTTTTTGCCCGTTTGGGATGTTTGCCATTGTAAGTGTTACGAACCAATTGCTTGCTGACTTTCGTATAGCGTTGTCTTTGTTTTACACCTTGGTTTTCGGCAATTTTGTTGCAATAGTCAATGACTTTCTTGCACAGTTTTGCATCGGTGGGGAAAGTCGTGTTGTTCTCTTGAACAGTCGTGTCTGATAAAACAAAATTCGAGGTATTAGTCTTTGCATCATGCATACTTACACTGTAGGAAAAGATTTTCTCAATCCCATTTTTGCCAATTCTTTTTCGGAAATGAACAAAATTACTCGGGTCACAAGGGAATTTGTGTTCAAAGAAAACTCTGCCACAAAAATACTGCATGTAAGGATTCGTAATCCATGCAGACGCAAGAGTTTCATCACCCAAATTATACAAATGCTTTAAAAGCAAACAGCCTACCATAAAGCGAATCGGATGGCTGGGATTACCTGTCGTGGAATAAAGCGGAGAAAATTCTTTTTCGAAATAATCCCAGTCTATTTTATTGGACAGCAGAACCAGTTCGTTATTGTCATCAATAAAATCTACTAACATCGGACGGAATAATTCCGGCTGTTTTTTTGGATTTTTTCCCAACATATTTGCAAGGTTTTAATGCCCTAAGTTACAAAAACTTGCAAGAAAAAACAAATGCTTTTGAATTTAAATAACTAATATTCAGTACATTAAATGAGATTTAAGGAGCGACTATTTAAAATCCAGGCTCCCCAAATTGAACTCTAATCTGTTTTTAAACTGTAATCCATTTATTCATCCAGCATTCGGCGGTGATAATTAATTTGTCCCAAATGGTAACTCAAATGTCCGAAAAGATGGATCAGGAAATAGCCTGTGGTCATTTTATAACCTAACGGATCCCCGGGGAAATCTTTTTCAAGTTCTTCTGCCGATATATTTTCAAGGGTAAGTGTCACCGTTTCGGTAACTTTTTCGATCTGCTGAATCAATTCCGCTCTCGGAACATCTTTTAGCGAAAATTCAAGTTCCCTGTTCCTTACATATCCTGAATTTCCCAAAATGGCTCCTACGAAATGGCTGAGGTTTCCTACCAGGTGCAGTGCCAGATTCCCTGAGGAATTTGAAATGTTTTTATCGATTTTCCAGATTACTTCCTCGGTTTGGTAGGCTTCGATTTCTAGTTTTAATTTGTTTAAATCTCTTATGAAAAGGGATTTTATATTTTCAGTTATCATTTTATTTGATTGTGGTTTTAAAATATCCTCTAAAGTTTTTTGTGACCAATGAATCCAGATTTGTATTATAATCTATAAACCCATAAATACTGTCATTTTTTTTAAATTTAGCTTGATTAAGAACCAGTTTCTGAGAATTCGGATACGTTTTTAGAAACTTTATTTCACCTTTCAACGTTTTCGGATTAATATCTTTTATGATAAACTGATCTTTAAAAACCTTTACTAAAACACCGTTTCCAAAATATCCATTGTAATTGTTAAGCCAAATATTGGTGGTGTCTCCATCTTGCTCTGCTTTACATTTATAATCATAGAACTGAAAGTGCCTGTATTTATAAAAGTGACTATAAAATCTATCTTTTTGGACAATATAAGCCGTTCTTGTGACACTTTCAACTTTTCACTATTAAATAATTTAAGCTCATAATATTTTGATAGAATTTTGAATGTATCATTTTCGCTTAAATTTTTATCAACTGTAATTTTTTCAAACTGTTCGATTTTATTATTCTCAGATTTACAGCTTAAAAAACACAATCCCAAAACAAAATTTATAATGACATGAGCTATTTTTATCATGATTTGATTCAAAGTATAAAGCTAAACAAAAAAGCCACAAAAATTAATTTGTGACTTTATATTTAATGTGGAATTTCTTCCCTTAAAATTTCATTTCCGGCTTTATCGTAATAAATACAGGTATGGGCAGCCAGGTCAACGATCCATTTTTCAATTCCCGTTGTGGCGCAGTCTTCGCAAAATTTCATGTAATCCGTTTCTCCTTTCTGATGGCTCTTTAACTGCCGTATGAACGTATCTTTATCCGTTTCATCAGCGATGGTAAGTTCAGTATACTTGGGTTTTGATTCCGCCCTGAAATCGTTTTTTCCAAAATATTCGGTATGGCTGTCTTTTACCCAGGTTTCAAAAGACTGTACGCCCAGTGCTTTTATTTCTTTGATATAATCCGGGAAATCGGCTCCGGATTGTATTTTATCGTGTGCGGTTTCAATTTGTTCTATGGTAAACATCTGTTTGTTAGTTATAGATTATGAGTTATGAAGTGAATAGCAGACAATAAATGATTCATTTGATAGCCAGTACTTTTAATCTTACTATTGACAAAAAGAATTTTCAGCATCCGGCTTCCTTCTTCCAGTCTGAAAATCCGGTTCTCCATCGGGTTTGCGTTAAATTATTTCTGTTTTTTCGCCCAAAGTTCCATTTTTCTGTTCAAAACATCCAGAGGAAGACAGCCCTGACTCAAAATTTCATCATGAAATTTTGCCAGGCTGAATTTGCTTCCCAGTTCTTTCTGGTATTTTTCCCTTAGCTCACGGATTCTTAATGAACCTATTTTATATCCCAGAGCCTGTCCCGGCATCGCCATATATCTCTCTACTTCTGCCGTAGCACCTGCTTCATCATAGGAAATATTGTTCAGGAAATATCGGATGGCCTGTTCTCTGGTCATTCTCCCTGTATGAAGTCCTGTGTCTACTACCAATCGTACCGCCCTCAGCATCTGGTCGCTTAGGTAGCCCATTTTCTGATAAGGATCTGTATACAGTCCGAACTCCGGGCCTAAAGTTTCACAATAATGGGCCCAGCCTTCACCATAGGCACCGAACCATCCAAACCGCATAAACTTGGGAAGCTTTGTGTTTTCCTGCTGCAGGGAAACCTGATAATGATGTCCCGGAATGGCCTCGTGAAGAAACAGCGATTCCATTCCCGAGGTCAAATTGAATTTCGTCGGATCAGGAAGCGGAACATAAAAAATACCCGGCCTTTTTCCGTCCGGTGTCCCCTGGATGTATTCTGCACTGGCACTGGCTTCCCGGAACTTCTCCGTCTGCCTGATCTCAAACCCGGTTTTCGGGGTTACGGAGAACATCGTTTTCAGCTTGGGCGTAATTTTAGTTAAAATCCCGTTGAACGCAGCCAGAACCTCTGTCGAAGTCTTATACGGCATGGCTTTAGGATCTGTTTTAACGTAATTGATGAACTCTTCCAGTGTCCCCGTAAAACCTACCTGCTGTTTCACCTTTTCCATTTCCGCACGGAGCATGGCCACCTGCTGAAGTCCGATATTATTGATCTCTTCAGGCGTTTTATCGGTCGTTGTCCAGCTTTTCACATAATACCGGTAAATTTCCTTGCCATTCGGTAAGCTGTTATAGCCGTCCGTATCCCTGGCTTTCGGCAGATATTCTTTTTCCAGGAAATCGCCCATTTTTATGTAGGCAGGAATAATATTCTTTGTAACAGCCTCCTTGTACAGTTTGGTAAATCGGTCCTTTTGTTCCTTGGTGAAGTCCTTCGGGAATTTCCTGAGCGGTCCGAAGAAAATATTTTTATCCGGGTTTGTTGTTGTAATCTCTTCTGCTCTCATTTGCGGAATCATTTTGATCACCAGTTTTTTAGGCAGGACCATCTTATTGTTGATTCCTTCCCGGAAATTATCGGTGGCCGCTTCCATCCATTCCGGAAATTTTTCCATTCTCTTCAGCCAGTCATTATAATCTTTTTCCGTTTTAAAAGGCTGGCTGCCTTCTCCGCTTCCGTACAGCGGAAAATTCAGCGGCAGGCCTCCGAACTGGGTGAAAGGAATATATTCCGGGTGGTAGTTGTAGGCCTGGGCTTTGTCTTTTAAAGTGAAATCCAGGACATCATATATTACTTTGTCTTGATCGGAAAGGTTTTTATAATCCACATTTTCAAGCTGCTTCTGCACGGAATTGTAAAAATCGACTTCTCCGCCAATGAAATCCTTGTCTATATTGATCGGCAGTTGATCATTGTATCTGAGATCTCCCTGCGAAGTGGCATCCAGTGGATATAATTTTAGGTACTGCTCATAATAATTGGCCGCAATGGAATCCAGATTGGACGGGGTCACCTTCGTTAAAGGCGAATCGGATTTCCTGCACGAAGCAAGGCTTATGATGAGGCCTAACCCGACCATGCCTTTTGCTAAAATGTTTTTCATATTTCAGAATTCTTTATCAAACAAATGTAAATATTTAAAACAGAACCCTGAAAAGATTATTTCTGATGTCTGATTTATTTAAAAACACAGATCTTTATTTATAGAGTTTGTCAGTTCGGAGAAACGCAGTGAGTTTTATCAGGACCTTCTTATTAACACAGCTTATGACTAATTGCTGCGGATTTTTCTAAAAATACTTTCAAAAAATTTTTCACATTCAATCTATTTTTTATCTTTGTTGAAAACGTTTAACAATCATAGTATTACAGCTCTTTTTTAAGAAATAATGAAAGGGATTTTAAAAATTTACCATCCGGAGGAAACGCTAAAGTACAATATAAGAAATACTTATTGTAAAGCGGTTTACAGCAACCAGCAACATTTCCTAGAGGTTGAGATTATCACGGATGACGGGTTGGATCATGTAGAAGATGATTCTTTACAGTATAACTTTCCGCAGCTTTCTCTTGAAGTTTTCGATTTTCCTATCGATACGGCAGAAATCGAAGGCAAAACCATCACCATTAACGATACTGATGAAGATATCTACACGGAGGTCAACCTTTTTGATGACGAAGACGCTTTCATCTATGATAACGAACTTAAGTTTGAGAAAAACGAGGAAGGTGAGCTTGAGGTAATTTGGAAAGGGACAATTGATGATTTCTACACAGGTTCCGAAAATCCTATTCCTTTCAGGCTGAAATGCGAATTCAAACAGGAAGAAATTGAGGTAGACGAAGATTAATCCTTCTTTTATCTTATCCTTATATCAGATTTCTTTTCAAATGTATTTTTGGAAAGAAATTTGCTGCTTTATGGAGAGACAGAATTTAAGTTGCTTTTTAAGCATTTTTTAAGAGATCAATTCATAATATTCCACTATTTTTGTCGTTACAACTTTTATAAAAATACACATTAATGCTGTTAACGGAACTTACTCAGATGTTATTTGCCCAGGCTGCCGTGCCATCGGTGGCGGCCGAAGATTTAGAATTCTCATTTTGGAAAATCATGTTCCACGGAGGCGCTTTCGCTAAAATCGTGATGGCAACCGTGCTGCTGCTGGGTGTATTTTCAGTATACCTTTTCTTTGAGCGCTTTTTCTTTATTAAGAGACTAACCGCAAAGACGGATTCCAACTTTATGGATAATATCGAAGACTTTATCCGTGAAGGGAAAATGGAGGCAGCACTGGATTACTGTAAAAGACAGAATTCTCCTGAAGGAAGGATTCTTGAAAAAGGGATTTCCAGGCTTGGAAGACCTGTCTCAGATATTGTAAGCGCAATGGAGTCTCAGGCGCAGGTTGAGGTAGCCAATATGGAGAAAAACTTAAATCTATTAGCAGTTGTGCCGAGTATTGCACCGATGTTAGGACTTTTAGGAACGGTAATCGGGATGATCATTGCTTTCTTCAATTTATCTCATGCCAGCGGATCCTTCTCCCCGAAAACACTATCTGAAGGGATCTATACGGCATTAGGACAGACGGCAGTAGGTCTTGCAGTAGCCATTCCGGCCAACTTCTTCTATAATTTGTTATTAACAAGGATTGATAAATTTGTACTGAAGGCACAGAACATGTCAGGTGAATTTTTAGACCTGATCAATAAACCTTTATAGTTTTTTAATCTAATAAAGGTTGTATCTGACTAAAAAAATAAAAGATGAAAATTCAGAGAAGAAATAGAGCGAACCCGGAATTCAGTCTGGCGGCGATGACGGATGTGATCCTGCTCATGCTGATTTTCTTTATGGTAACTTCCTCGGCAGCCAACCAAAGCGCGATCGATGTAAAATTACCTAAAGCTGATACTGCAGCCGACAATATTCCGAATCCTTTGGTGGTAAGCGTAAAGCCGGACGGCTCTTATTATGTGGATGATGTTCCCGTAAACAGGAGTGGGTTGGAGCAAGCTATCGTAAATAAACTGACGAACCAGACCAATAAATCTTTCACCATACGGGCAGACGAAAATACCCTTCACAAAGACGTGGTTTTCGTAATGGAAATTGCCGAAAAAAATAAATTCAACATTGCCATTGCAACCGTTAAGGATAAATAATACTTCCGGAAAACCCGGAAAAAGTATACGATGAAAAGTTATATTGTAAACAAAGATGAGCAAAACAAAGATAGGATAAAAAGCGCAGTGCTTTCTATCCTTATCTGGTCTGCCATTCTGCTGTTTGTATTTCTCTATAAATTAAAACCTGAACTCGATCAGCAGCCGGAAGTGGTTACGACCATGCTGGTAAATTTCGGGGACAACCGCAACGGAAAAGGATTGGAAGAGCCTGCCGATCAGCCGGGAAGCCTTGCTGCAGCAACGGATGAGGTAACTCCCGAACTTGCGGAAACAGCTGTTCCGGAAACCAAGACCGTTATTCAGCCGGAACCGCAGCCCGAAACAAAAAAATCAGACGCTAAAGATAAAATCATCACCGGAAACAACGCGAAAGTTTCGGTGCCGAAAAAAGAGGAGTCCAAAGCCGACAATAAAAAATCGGCTACCAGCACCTCTGCAACGAAGAATACAAAGAAATCCGGAGCTGCAACGGCTAACTCAAAAACAGGAAACGGTGACGGAAAAGGAAATGCTGCCATCGGAAATCTAATCCGCGGTCGCGGTATAAAAGCCGGCAGCCAGGGTGACGGCAACGGAATCGGGAATGCTGGAGATCCTTTGGGGGGAGACGGAAACGGTGACAGTAAAGTAGGCATCGACCGTAAGCTGGTAGGGTTTATTCCCGGAACGATGGGTAGAGGAGGAGCACAGCCTGCGAACAGCTGTACAGCAAGCGGAACCATAACGATTGCTTATACCGTAGATAAAGCCGGAAACGTGGTTTCCGCGAGAAGATCGGGAGGAACTTCAGACCCCTGTATTACTTCCAACGCAATTTCATGGGTGAAGAAATACGTGAAAGCTGAAAAAGCTGCTGTTTCTTCTACAGGAACGTATAAGATTACTTTCTAAAAATACAAAAGCACTTTATTCAAGTGCTTTTTTTACTTCTGATATTCTGTTGATAATCGGGAGAGCGAAGATGCCGCTGCTCTGGAGATACAGCTCGTAGAATGTTTTTGCTTTATCCAGGAAGTCGTTGTTGGCTTCTGTCTTTCCCTTGAAATAGAAAAGGTTTCCCAGCATTTCGTAATAATCCTTATGATCCCTTTCCTGCCTTTCGTTTACGATTTCAATAATCTCTTCTTTGGATTTTGAGGAAAGCGTTGTAAAATCAAGCTTAAAAATATCCCGCATCAAAGAATCGAAATCCAGTTCTTTCTGCATTAAGCTTTCTTCGGGTTTGTCTAAAATCAGTTTTTCCAGCGCCTGGCTCAATTGGCGGATGAGTCTTAACGTAAATTCTTTATCGGTAATCATAAATGGTCTAAAATTTAAAGTTTATTGTTTTGAGGTTAATTGATTTGTATGTTCAATCTTTAAACATTGAATCTTGAACCTTGAATTTCTAAGCAAAAAATAAATAAGCCAACACAATGGAAGTGATAATTCCCACCAGATCGGCCAGAAGCATGGCAATTACGGTATATCTCGTATTCTTTACGGCTACGGCACCAAAATAAACAGCAATCACGTAGAAGGTCGTATCCGAGCTTCCCTGGAGAACGGCGGCCAGTTTCCCCTGGAAACTGTCCGGTCCGAAGGTTGCCATGGTATCCATCATCATTCCGCGTGCTCCGGAACCGGATAATGGCTTAATCAGTGCCGTTGGCATTCCGTCTACAAACCTCGCATCCAGATTAGCCGCATTGGCCACCCATTTCATTCCATCAATAATAACATCGAAAACCCCGGAAGTTCGTAAAAGCGAAATGGCGATCAGCATCCCGACCAGATAAGGAATAATCTTCACACTCGTCGTAAAACCTTCTTTCGCTCCATCCACAAAGGCTTCAAAAACATTGATCTTTTTATACACCGCACCCAGAACAATAGCCAGAAAGATAAAGAGAATTAATCCGTTGCTTAAGATCTGGCTGAACGTATCCAGGTTTTCCTTGCTGAGAGAAGTTAAATACCATACCAAAAGTCCGATCAGCACGGAAATTCCACCGACATAAGCCAATACAATAGGTTTTAACAGGTTGATTTTCTGATACAAGGAAACAATAATCATAGCTGCCAACGTTGCGGCAAAAGTCGCAATCATGCAGTACAGGAAAATATCGGTAGGATTTTTGGATCCGGCAGACGACCGGAGCGCAATGATGGAAACCGGAATAAGCGTCATTCCTCCAGCGTGAAGACAAAGGAACATAATCTGTGAATTGGTTGCGGTATCTTTATTCGGATTCAGGGTTTGCAGGCTTTCCATGGCTTTTAATCCGAATGGGGTGGCCGCATTGTCCAGACCAAGCAGATTGGCGCTGAAATTCATTAGCATATGCCCGAAAGCGGGATGGTTTTTAGGAATTTCAGGGAATAATTTTGAGAAAAAAGGCTGGATCAGCCGGCTCAGCAGGTTGATGCCGCCTGCTTTTTCCGCAATGCTCATGAATCCCATAAACAGGGCCATTATCCCGATCAGGCCGAGGCAAATCTTGACGGCTGTTTCAGAAGTTCCGATCACGCCGTCGGCTTCCTGTACCCGGTAGACTTTTACTTCTTGTCGTAAAGAGTCAGTTTTGTAATGAATCCGGTTGTCCTCAAAATCCGGTTTTTTCATCAGGCTATCCCGTAAAACAGGGGAGAGAGCAATGATTTTCTGCGTGGCAATCTGCACGGTATCACCTCCTTTTCCCACTACCATATCGTTGAAAATGGTTTTGTAAGAGCTTGATGAAATGTATTTTATACTGGCAATGGCAATGGCAACGATAATGAATGCCGACCAAATTCTGCTGAGAACCATCCGATAGAATTAAATATGGGTTAAACTTATCAAAAAAAGTCCAGATTACAAAGAGTGAATTGTCAATGGTCAATTCCTTTGGTTGAATCAGCACCGCTTGTCAATTTTTTAATAGTCTGAAATTCACTTGCGCAGCAAAATTCACTATTCACTTTGTCAATGTTCAATTTCCTTTGGAGTCAATGGTCAATCTTACCGTGGTTTAACATTCACTTTTCATCAAGATAGACCAAAAATCCTTCAAAATCATCATCTGTACTTTTCAGCACTTTGGCCTCCTTCATTTTCTTTTCGAGTCCGTCGATGAAAAAGCTCTTTTCAAAAAACTGACGATGGACACCTTGAAGCATTTCCATGAAATATTCCATTCCAAATTTATTGTTGTGAAGGTCCATCTTGGTTTCCAACGGTTTGTTAGGGAAGAGCTCTTCATGCAGATCTGTAATTCTTTTACAGAATTTCAGGGCTTTTTGAGGAGAAGAGACTTTACAGCAGTACATCATGATGAAGCAACACCAAAGCGCGTGTCTGAAAGCGTTTCCAATACCATTTGTAGAGGCGGTGTCCGGGAATTTTTTCTGCGCGATGGTATATGCTTTTATGGTGGCATAAAAACTTAACAGAGAAAAAATGGGATGGGGAAGGATAAGCCCTAAAAGACGGCGGATCTTTTGAAAGCTCATGCTCCGGATCGTATTGAAAAATATTTTGAAAGTCCTCATAATAAAAATCTCTCCCGGAATGAGAGAGATTGATGTATTTTGTTAAATAAAATTATGCCTGGGAAGTCAGCAGATTTACAGTTTTAGCAACAGTATTTCTGATGTCCGTTCTCTTTACGATAAAATCCACAAATCCTTTCTCCTGAAGGAATTCCGAGGTCTGGAAGCCTTCCGGCAAGTCTCTTCCGATGGTCTCACGGATAACCCTTGGCCCGGCAAATCCGATCAGGGCACCCGGCTCTGCCATGATGATATCGGCAGTCATTGCGAATGAAGCGGTAATTCCTCCAAAGGTAGGATCACAAAGATAAGCGA
Organism: Chryseobacterium sp. sg2396; assembly: GCF_042610505.1. Classification (NCBI taxonomy): domain Bacteria; kingdom Pseudomonadati; phylum Bacteroidota; class Flavobacteriia; order Flavobacteriales; family Weeksellaceae; genus Chryseobacterium; species Chryseobacterium sp. sg2396. The sequence continues at coordinate 35,649 of NZ_JBHGAQ010000004.1, read as the reverse complement.
TATATAAAAGCCCTGCTTCTGAAAGCTGTGCGAGTTTCGCCTGTACTTTTGCCAGCTGCATCAGAGAATACGTCGCTTCCTGCATCCTGGCTCCTCCGGACTGGCAGATGATCATATACGGAAGTTTTTTCTCAATACAATAATCAACCGCTCTTCTGATTTTTTCACCCATTACGGAGCCTAAAGAACCTCCGATGAAAGCGAAATCCATACATGAAACGACCATTTCGGTTCCTTTTACGGTTCCTACGGCATTTCTGATGGAATCGGTAAGCTTTGTTTTGGCTTTCACTTCTTTTAGACGGTCTGTATAAGACTTGGTGTCTTTGAAGTTAAGGATATCAATACTTTCAACATTGGCATCCAGCTCAGTGAATTTTCCTTCATCGAAAAGGATATCAAAAAATTCTGCACTTCCTATTCTTACATGGAAACCGTCTTCCGGAGAAACATAGCTGTTTCTTTTCAGCTCGTCATGCTCAACAATTTTTCCCGAAGGAGTCTGATGCCAAAGACCTTTTGGAACGTCTTTCTTCTCATCAGTAGAGGTCGTAATATTTTGTGCTTTTCTTTTAAACCACTCGAATGCCATATTGTATATAATTGATGTTTAATAAATGATAAGAGATGAAGCAAGTAGTTTTCCAAAAAGTACTTGCTTCATCTCTGCCATTCATAATTTATTTAAGCGTATTTACGTTATTTAAATCTTCAAATGCCTGAACCAATCGCTTAGCGAAAGTTTCTTCTCCTTTTCTTACCCATACTCTAGGATCGTAGAATTTCTTGTTCGGCTTCTCTTCGCCGTCCGGATTTCCGATCTGAGATCTTAAATAATCGATGTTATCCACCATATAATCTCTGATTCCTTCGGTATAAGCGAACTGTAGGTCGGTATCGATGTTCATTTTGATCACACCGTAGTCGATCGCTTCTCTGATTTCCTCAATCGTAGAACCTGAACCTCCGTGGAATACAAAGTTGATCGGTTTTTCAGCCGTTCCGAATTTCTCCTGAACGTATTTTTGGGAATTGTCAAGAATTTTCGGGGTAAGAACCACATTGCCCGGCTTGTAAACTCCGTGTACGTTTCCGAAAGCCGCCGCGATAGTGAAATTGTCGGAAATCGCTTTTAATTTTTCATAAGTATAAGCGATGTCTTCCGGTTGGGTATATAATTTGGAATTGTCAACGTCTGAATTATCAACGCCGTCTTCTTCTCCCCCTGTTACCCCGATTTCCACCTCAAGCGTCATCTGAAGCTTAGCCATTCTTTCGAAATACTGTGCGGAAATTTCCAAATTTTCTTCCAAAGATTCTTCAGAAAGATCGAGCATATGGGAAGAGTAAAGGGATTTTCCGGTCTGCTTGTAGAATTCTTCATTGGCATCCATTAATCCATCGATCCAAGGCAATAATTTCTTGGCGCAATGATCGGTGTGAAGAATAACGGTTGCCCCGTAAGCTTCAGCCAGGGTATGGATATGTTTTGCTCCGGCCACCGCTCCCAAGACAGCCGCTTTCTGCCCGTCGTTGCTTAGTCCTTTTCCGGCATTATAAGCAGCACCACCGTTAGAAAACTGGATGATAACAGGTGAGTTGAGTTTTGCGGCAGTTTCCATTACTGCGTTTATGTTGCTGGAACCAATTACGTTTACTGCAGGTAATGCATATTTGTTTTCTTTAGCATGCTGAAAAATATCAGTAACTAATTGACCTGTGGCAACTCCTGCCGGGAAAATTCTGCTCATGTTTTGCTTTTTAATATAATTATAGGGTGTTTTTAATTCCTGTAAAGGTAATCATTTTTAAAAATATGCTTAATTTCTTTTGTCCCTTCCCCAAAGCAGCTTCTGGCGGATGGTTTCATAAAAACTCAGGTTGTTTGGCTGTACCAGAAGGATCTGGAAATCAGCCTTTCTGATCACAATTTCCTGATCGGTTTCAATATGGATCAGCCGTGAGTCCAGCGAAAGGGAATATTGAGGAACCCTGCTTTCCACCTTAAATTTTATTTCTACCCGGTCATTCACCACCAAAGGTCTTACATTGAGATTATGGGGTGCAATAGGCGTGATGACGAAATTTTCGTTGTTCGGGGAAATGATCGGTCCGCCTGAACTTAATGAATAGGCTGTGGAACCGGTAGGCGTTGAAACGATAACGCCGTCGCCCCAGAATACGTTCAGGAATTCATCATTAATATAGGAATCTACCGTGATCATGGAGGTCGTCTCTTTTCTTGAAACCGTAACGTCATTCAGGGCATACGGAAAAAAATCTTCAAAAACCGGAGACACCACATGGATAACCGATCTGCGACTCGTCTTCACATCACCCTTCAGGATAGAATCAAGGGCATTGAATGCTTCTTCCTTCGTAAAGCTGGCTAGAAATCCCAGTCTTCCGGTATTGACACCGACGATCGGAATTTCCAGGTCTTCAATAAAAGTAAGGGAATTCACAATGGTTCCGTCGCCTCCGAAAGTAAAGAACAGGTCCACTTCCTTATCCAGAAGATCCTGCTTGCAATTGAAGGTTTCGAATATTTTTGAAAACTGAAGAGCTTCGGCCATTTCATCATACAAAACAGATTTTACGCCTCTGCTTTCCAGCTCTGAAATAAACTTGCTTAAGTATAAAAAAGTATCAAGATCTTTTTTCTGAGAATATATGGCTGCCTTCATCCGTGTTTAAATTTCTATAAATTTCTGGAAAAACCCGAATCTGTCCTGCAACAGGTCCGATTTTTCATCAGAGTAATACTTCTGCACAATGCGGTAATCGTACCGGTCGAATGTTTCATCAATAGAACTCAGGTTTTCATTGCTGATCTTAATCGTCACCTGGATCACCTCATCCGACATAAAACTGATAAATGCACCGTAAAACTTGGAGTTGTTGCTTTCCACGATATTGGCAATTTCCGTCATGGAATATTTCCTGGCCGGCGTTTCAATGGTGAGAATGGCTCCCGATTCAGAGAACAGCGGATATTTCGAAAAATCCTGGAAAATATCTTCACAGCTGATATAGCCCAGATACTTCTCCGCTTTGTTGATCACCGGAATGATGTTGGAATTAAATGTATAGAACAGCCGTATGCTGTCCATAATGTTATTGTCTTCCAGAATCGCAAAACGCTCGATCTGATGCTCAAGCTCTTTCAGGGGTCCTTCTGCTTCATACAGAAAATCCTGAGCCAGTGCTCCGTAAAAGTGGTGGGATTTTTTGATGAAAATATGAGAATATCCAAATGCTTCTAACATTTCCCTCGCTGATTCTATCGAGTCAGAAAGGCTGAAACACGGGAAGTCTTTTGAGATATAGTCCTTGATAAACATTGTGCTAATTTATAAAAAATTAAACGAAACTTTTTCTGAAATATTGGTTTTTTTTCTGAAAAAACCAAAAAAGTAAATTTAAAATTTGTTCGTGACGAAAAAAGAAGTATCTTTGTCGCCTTTCATTTTTACTTTTTATTAGATTTATTTCAAACTGCAATGTCTGTAAGGCACATGCAGTTTTTTATTTTAGGGCCTTGGCAAACTCCCACATCACGATCCCGCCGCATACACTTACATTCAGGGAATGCTTGGTTCCCAACTGCGGAATTTCCACGAAAGAATCGATATTCGGCAATGCTTCATCGCTGATTCCTTCCACTTCATTCCCTAAGATCACCGCGTATTTTTTAGATGAGTCAATGATAAAATCGGTAATCATCCGGCTGCCGGTCGTCTGTTCGATACCTACGATTTCAAAACCCTGGGCCTTCAGATCATCGATGGTCGCATTAATATCATTCTCATAGCTCCAGTCTACACTTTCGGTAGCCCCTAAAGCTGCTTTATGGATCTCCCTGTGAGGCGGCTGCGGCGTAATTCCGCACAGGATAATCTTCCTGATCAGAAAAGCATCTGCCGTTCTGAAAGTTGCTCCTACATTGTGCATACTCCTGATATTGTCCAGGACCACCACCAGCGGAATTTTTTCAACGGATTTAAATGTTTCCACATCCAGCCTGTTGAGTTCTTCCAGTTTTAATTTCTGTACCAATTTTTATTTTTTTGGCAAAATTAGGTATAAATATTTACGATTTCCAGCCGGAAACGGATTTATTATTTTTGAGATTCCATAATCTGATGCACATTTTTCTCGATATTCTGGGCAATAGTCTCCATCGGGATATCGTTTTCATCATTATTGAAGGGGTCTTCGATTTCCTCGGCAATCAGCTCAAGACTCATCAGTACGTAATAAATAAAAACGGTTAAAGGAATAATGTAATTCCCGATATTGATCACATAGGCAATGGGCAAGGCTAGAACATACAGGATGATAAACTTCTTGATGAAAGAAGAATAGGAATAGGGAATCGGTGTGTTCTTGATCCTTTCACAGCCGCCGCAAACATCCAGGAATCCGGAAAGCTGGGTGTCGAGATACAGCATTTCCACATCGGAGATTTTTCCTTCTTTTTTCAGTTGGTTCAGCTGCCGGCTCATCAGGATCACCAATTCGCTCGGCCCGTGGCTCTTCAGTTCCTTTTCTATTTCCGAGTAATCCTCATCCAAAGCCAGGCGGGTCGATTCTTTCGACAGGTGCTTGGCCAGAAGGTGCGGAAAGAATTTCAGGTAACGGCTGATCTGTTCGGTATTTTGTCGGTCGTTTCCTAAAATCATGCTGGTTTTTATCGCAAAGTTCCGGGTATCGTTCACCAGTTTTCCCCAGAGTTTCCGTCCTTCCCACCAGCGGTCATACGCCGTATTGGTTCTGAAAACCAGTAATAAAGAAAGCACGAATCCAAGTAAAGAATGAATCAGTCCGACATTGCTGATGCCGGATTTCGAGTTAAGCCGGAAATATTCGAGCTCAAGGTATTCCACGCCCCAGGAATACAGTCCGACCAGGATCATGCTCGGAAACAGGATCTTCAATGTATCGCTTTTATGCAGGCTGAAAAGGATTTTCAGAAAATGTTTGGTGTTGTAAACTCTCATAGATAAGGTTGGTCCTACAAATATAAATTTTTCATTTTATCCCTGCTTTACGGGAAGCCGTAATTTTTCCCGGCTAAGCTGATGGTTATTTGTCATAAAAATTATCAAAAATGGGATATTACAGAAAAGGACATTTTAAGAAAGACGGAACGTGGGTAAGCGGGCATTATGTAAATGCCTTCGGACGCGGAAAAAGGAAAGTAAAAAGTCCAAATGGCTGTGCCGTAATTATATTAGGAGGCTTGGTCTCGCTGTTGATTTATTTTATAAGGTAGAAGATTACAGGAGGCTGATGGAAAATGATAACTGATTATTAACTTTAAAATTTTCCAGGATTTCAAAAAAGTGCTATTTTTAGTCTCACTAAATACCACACAAAATGATTCTTGAGAACGTAGATGCTGTTACCGATATCAGTAAAGAGGATTTTCAGAAAAATTATTTTAAAAAACAGAAGCCCCTCCTGATCAAAAATTTTGCGAGCCGCTGGGAAGCTTTTGATCTATGGAATCTCGATTATATCAGGGAAAAAGCGGGCGAACAGGAAGTTCCGCTGTACGACAACAAACCTGCGGATGCCGGCAAAAGCTCCGACGCTCCCGTGACCCACATGAAAATGAAGGAATATATCGATACGATAAAAAGTAAACCTTCCGATCTTAGGATTTTCTTTTATATCATTACCGACCGGCTCCCGGAACTGCTGAAAAACTTTACCTACCCGGATCTGGGAATGAAATTTTTCAAACGCCTTCCGACCTTATTTTTCGGCGGAAGCGAAGCCCATGTGCTGATGCATTATGATGTGGACCTGGGGGATTTTCTGCATATTCATTTTGAAGGGAAGAAGAGAATCTTATTATTTGATCAGAAACAATCGGCTTTCCTGTATAAAGTTCCGTTGTCGGTACATACCGTTTATGACCTGGATTACGAAAATCCCGATTACGAAAAATTTCCGGCCCTGAAGCACGCCAAAGGTTTTGAAATCTTTATGGAACACGGCGATGCACTTTTTATTCCCGGGGCATTCTGGCATTTCAACCGCTATCTGGAACCGGGATTCTCCATGTCGCTGCGGGCATTGCCCAACAAACCTGCCGTTTTCGCCAATATGCTGTACCATGTTTTCATCATGCGGTATACCGACAAGCTGATGCGGAAACTATTCAAAGCAAAATGGGTTAATTACAAACAGAAATGGGCCTGTGAAAAGAGTTCGAAGGCTTTACTGAATTTAAATAACTAAACTTTTTAAGTTTTTTAATACAAATGTCTGAATATCAGGTATGAATTTAGATTTGGTGAAATGTTGGCTGAAAGAAAAAAATATTTCTTGTGACCAAATTAGACAACTGAATTTTTTCGCAGAATAAGAAAGTTTGTGATCTTTGTTAAGTGAAACGGCTTTGTGAACTTAAAAACAGTTAGTAGTCATAAAATCTTTGTGGGCTTTGCGTTTAAGTAAAACAAATATATAGCTTTTCAAAAACTTTACTTCTACTATTTTATTTCCTATTTTTACCGTCCTAATTCAAGAAAAGATTTTAATGGCAAAGGCAGCGAAAAAAGAAACCCCGTTAATGACCCAGTACAACACCATCAAGGCGAAATATCCTGATGCACTTCTGCTATTCCGGGTCGGGGATTTTTATGAAACTTTCGGGCAGGATGCCGTGCGGACGTCCCAGATCTTGGGAATTGTCCTTACCAAAAGGGCCAATGGCGAAGGCCATATCGAGCTGGCCGGATTTCCGCATCACTCCGTGGATTCTTATCTTCCGAAGCTGGTACGGGCCGGAATGCGGGTGGCCATCTGCGACCAGCTGGAAGACCCGAAAATGGTAAAGGGAATCGTAAAAAGAGGGGTTACGGAACTGGTGACGCCTGGTGTAACTTTCAACGACCAGGTGCTGAATTCCAAAAAGAATAATTTCCTGCTTTCGCTGCATAAAGAAAAAGAGAAATACGGGATTTCCCTGGTGGATATTTCTACCGGGGAATTTCTGGTAAGCGAGGGAAACCTGGAAAAGCTGATCCACATTGTCAATACTTTCGATCCGAGTGAAATCATTTACCAGCGAAGTGTTCAGATCCCGGAACAGCTTAAAAAAAGAAGTGCTTTCAAGCTGGAAGACTGGGCCTATCAGTATAATTTTGCCTATGAAAAACTGACGAACCATTTTAAAACCAATTCTTTAAAAGGGTTTGGGGTAGAAGGACAGCAGCTGGCAATTACGGCAGCAGGTGCTATTTTTGCTTATCTCGTAGAAGATACGCATCATAATTTATTATCACACATTACCAAAATCCAGGTTATTCCGCAGGAGGATTTCCTGATGATGGACCATTTTACGCTGAGGAACCTCGAAATCGTATATCCCAGCCATCCGCAGGGAAAATCCTTGCTGGACATCATCGATAAGACGTCAACACCGATGGGTGGAAGGCTGTTGAGACGGAGAATTATTTTACCACTGAAATCAGTCGGTGAAATCAACAGGCGGCTTTCTTTAATTGACTTTTTAAATGAAAATGATCAGCTTAAATATGAAATTTCCCAATTGCTCAAATCCATTTCGGATCTGGACCGGCTGATGGGGAAACTGGCAGCGGAAAAAATATGTCCCAAAGAGCTGGGCTACCTTCGCCAAAGCCTGATTAATATTCATAAAATCAAAGCCCTGCTTCATCCGCATGCCGATGTATTGGCCTGGCTGGATCCCCTATATGATCAGGACGAACTGATCAAATGCCTTCAGAACCACCTGAACGACGAGCTGCCGGTGAATCTGTCAAAAGGAAATGTAATTAAAAATGGGATTTCGGAGGAACTCGATACGTTGAGAGGCCTGCAGTCCAAAGGAAGAGGCTTCCTGGATGAAATGTGCCAAAGAGAAATCGAAAGAACGGGAATTTCAAGCCTGAAAATAGATTTCAACAACGTCTTCGGCTATTATATTGAAGTAAGGAATACCCACAAAGATAAAGTTCCGGCTGACTGGCTGAGAAAACAGACGCTGGTGAACGCCGAACGCTACATTACCGAAGAGCTGAAAGAATACGAAAACCAGATCCTCGGTGCCGAAGAGAAAATAGGAGTCCTGGAAAACGAACTGTACCGTAAGGTGTGCAGTGAAACAATGATTTACATCGATCATATTCAGGAAAACTCAAATATTATCGCGCAGCTGGACGTGGCAGTCGGTTTGTCCGAACTTGCTGTTTCGGAGAGTTATACGAAGCCTGTTTTAACGGAAACTTTTGCCATCGATTTAAAAGAAGCAAGGCATCCGATTATCGAAAATGCCTTGCCGTTAGGAGAAAAATATATTCCGAATGATCTTTTCCTCGATAAAGATTCTCAGCAGATCATTATGGTTACCGGACCGAACATGGCGGGTAAATCGGCGATCCTACGACAGACCGCAATCGTCTGCTTAATGGCTCAGATCGGAAGCTTTGTGCCGGCCAAGCATGCGGAAATCGGGATTTTAGATAAAATTTTTACCAGGGTAGGGGCCACGGATAATATTTCTGCCGGAGAATCGACTTTCATGGTGGAAATGAACGAAGCCGCCAATATTCTGAATAATATTTCCGAACGAAGCCTGATCCTGCTGGATGAAATAGGCCGCGGAACTTCCACCTATGACGGAGTTTCGATCGCGTGGGCGATTGCAGAATACCTTCACCAGCATCCGACGCAGGCCAAAACACTATTTGCCACGCATTACCATGAACTTAATGAAATGACGATAAATTTCGAGCGGGTAAAAAACTTCCATGTTTCCATTCAGGAGAACAAAGGGAACATTATCTTTTTAAGGAAGCTGGTGCCGGGCGGAAGCGAGCATAGTTTCGGGATTCATGTGGCCAAGCTGGCCGGGATGCCTGCAAAGGTGGTAAACCGTGCCAATGAAATCCTGAAAACGCTGGAAGCCAGCCGGACGCAGGGAGGAGGTTCGTCAGAAAAGATCAAAAGGGTAACGGAAGAAAACCTGCAGCTCTCTTTCTTTCAGCTGGATGATCCTGTGTTGGAAAATATTCGGGAAGAACTGACGAAAATAGACATCAATACTTTAACGCCAATTGAAGCTCTAATGAAACTGAATTCAATTAAAAAGATGATCGGAGGATAAATATAAGTCCCGGAATTTCCAGGACTTGCTTTCAATCATACTTTTTCAATGTTAGCGGAAAATAGAGCAGATATCGTACCGGCTGTCCATTAATCATAGCCGGCTTCCACTTTACGAAAAGCCTTCTTACGGCCACTTCGGCGGCATGGGAATGGTTTTTATCGCTTCCCAGAGCCGTTACGTACCGTACGTATCCTGTTTTTTCCACGATAAAATAAACGCGGGTATCGATTTTCTTGGATTTTACGTCGATAACGTCCATCTTATCGGCAAATTCCTTTTTGAAATTTTTCATGCCGCCCGGAAATTCAGCGGGCGTATCTGCTTTGATAACGGCATCATCCAGCTTCATTTTTGTTTTGAGAACAGTGTAATCCGGCAGCTCTCTGACGGTGTTGTATTGCGTTTGTGCAAGTAAAGAAATGTTTATAAACAAGCTTACAAAAAATAGGAACTTCTTCATAGCTACAAAAATAAATATTTTTAGAACAGCAAAAATAAAGCCGGGCTTTTTCGCGTGCTTTTCATTATTTGTTTCCCCCAAATTATATTTTTATTGTGTTATATATTTACTTTTGCAGAAAACAAATCATACACACTGCATGTGAAAAAATCTGTATTTCAGTTTCATTACAAATATTTCCTGGCTACTGTTCTTATATTTCTCTCCGAAGTTCTGATCGCCACTGTCTTTAAAGATATTTTCTTCATCAGAGCGTATCTGGGCGACGTCGTTGTCGTGATGCTGCTTTACACTTTTATTAAAAGCTTTTTCAACACTCAGCGTGATGTAAAACTGATTTCCGGTATTCTCATCTTTTCTTTCATGGTAGAATTTGCACAGCATTTCAATATTGCAGAAAAGCTGGGCTTTCAACCCGGAAGTATCATGTACATCGTAGTAGGGAATTCATTCTCCTGGATCGATATGCTCTGTTACGCCGTTGGATGCTTTATGCTTTTTATCTTTGTGAAATTTACAGGAAAATAAAATCATAATTACCGCCCGAAACTGTCGTATTTATCTTCCGCGTATTTGATGAAGCGGTTCAGTAAAGCTACATTTTCCTTTTCTATAGGAGTCAGGTCTTTATCGACATTGTTTGAAACCGGGATGTACCAGTCGGTCTGCTCAAAGAAATTCCGGTAAGTTTGTTTTTTGAAGGCGTAGCCATGTCTTGCGAAGACAGCATTTTTAATGATTTCCAGATCAAGCTTTCTCAGCTTTTTAAGATCGTTCTCCGTAAGTTTTTGCTTGGAGGCATTGATTTTAAATACAGCATCAGAGGCAATCCTGTTCTTGGAAGCCATATAGGTTTCCGTTTTTCCGGTTTCTTCGTCGGTATATTTTTCGGTAAAATCTTTCGGATTTTCCCAGTCGATCAGATCACTGTTTTCACTGAGCATAAAATTCGGATTATAGGCAAACTCTTTTTTCGCCAGCTTCAGTATTTTGTGTGGTGATTTTACGGCTGAGGTATTGAAGGCGTTCCACTTTCCGGTAAGACTGTCTTTACTGAGTTTTACCTCGAATCTTCCGTCACTTTTATCAGTTCCCGGTTCGTCCAGGATAAAAGATTTTGCGGTTTCGTTGAAGATACCACGGAAAGGGCGCTGATTACCATTGACTATGCTCTGCCCGTAAACACTGTCTTTGGTAATCCGGTTGATTTTCAGGGAAAGCTTTTTATACACATCACCTTCATATTCTTCTCCGATTTCAGGGGTGATCATTTCTTTCCCGGCAAAATTGCCCATGTAAATGCCGTAATATTCTTTATGGATTTCCGGGGCGACGGCGGTGTCCTTTTGGGCAGAAGGATTATTTTGGGCTGAATCGGTTGCTTTAGATTCTTTTTTACAGCTTGCTAAAGCCAAAACGAGCAGGAAAGCGGATGTCAATTTTAAATTTTTCATAAGTGATTCAATGTGATTTTAATGGAACTAAAGATCGTGAAATAAAAGAAATGAGAAAAGGCTACAGGCATTTTTTTGAAATCAGATATTCGACAAGGAATATATTAGGAATCCAGCCGAGCCAGGCAATGATTTGGTAAACCTCCATCGGATCCGGATGAAATAAATAAATAAGAATCACCTTCCACATTCTCAGGGTGATGGCTGAAAGGGCAAAGGCAAAACTCCGCCACATCCATTGTTTATGGGCTGCAAATATTTTCTTTCTGGCTAACAGATATGCTTTAAAGGTCGAAAACCACCAGAGGTCACCCAAAAGGACAAATGAAATTTTGGAATACAGTCCGCCATTGGCAAAAATTCCCATATAAATTCCTGAGGGAGCAGCTAATATCAGGATCAGGAAAATATAAATCTTGCCGGCGTTCCTGTGAAAATTTTTTATCCCGAAATCTTTTCTAAGAATGGCTAAAAACCCGCTGAACAATACGAAAATACTGGTGTAGACATGGGTGTAGAAAAACCAAAGATACTCTGGCCGGTCGGTAACTTCCGTCTGTTTGATCATCAGGAAACTGGCATCCGGTCTCAGCGGAATGTATTCCAATGTGATATTCAGCATCAACCAAAAGAAATACCCGAACCCCAGAATGAGAAGGATTTTTAAAGCATTGAATGTATTTCTTTTGACTGAAAGCATGGAATCTGCGGTTTTTTAACCACGAATATCGCAAATTTTCTTACAAATATTCACAAATCATAGGGTGTTATTAGTGAAGATATTTGTGTGATTTGTGTTTAAATTATCGCCGGTAAAAAAAGAATCTAGCTGAAAATATTCAGGTAATCTATAAATTCATCGTCATTGGGAGTCTGAATTTATACTTTACAGGATAACCTTTTATTTCAGCCGGTTTCCACCTGGTGATAGACAATGCTTTTATGGTGCGTTCCATTTCTTTATTCATGGATCTGTTATTCCCAGTTACTGTGATGTCTGTAATCATTCCTTCTTTAGAAATTACAAACTGCACTTCAGATTTCATAGTACCTGAACCATTAATTTTGCTTATATCAAAATTCTGCGAAAAATTTTTTCTGAAAAGATTGAGTCCTCCGGGATATTCCGGCATTTTATCAACTTCTTCATAAATATTATTATTTGAAGAAACAATTTCTTTATTTGGCATGGCATTTTCCTGAGCAAAAACCTTTGCAAAAGAAATCAGAAGAACAAGTACAATTAATTTTTTCATGTTATAGTTTGTTTATAGTATTATTCAAATCCTGTGCAATCAGCCAGCCTTCACTCCAGCAGGCCTGAAAATTAAAACCTCCGGTCACGGCATCGATATTCAATACTTCCCCGGCGATGTAGAAGTTGGGTAAGATCTTGGAAGTCATATTTTTGAAGTTAATTTCCTTTAAATCAACCCCTCCGGCGGTGACAAATTCATCTTTGAAAGTGGATTTTCCGGTTACCTGGAATTTCTTCTGACATAAATTGCTGATGATGGTCTGCATTTCTTTTCCGGAAAGATTCGCCACCTGCTTGTTGAGGTCGACTTTTGAAACTTCCAGAACTCTCTGCCAGAAACGGTTGGTGATCTCAAAAATTTTCGATTGCCCGATGGTCTTCTTTGGATTGGATTGCCTGAATTGCTGGAACAGTTTTTCTGCTTTCTCTATTTCTTTAGAGATAAAATTCACTTCGATTTCGAAATTGTATTTCACTTTCGCCAGATTGATCGCTTCCCAGGCAGAAATTTTCAGAATGGCCGGCCCTGAAAGTCCCCAATGGGTAATCAGCAGTGGTCCGCTTTCTTCGGTTTTAAGCTTCGGAATAGAGGTTTCCGCCATTTCAAAACTCGTTCCGGCCAAATCTTTCAGCAAATCGTCTTTGATGTTGAAGGTGAAAAGAGAAGGGACCAAATCCACAATTTTGTGTCCCAGGTTTTCAATCATTTTTAAAGATTTCGGAGAACTTCCGGTCGTATAAATCACAATGTCAGCTTCAAAATCCCCCAGGCTTGTTTTCACCAGATATTTCTCATCAAGCTTTTCAATTTCTTTGACGGAACATTTGGTTTTCACTTCCACGTTTTTATTTTGAACCTCATTCAACATCGCATTGATGATGCTTTGTGAAGAATTGCTTTCCGGAAAAACCCGGTTGTCGTTTTCTATTTTCAGGGCAACATTTCTCTGCTCAAACCAATCCATCGTATCGCCCGGCTGAAATTTGGTGAAAACACTGAGTAGTTCTTTGTTTCCCCGGGGATAAAACTGAACCAGTTCCCGGGGATCAAAACAAGCGTGGGTGACATTGCACCGGCCGCCGCCGGAAATCTTTACTTTCTGCAGGACATCGGAGTTCTGCTCAAGGATAATGATTTTATATTTCGTTTCGTCCAGGTTGGCCGCACAGAAAAATCCGGCAGCACCACCTCCGATAATGATAATTCGCTTCATAGTTCGTTAATCTTATGCTCAAGATTATTTTTGCAAAACTACAATTTTTATAAACCATCTTATTTGAGTAATTTTGGAGAATGTAATTTTCGGCCAAAACCGGGAAATGATAAACCACAAAAGTCATAAAAGTTTTTTTAGTTGTCTTCCCACAGTAAAAAGAGCATTATGGTTTTGAAAATCTTTGATTTTCTTCTTCTGTGATCTGAATATACGCAATGCAGGGAGCTTAAAATCTAATGTGCCTGATGTGTTAAAAGCTTTTGAGACTTTTGTGGTGAAATTTAAGTTCTTATTTAAAACAAAATTAAAATGATATTCTACCATACCTTTGAAGTGCGCTGGAGTGATCTGGATGCCAACAAACATCTGGCCAATTCGTCTTACATGCAGTACTGTGCCCAGTCGAGAATGGCTTTTATGACGAAAGAAAAAATGGGGGTTACCCAGCTCAGCCGATGGGGAATCGGACCGGTAATCCTGCATGAAAGATACTCTTTTTTTAAAGAAATCTATGCCGATCAGACGGTTATCGTAAGCCTGGAAATCGACGGATGCGCCGAGGACTCCTCGATTTACCGTTTCGTCCACAAATTCTACACGCCTGATGGCGAACACTGTGCAACCGCAGAAGCTACCGGGGTATGGATCGATATGATGCTGAGGAAAATGACGACCCCGCCGGATGATGTGGTGGAAGCGATGAACAAATATAAATCCCCGGAAACGGCTGTGCTGACCCGGGAAGATTTCAAAAACCTGCCGTTCCGACCGGAGAATATAGATCCGGCAGCATTTACGGTTTAAAATTTAAGGTTTTGAGTTCAAAGTTTAATTACTCATTACCCATTACTTATAAATAAAGATATGTTTGAAGATAAAAATCCTGAACTGACGCCGATTTCCAAACTGGGAGAATTCGGACTGATCAAACACCTGACGCAGTTTTTTCCTTTGGCCAACGATTCTTCTGAGCTTGGCGTAGGCGATGATGCAGCGGTGATCAACCCTGAAGGGAAAAAAGTAGTCCTTACGACCGATGTACTGGCGGAAGGCGTCCATTTCAATCTTGGATATGTTCCGCTGAAACATTTGGGGTACAAAGCTGTTGTGGTAAACTTGAGTGACATTGCAGCCATGAATGCCACGCCGACACAAATCCTGGTTTCCCTCGCGGTATCCAACCGTTTCCCGGTGGAAGCGCTGGAAGAAATTTATTCCGGAATACAGGCGGCCTGCGCGCGGTATAAAGTCGACTTAATCGGCGGAGATACAACGAGTTCCAACGCTGGTCTGGTGATGAGCATCACGGCTGTCGGAATTGAAAACGAGGAAAATATTGTGAAGAGAAGCGGTGTCCAACCCAATGATCTGCTCGTGGTTACCGGTGATCTGGGAGGCGCTTACATGGGACTTCAGATCCTGGAAAGAGAACATGCTGTATTTTTGGCAGACCCGAATATGCAGCCGGAAATGGAAGGCTACGATTATATCCTGGAAAGACAGCTGAAACCGGAAGCCAGAACAGATGTGAAAGGCATCCTGGAACAGCTGGACATTAAACCTACCTCCATGATTGACGTTTCGGATGGCCTGGCTTCGGAAATTCTTCACCTTTCGGATCAGTCGGAAGTAGGTTTCAGATTGTATGAAGAGAAAATCCCGATGGATAACCTGACAATTACTACGGCGGATGAATTTAATTTAAATCCCGTGATGGCGGCATTAAGCGGAGGTGAAGATTACGAACTGCTGTTCACGATTTCTCCGAATGATTTCGATAAGATTAAAAACCATCCGGATTTCACCATCATCGGCCATGCCGTTGCCAAAGAGGACGGTAATTTTATGGTCGCAAGAGGATCCAACCAATTGGTTGCACTAACGGCACAGGGCTGGGATGCTTTTTTAGGAAATCAGCAAGGATAGATAATCTTATTGTTTAGATATTAAAAAAACCACTGCAATAGCGGTGGTTTTTTAAGTAATTAATCTTTCTTAATATCTGCTTTTACATTCTGGTAGGATTTGTCTACCGCATCAGCACCTTTTTTAGCTGTTTTTTTGGTCCATTTCGCTGCATTTTTAACACCCTTTTTGGTTGCATCATAACCTTTTTCTGCGGTTTTGCCGGTCCATTCTGCGCCGTCTTTAACAGCGGTTCCTACTTTTTTGGCATCTCTTTTTACCTCTTGCTTTACAGAATTTGTTTTTTGTGCAGATATACCGATTCCAATTAAAAGAATCAATGCTGCTGAATATAATCTCTTTTTCATTTAGGAGAATGTTTTTTTCGTTTTTTCAACAAAAATCAAACCAATAGTGTATAAAAATTCAGAATAATTTAATAATGAGGGATTTTATAAGGATTATAAGCAATAAATTTGTATTGTGACTGATACAAATAATATGAAAAAAGCATTCAAAATGATCATTTTACTAATTTTATTCATGGTAGTGTTGTTATTTTTGGGCATAATTTCTACAGATGAAGGAATTAAAAGAGACAAGATTTTAGATAATAGTGTTGAGTTTAAAGGATATGTAAATGATTTGAGAACATCCAACAATCACAGATTTGGGATTATACAATTAAAATTAACAGAGAGTTCTGTGAATATGTTTAATGATAGTTTACAAAATGGAATTTATCCTTATAAAATTATTGGTGATGTTGCAGAAATTTATACAACTGTACCAGCCGATCTTGATTATAATGATACAATAACTGTAAGATCAAAATCACATGAAATTGAGTTTGAGTCAACAAAAACCCATTCAAAATATATTTCACAGTTACATGTAATTGAATATTCGGGAAATACAGATTATGTAAAGGAAAAGACTGTGTTTGAATAAAAAAATCCGGCTCAACAAAGCCGGATTAATTATATAAGTTAGAATTTTTTAAGCCTTCGCAATATTCAGAATCACTTCCATAGCCTTCTCCATACTCTCCAAAGCTACATATTCATACGGTCCGTGAAAATTGATTCCTCCCGCAAAAATATTCGGACAAGGAAGTCCCATGTAAGATAACTGCGCTCCGTCGGTTCCTCCGCGGATGGCTTTGATCTTTGGTTCGATTCCTGCTTCTTTCATTGCTTTGGCCGCAAGATCCACGATGTACATTTTACCTTCAAACTGTTGCTTCATGTTTCTGTACTGCTCTTTAATTTGGATTTCAGCGGTTCCTTCGCCGTGTTTTTTGTTAAATTCAGCCACTTTTTCTTCCATGAATTTCTTTCTTGCCTCAAATTTATCAGCGTCGTGATCACGGATGATGTATTGCAATTTAGCTTCAGAAATATCCGCATTAAGATCCATTAAATGATAAAAACCGTCAAAACCTTTCGTCGTGGCAGGGGTTTCATTGGCAGGAAGCATCTGGGCAAATTCAGAAGCCAGTAAAGCCGCGTTAACCATTTTTCCGAACGCATAACCCGGGTGAACGCTTAATCCGTGGATTTTTACCACTGCTCCTGCGGCGTTGAAATTTTCATATTCCAGTTCGCCGACTTCTCCGCCGTCCATGGTGTAGGCAAATTCTGCCCCGAATTTAGCGACATCAAACTTATGCGCTCCTCTTCCGATTTCCTCGTCAGGCGTAAAGCCTACGGCAATTATTCCATGCTTGATTTCAGGATGCGCCATTAAATATTCTGCCGCCGTAACAATTTCCGCACAGCCTGCTTTGTCGTCCGCTCCAAGAAGCGTATTTCCGTCGGTGGTAATTAGCGTCTGGCCGATGTATTTTTTTAAGCTTTCAAATTTTGAAGGCGATAACGTAAATCCTGTGGCCTGATTGAGTATCAGATCATTTCCGTCATAATTTTCCCAAACCTGCGGCTTCACGTTTTCCCCGCTGAAATCCGGCGATGTATCGTAATGGGAGATAAATCCGATGGTCGGTTTATCGTCGTTTTCCAGATTGGAAGGCACGTAGCCCATGATATAGCCGTTTTCGTCAATCGATACATTTTCAAGGCCGATCGTTTTCAGTTCTTCCGTGATGTATCTCGCGATGTCCCACTGTCTTTCGGTAGATGGGGTGGTTTCGCTTTCGGCATCACTGGTCGAATATATTTTTACATAATTCAGAAAACGGTTCAGCAGCTTTTCTTTCCACAAAGGGTTGAATTCTATTGCGCTCATTATTGGTATAAATTTCCTGTAAAGTTAACAATTTTGAGGCTCAGAATCTCTTATTTGTACTTCAGAATAAGGTGCTGAGATTGAATAATTAATGTAAATGATTGAAATTCAGGTTTGTATTGTGATTGACGAGATCTTTCCGGAACTTGTTTAGTTTTATTATATTTGAGAAAATCTAAAAGTAAAACATGTTTCTTACTGAATGTCCGCGTGATGCAATGCAGGGGTGGGGAGAATTTATCCCGACTGATCAAAAAATAGATTATATCAATTCTCTGATGGATGTGGGGTTTGATGTTCTGGACTGCCTGAGCTTCGTTTCTCCCAAAGCCATTCCGCAGATGGCCGATTCTGCCGAAGTGGCTGAAAATATCGACAAGTCCCGTTCCAATACAAAAGTCTCCGCGATTGTTGCCAATTACCGGGGAGCGGAGAAAGCTTTGAAGCACCAGTCGGTGGATATCATCGGTTTTCCGTTTTCGATTTCCGAAACGTTCCAGCACCGGAATACCAATAAAAGCCAGGAAGAAGCTTTTAATGAAATCATCAGAATGCTGGAACTGGTAGGAAAAGAAAACAGGCAGCTGAATATCTACTTCTCCATGGCCTTCGGAAATCCTTACGGCGAAATGTGGAAATGGGAGGATGTAGATTTCTGGGCACAGCGGTTTTCGGAAATAGGAGTTAAAGATGTCTTATTATCTGATACAACAGGTGTTGCAACGCCGGAATCCATCTCGCTGTTATTTGAGAAAATTCCTTCAAAATATCCGGGAATCAATTTTGGAGCGCATTTCCATAACCGGTACGAAGAGTCTTATTCAAAATTAAAGGCAGCTTATGACCAGGGATGTACAAGATTCGACAGTGCGATTAAAGGAATCGGAGGCTGCCCGATGGCAAAAGACGACCTGGTGGGAAATATGCCGACCGAGCAGGTAATCAATTTCATGAGCGTGGAGAAAGCCGATCATAAACTGAACCTCCTGAATTTCGAAAGCTCGTATAATAAAGCCAAGGATATTTTTCATTTTTAAACAAAAATTTTCCTAGCTTTAATTAAAATTAAATACAATGACTTCAAAAATTACCTATATCGGAGGTTTAAGATGTTCGGCAGAACACTTACAATCCGGAACGCTTATCGAAAGCGATGCTCCGACGGATAATCACGGAAAAGGGGAGAAATTTTCCCCTACGGATCTGTGTGCAACCTCTTTAGCCGAATGTGCACTGACCACCATTGCGATTTTAGGCAAAGAAAAAAACATCAATATCGACGGTGCATACTGCAATCTTCAAAAAATAATGAAAGGGGAGCCTAGGAGGATCGGTGAAATTGTATGTAATTTTGTTTTTTCAGATTCCTATTCCGATGAGGAAAAAGCATTTATAGAAAAGACCGCCCATAATTGTCCGGTGGCGAAAAGCCTTCATCCGGATCTGGTGCAGACCATGATTTTCATTTATCAATAAAAATATCGGGCCGCAGAAATTTCTGCGGTTTTCTATTTCCTGCGATACCACTAGATTTAGATCCTGCAGATTCCTTATTTTGTATCTATTTCGGCTCGTGGGGCGAGTGGAGCAGGAAGGAAAAGAAATCGCAAAGAAGGTATAAAAAATAAAGGCTGTCCTAAAAGTTTAGGCAGTCTCTTTTTTTGTAAAAAATGAACAAATAATTTTTTATGCTCCAGAGGAGCAATATATGTTTAGAAAAAATAATAGAATGGCAAGTACGCCGTCGGTGTGCTGTGATAAGATAGAACTCCAAAGGAGTTCAGGTATTACAAGATGCTAATGTATGTCTACACAGATGTTGCTCCTACGGAGCAAATTAAAAGGTGATTTCACGCGCTATCCTGTAACATTATTATAAAAAGAACCTGAAAAAAAGGGTTAATAAAAAAGACTGCCCTTTTTGGACAGCCTCTATTTATCTTTAATACGGTTTAAAGCATTCCAAGTTCAAACTTAGCCTCTTCGCTCATCATGTCTTTGTGCCAGCTTGGCTCAAATGTAAGCTCAAGATCCACACTTTTAACATTTTCCACTTCCGCCACTTTATCCTTTACTTCCTGAGGAAGGGTTTCCGCCACCGGGCAGTTGGGAGTGGTTAGTGTCATAATGATCTTAACGTCTGCTTCATCGGAGATCTGAACATCATAAACCAAGCCCAATTCATAAATATCCACCGGAATTTCCGGGTCATAAACGGTTTTCAGGACACCGATGATCTCCTCACCGATGTCAGCAACCTGATCGTCTGTAAATTTCATTTTTTAATCTAAATTGATGTACCTTTTCAATAAATCCTCCTGACGCATGCGCCGGAAAACATTTGCCAAAGTTAAGACATCTTTTTCACAATAATCCACTATTCTTTGCAAGTCTTTCTCTATGTAGTAGATTGATGAAACCATTGAGCCGTCGATATCGTCTTTTGGGGTGGGAATTCCGAAAACATGGGCCAACAGTTCCAGCGAAACAAAGCTTTTATAATCTCCGAATTTCCAGAGTTCCATCGTATCGATATGCGGGATTTCCCACGGCTTTTTCCCAAACATCTGGAAGGGGGTAGGCGGCATCATTCCGTTGATGAGATAGCGTCTGGCAATCCACGGAAAATCGAACTCCTTTCCGTTATGCGCGCAGAGGATTACCTCACGGAGCCGCTGGCTGTTGAAAATTTCGCCAAATTCCAGCAGCAGCTTCTTTTCATCGTCTCCGGCGAAGCTTTTGATCTTCAGGGTATCGTTTTTCTCTACCATCCCGATCGTAATGCAGATGATTTTCCCGAATTCTGCCATAATCCCGGCTCTTTCCGTATAGAATTCTCCTGCTGTTACTTCTTCTTTTCTCTGAAATCTTGTCTTCTTATCCCAGAGCATCTGTTCTGCTTCTGATAATTCTTCCCATAACCCGAAGCCCGGAACGGTTTCAATATCAAGGAATAAGATTCTTTCTAAAGGGATTTTCTGTATCATTTTTTTGTGTTTTAGCCAACCTGCATTCCGTTTTTTACGGGCAACGACGGGGTTAAAAGGGTAACGTCTTTTTTATCCTCACCGTAAACACCTAAAACCAGGCATTCACTGAAAAAATTGGCGATTTGTTTTTTTGGAAAATTAACCACAGCCAGTACCTGTTGCCCGATAAGTTCTTCTTTCCGATAGAGGGAAGTGATCTGCGCGGAAGATTTTTTAATACCCAGATCCCCAAAATCTATTTCCAGCTGATAAGACGGGTTTCTTGCTTTATCAAAATCATGGACGGCGGTAATAGTTCCGCAGCGGATGTCTATTTTTTCAAAATCGGTCCAGGAAATTTCCGGTTTTATGCTCATTGCAACGGGTGATTTAATATTCGTGTTTTAGATCTGATTTAAATTTGGCTTTCTGATATGCATACTTTTTAAATATACAGGTTGCCTGAATTCATCAGAAAATATGCTTTTAACAAATGTATTAAAAATATAAAAATAAAAGCTGTTCCCATCCTGAAACAGCTTATGATCTATCGTTTATATACTTTTTATTTCTTGATCCACCACTGGCTGTCTTTCCTGTCAGAGCGTTTCACGCCATTATTCAGCGTATAGGCAAAACCTACGCCGAGGGTCTGTTTAAGCTGTGTCTTCTGAATCTGGTTGTGATCGTACATCAAATCCACGGTAATATTGGACGAGATGAATTTGTTGACTTTCATATTAAGCACCATTCCGTAAGCCAGGACCAACCTTTCCGGGTGATCCAGATAGTTGGAGAAAATAGAGGCCGTATTGGTGACGTTAATGTTTTCCATCAGCTTCACTTTATAGTAAGCCGTTCCCAGGAAACCATACTGCAGGATAGAGGAATCCCCGTCAGCCTTCAACCCATAGCTTCCGGCCAGCTGCAACTCTTTGTCCAGTACAAAAGCCCACCTTGCATTACTAGGGCGAAGCGTCACGTTGATGTTGTCATTCGGGCGGTAGGTAATCCCCATCCCGACGTTCAGGTAGCCGGGCGCCATGAAATTGGAAATCTTTTTTGCATCCGGATTATTGCCGTCTTCATAGCCCGCTGAAAACTGGGACAGCAATCCCGCACCTGCTGAAAGGTACCAGCCTTTGGAGAACTTCCGTCCGTAATTGGTGGAAATGTTGATGACATCCTGGGTTTTTCTGACGCCCACCCCTTTCGTATCATTCTGTCCGTAATTCAGGAGGATAATGTTTTCCCAAAGGTCTTTGTCTTTTTCATACGTCAGGTTGTAGTCCAGCGCGGCAAGCCATCCTACGTTATTGGCTCCACCGCCGACCCAGTTGGAGAACGCAGCCTGATTGATCATTACGGACTGCTTTCCTACCACCGACCAATGTTTTACGGTGTCCTTTACAACGGCAGCCGTATCAATGATAACGACCTGTGCACCGGCGAAAATTCCTAAAGAAAATGAAAGCATTAACAAAAACTTCTTCATGACTTCAATATTTTATTTTACAAAATTTCTGTACAAAAATATCAAATATAAATTTTACGGGTAGGAATCTGAGACTTTGTCTTTAGATTATTCCCGTATTTTAATATTTTTTTAAGGCAATTCTTACGCTGTTCATGACACGACACAAGGGCGGGATTCCCGAAAGAGATGAAAATCATTACTTTTTGGCTGAAATGAAGCCGGGTCGTGGCGATTCATCGACAAATTTTCCGAAATTTAGCATTGGCTTTTCATTTGACGTAGAATCTTCATGTTTAAAAATAATGTAATTTCCAAAAGAGCTGTTGTAAATCCGTTGCTGATGCTCTCGGCGATGTGGATAGGCTATTTTCTGCAGTTGCACGGCTTTTTTGCAAGTTGCTTCGGAGCGATTATTCCTTTGCTGCCGGAAGGCCTGCTGGGAATCGTAACGTCTCCGCTTTTACACGGAAGCCTGGATCACATCATCGGAAATTCGATTCCGATCGCAGTGCTGATGTTTCTGCTGTACGAGTTTTATCCGCTGGTGGCCAATAAAGTCTTTGTTATCGGCTGGCTGGCAACGGGATTTCTGGTATGGCTGCTTCCCCCGATCGATATTATGACCGGCGATTATCTTTACACTTGTACCATTGGGGCAAGCGGAGTGGTGTATGTTCTGGCCTTTTTCCTTTTTTTCAGCGGGGTTTTTAAATGGAGTATAAAATTGCTGACGATTTCCCTGCTGGTCGTACTGTATTACGGAAGTCTGGTATGGGGCATGCTGCCGGAGGAATTGTTCTCCAACCTTCAGGAGCCGAGCAGGATTGCCTGGCAGGCGCATCTTGCCGGGGCTATCGTAGGAATTATCCTGGCTTTTATGTTTAAAAGGGTAGGAGACAGGAAAAAAAAATTCATCTGGGAGTTTCCAAACTATTACAGCGAAAAAGACGATAAGCTCTGGCAGGAATACAAGGAAAACCATCCTGAAGATTTTATGGAGCTGCCGTATAAAAAGAAAGATGATATCTGGGACCGGCTGGATGAATTAAGGGGAAAATAAATTTTTATATCAGCTAATTAAAAATCTCAGGCTTTCCCTCTTCCGGCCTTTTGAAAGAAATTAAAAATTTTCTACATTTGTAAAAAACAGCACAAATGTATTCTGAGGAACACCTGTATTCCATCGCTTTACGTGAATCCAACCTGATCGGAGATATTAATTTCCATAAACTTGTCCGTACTTTTGGAAGTGCTAAAACAGCATGGGAAAATGCGAGGAAAGAATACAAAAAGCTTGACGGGTTCGGCAAAAAAATCATTTCGGACATTGAAAATCCTGAACATCTTAAATTTGCTGAAGAAGAGCTTAAATTCTGTGAAAAAAACAACATTAAAATCAATGTAAGGTATCTTAATGAACTTCCTTATTTGCTGAATGAATGTGATGATGCTCCGGCAATCCTTTATCAGAAAGGAACATTCGATCATTCCCGGCAGACAGTAAGCATAGTCGGAACCCGCAATATTACACCTTATGGAAAGCAATTTATCCAAGATTTTTTTGAAGAAGCGAAGTGCTGCGATTTTATATCGGTGAGCGGTCTTGCCCTGGGCGTTGATAAAGAAGTACACGAGCAGTCTCTTCATCATCATATTCCTACGGTGGGTGTTTTAGCGCACGGATTCCATACGCTTTATCCTTCAAAAAACAGAAAACTGGCAGAAAAAATCATGGAAGAAGGCGGCTGCCTGCTGACGGAGTTTAATTCGTCCCGAAAGCCGGACCGTGAAAATTTCATTCAGCGCAACCGGATCGTAGCAGGAATTTCCCCGGCAACCATTGTTGTGGAAACTGCATTTGGAGGAGGTTCCATCAGTACGGCGACCTACGCGAATGTGTACAACCGTGAAGTTTATGCCTTACCCGGAAAGATTACGGATAAACAGAGCCAGGGCTGCAATCATCTCATTTTTCAGCATAAAGCTTCTGCCATTTCTACTGTGAAAGATCTGGTGGATGATCTCGGATTTAATAAGCCGCAGGCCAAAACCGAAGAATTGTTTCCGTACAGTGAAATTACCATTCAATTTACTGGAAATCAAAAAGTCGTGTTTGATGCTATTTTTGAAAATCCCCATATTTCTTTAGATGATCTCGCTGATAAAATAGACCTTTCTTCCCACAAGATTTTACCGGTAATTTTAGAATTGGAACTTTTGGGGAAAGTAAAATCGTTTTCAGGGAGGCAATTTCTGGCAATCTGATATTTAATGATTTCTTAATATTGCATCATATCAGACCTAACATTTAATTTTTAATAAAAATTACATTGATGTTATTGATTTAATAATATTTCGGGACATTATTATTAAATTTTTAACAATCTTTAAATGAGGTATTGCGAATTTTGAAAAAAAAATTAAATTTGTTGACAATAATATTCAACCCTAATATATGGAACAATATAATATTGACCAGAAAATTCAAGAATTTATAGCTAAAATTGAGGCGAAAAACCCTAATGAGCCGGAATTTTTACAGGCGGTAAAAGAAGTTGCCGTAACAGTAATTCCGTTCATTATGACGAAGAAGGAGTACACGGGCATGAAGCTTCTGGAAAGAATGGCGGAAGCTGAAAGAGTAATTATCTTCAGAGTTCCATGGGTTGACGATAAAGGAGAAATCCAGGTAAACAGAGGATTCAGAATCCAGATGAACTCTGCGATCGGTCCATACAAAGGGGGAATCCGTTTTCATCCTACCGTAAATCTTTCCGTTCTTAAATTCTTAGCTTTCGAGCAGGTATTTAAAAACTCTTTGACAACACTTCCGATGGGTGGCGGAAAAGGAGGTTCGGATTTCGATCCGCAAGGGAAATCCGATATGGAAGTAATGCGTTTCTGCCAGGCTTTCATGACGGAAATGTGCAAGCACATCGGTCCTGAAACCGACGTTCCAGCAGGGGATATCGGGGTAGGTGCCAGGGAGATCGGGTATTTATTCGGTCAGTATAAAAAGATCAGAAATGAATTTACGGGGGTTCTTACCGGAAAAGGGCTGGCCTACGGAGGTTCACTGATCCGTCCTGAAGCTACAGGATATGGTGTGGTATACTTTGCCGAGCAGATGCTGAAGACTATCGGACAGACCTTCAAAGATAAAGTGGTGACGGTTTCAGGTTTCGGAAACGTAGCATGGGGCGTTATTAAAAAAGTAAACGAGCTGGGCGGAAAAGTGGTAACGCTTTCCGGACCGGACGGTTATGTATATGATAAAGACGGAATCGACGGAGAGAAAATCGATTATTTATTGGAACTGAGAGCTTCGGGAAATAACAGAGCAGAAGATTACGTGAAGAAATATCCGAACGCGGAATTCTTCGCCGGAAAACGTCCTTGGGAAGTGAAGTGTGATGTAGCCATCCCTTCTGCCACCCAAAACGAGCTGGATCTTGAGGATGCCAGATTATTGGTTGAAAACGGTTGTGTATGCGTAACGGAAGCGGCGAATATGCCTTCTACCCTGGATGCCATCAATTATTTCTTAGACAATAAGGTACTGTTCTCTCCGGGGAAAGCTTCCAACGCAGGAGGAGTAGCCACTTCAGGACTGGAAATGACACAAAACTCAATCCGTCTGAACTGGACTTCCGAAGAAGTAGATGCCAGACTGAAAGAGATTATGATCGGAATCCACAAAGCCTGCAGAGACTACGGAAAAGAGGAAGACGGCTATGTAAATTACGTAAAAGGCGCCAATATCGCCGGCTTCGTAAAAGTAGCAGAGGCCATGCTCGCTCAGGGAGTCGTATAACATATAAAGGTTGGGAAAATTCCCGGCCTTTTTTCGTATAACCTGTTCCCGGGATTTATAAATGGGATAAAAGTAAAAAAGTGAAAGGAGAAAGCGTTGAATCAGTTCAGCGCTTTTTTTGTAGGCTGTAATTTTATTTGCATGGGCATAAGGAAACCTAAGAACTTAAAAGTTTTTAATGCTATGGATGCGAAGAGTAGTTTATATTGCAGCTGTATATTTTTTTTGATCGCAAAGGTACTTCGACAAGCTCAGCATGACACATTTCATTCAGCAAATAGCAGCTGTGAATATTACTGTAACGTGAACTCGAATTACAGCCATATTTAAAAAGGTTGGAGTAGGCGTGCTGAATGCTGGAAGCATCTTCAGTGGAGATATTACCAGGAATTTTTAATATCAATCTATAAAACCAGAACATAAAAAAATCCTGAAAAAATTTCCAGGATCCGGTATTTTGCTTATCGATTATTTTTTCTTTTTCATTTTTCTCCCGGTCTTCATGCCGTCTTTGTTTTTCCAGTTGGCTGTGTCGGTTTTCGATTTGTCCCAATCGTTGTTGGTTGTTCCGTTGGGATTATTCGTATTCCCGGTTCCCATATTTCCGTTGTTACGGGTCGTATCAGAACGGGTCGTGTCCATCTTTTTCTGTGGGGTGGTCTGTGCAGATGCGGTAATGGTACCGAAAGCTACGAAAGCTACTGCTAACATTAAATTTTTCATAAAGTACTATTAAGTTTGGTGATATGATGTTAAGTACAATTATTGTACAAAATGGTACCGGAAATTTATGTTTTAACTTGATTTATAACCAATTATGATAAATTACGTTTTGGGTATCATGAAAAAATTCCGGAATGATACATCCCGGAATTCATTTCTACTTTGTTTTGAATTTAAATATTTACTTAGACTTTTTCTTTTTGGTTTTCTTTTCTTCCTGTATAGTGATGGTAGATTTGGTGGTATCTGCTGCAATTCCTGTATTTATCCCGGTATTCGCATCCGTATTTGTTGAATGGCTAGCCCCGTAAGCCTCTACCGTAGCAGTCGCTGCGGTGTTTTGATTCAAAGTAGATTGTGAAGAAGCCGTGCCCGAGTTTGAAGTCGTCTGGGAATTCTGCTGCAGCTGCCCGGTCTGCTGGTTCGCGGATGTCTGCGTTTGGTTTTGCGTTGTTGTTCCCGTCTGGGCTGATACGATTCCGGCAATGGCAAGTGCTGCCGTTAAAACTAATTTTTTCATGATGTAATATTTAAATGGTTGTTTAATTAAAACGAAGCCATTGTACAGGATATTATATCAAAATCTCTTATTTAACGCACTTTATCATTATTTAAGACAGTTTTAGAACTGGAGTTTATTTTGCTAAATTCTTCATAATTCTCTCTACAAATTCATACGCGGCAGGGCAAATGATGGTATTGTTAATCATCAGGTTATTGATCTGGTAAATCTTTTTTCTGTCGGTATGCGGGTATTCTCTACAGGCTTTAGGACGTACATCGTAAATGGAGCAGGTATTGTCGTCATTCAGGAAAAAACAGGGAAGGTTCTGTAAAACCTTATCGTTGTCCTCATCTACCCGGAGGAATTTGGCTTCAAAATCGGCAGGCTTCATCCGGAGATGTCTGGCAATCCGTTCAATATCTTTTTCCGTGTACAATGGGCCGGTCGTCTTGCAGCAGTTGGCGCACTGCAGGCAGTCGATCCGCTCAAAAACTCCATCATGGGTCTCCTGGACGACGTAATCAAGGTTTTTGGGCGGTTTCTTTTTCAGTCCGTCAAGAAATTTCTTATGCTCCTTCTGTTTCTGTAAAGCCTGCTTTTTGTAGAATTCCAAATCCATTTATTCTTATTTCTCCGCCAGTACGGGAAGCTCTGCTTTTTGATAATCATTAATTTTATCCAGATCCAGAATTGTAGACAGATTCTGCTTATCCGGATAGTACATCGGAACAAATTTAGCCCCATATATGATCTCGCGGCTCACATAGGACGTCCTTTGAACCACCGTATTCGAAAATACTTCGTCAAATGCCCGGATATGAACAATAATTTCAATAGCCGTATTCTTAAAATCGTCCTCCGAAAATCCGTTAAATGGCGAATCTTCGTCGATCACATGTACAATGGTCCAGTTCAGCGCCAGGGTATTGATCCTGCTTAATTGTGTTTTCAGCTGGTAGAATTTACTCTTCGGCGCACCGTTTTCCATCACTTCAATGGCTGTCGTAACAATTACGTCAGCATCCGTCAGGGCGTTATTCTTATAAGGAGCCAGCCGGAACATCAGTGCTGAACCCTCTTTAAAAGGGGTAATAACCGCAATATCGGAAAACTTAAGATAAGCTCTCGGCCTGGAAAACCTTCCGTAAAAAAGACCCGTTGCAATGGCAAAGGTAAGCAATCCCAGAAAAGCCTCAAAAGTGGCCACCAGGCTCGCGGTAAATCCGACGGGTGCAATTCTTCCGTAACCGACGGTCGTAAAGGTCTGCGAACTGAAGAAAAAGACATCGATAAACTCATTGATGGGATTGCTTTTGTCGATTCCCGTCAGGTGTTCCACTCCAATGAGGTAATAAATGAAGGCAAAGAAAATATTCACCAGAATGTAGGCAATCACCAGATAGGAAAGAAACTGGAAGGTGGATAAATCCAGCATCGTGTGATACCAGCTGAACCGGTTGAGGATATTTACCCCTTTCCGGCTGACATTCGGAAGCCCGTTCTTATTAATGAATCTTCCCGAAGCGTTATCGCCAAATCCGCTGTTTTCCGTATTCTTCTGCTGAATATTCTCTTTAAATCCTTTAGCCATTGATGTAAATCCCGTTTGTTTTCTGCTTCCGCTTAAAGACGTTGTTTAATCCTGCTTTTTCCCAGATGCCTTTTGTGCAAAGATAAAACTTTGTGCGGATGGAAATGAGAAAAATTTTCTTACAAAAGTTTGGCTGAAAATCTATTCTGTTTCCGGGATTAGGCTTGTACAGGAGTGTTTTGAAATATAAAATAAATTAATGATAATTTTAAAAATAACTAAACGTTTTGCATCAAATTAAATTTAATAGTTATTCAATCTTATATTCTGCTTTTCAGCATGAAATTAAAAAAATATAAAAAAATTGAAAATAAATTTTAATACGACGAGTTTTGACGCTATGCCGATGGATATTTGCAATATCAAAAATACAGCGAATGAAACTCGATATTAAAACTCAGGGTGGACATCAATAGTCTGAGACCACCTAAAAAAATAAGGCTAAAAACCTGAAGTCTACTCTATTAAAAAGAGCCTTCAAATTTTAACCTATATAAAACCAAAACAAATTTACACAAATGTCTACAAACAACAATGCGTCACAGACGCTTTTTAGATTCGTAAGCTTAAGAAATCCACAACTTACAGAAACCAAAGAACGGAACTTAGGCTTTATCCACAGGCCAAAAGGAGCCACGGGCCTTTTCGATGCAGCGGTTGCAGGAGCATCCTCGAGAGTTTCTAAGCTGAATGAAATGATGAAAGTTGCCATAGGATTCAGCAATGCCGGATTGGAAACGGAAAAAAAAATCGAGCAGGGTGAGTTCGGAAGATTACTGGTTATCGGAAGGAAAATCTCTAAACGAGAAGAGCTGCAAAGTGACGAATGGACCTACACCAGGGATTTCTACAAGAATCTTATTGATTCCAACAAGGAACTTACTTCGGATGGTATAAAAATATTCTCATTGCTTTGGAACAACTATATCTATCAGATCCTCACCCAGAAAGATTTTTATGTTAAAGAAACCATTAGCCACATTTTAATGGCTATTCACCTGGGATTTGCCCAAAGTATGAACTTAACGGATGCTGAAGTTATTAAGGTTAACGGAGAAAAACCGTTGGAAAGAGCGCTGGATGGCAAGATTATATTACCGCAGAGCCTATTCTCCGAAGAGCAGGCGGTTGCAGGATCATCCACTTCAAAAGATTCGTTATCCGCCTCTTCGCTCTCTCTGAAAACAACAAAGAGACTCGAAGCCGAAGCAAAGGCTGCATTAACGGCAGATGCTGCGCTTCATCGTAAAGAAGCATTGGAAAAACTCGGTACAGAACTGGAAAAGCTTCAGAAGAAATATCAGATGTCAAGAGACAGGGCTTACCAGGATGAACATGCGAGGTACGTTGAAGAAAACAGGGAGGCTCTTGATGCATACGAGAAAAAGCTGGCAGAAATTGAAAGCCGAATCACGGAGGAAACACCGGAAACCGATAAGATCCGCTATTACGAAGAGCTGAAAAAATATGAGGTTAGGCCATTTTTATTTTCCTATAAAAACGAGATCAGCCTGCCGGAGCTCAAAGAAAAACTCTCTCCAGGGTCTTTCGATCAGTTTTTAAAGCTTTTTGCCGAATTCGACCAGAAAAGAGCTTCGGAAGAAGTGGTAAGAATCGGTATTGCAATTCTTTCAGACACTACTTTAAAGATAGGCTCTCAAACGATCACACTGGATGAAGGCCTGCAGACCTACGGTGATGCTATTAATGCAGTAAACAATGCTATTTCTTCATCGTTGGAAACTGCACTGGAAAATTCTCCGCTTCAGCAGCAACAGTATGTGAATATCGGAGGCGCATCCATTCCTGTTGTTCAGACGATGGCAAGAACACCGCTGGCCTACAGCTTTTTCGCGCATAATGCTTTCGGGATCCTTGGTTCCGGCGGTTTCGTCAATTTTTCCTTTGAAGTGGACGATGCTTCATGGAGCGTGGCCAATGCCAGAATCGTTGCAACGACAGATTCTGCCGGAAGCTTTGAGGAGAACTTCAGCAATATTCAGGTTGTCGATGATAAAATAACTTTACCCGTCAGTTTGATCAATAAGTTCCGGGCAAGCATGACTTTCAGGATCGAGGTTATCTTTGATAACGGAAGCCAGGCCTATGCGGACCTAGGCCAGCTGTACCCCAAAGGTGACCTGAGCCTTACCGGAATGCTTACCCTGAAACGTGCGGTTGAAAATCAGGAAGAACCTGCGGTGGTTAAGATTCAGAAAAGGAAAAATTTCGGAATTAAAAGACTGGGGGTTGCCGATTACCTGAAAGTTGTACAAAGCGTACATGCTTACGTTCCGGGAGAAGTTTCGAATATCGAAAATGTCATGGCCAGTGAGTTGAGGCATAAATCATCCGTAGCACGGGACTATTCCGAAATTACGGACACAACTTCAAAATCCCAGGAAACGGAGAAAATTTCGGATACTTCCAAAACGTCCAGAACGGACATGCAGACGGAAGTGGCAAAAGAACTGGAAAGAGACCAGAGTATTACGGCCCATACAAGATACAGCTATGGAGCAAGCAAAACCTTTTTTGAGGTGGGAGCAGAGTACGCCAACACTACCGCCCAGCATGACAGTACAAGACAGGCGGTCATGAAGTCCCAGGAAATTACCGAAAGAGCAATGGAAAGGGTGCTTACCAAGATTTCTGAAGAAAGAGTACAGAAGATCATTAAGGAATACACGGAAACCAATGTTCACGAATTCGACAACAGAGGAAAAGTTACCAATACGGACAACCCTGATGCCGCCCAGCCGAAACACATTACCGGAGTCTACCGGTGGATCGATAAGAAGATGAAAAACCAGATTTACAACTATGGTAAGCGGACCATGTTTGAATTTATGGTTCCCGAACCTTCAAGACTGCACCGTCTTGCACTTACCGTCACTAAAGCCCAGGTTCTTACCGCTCCGGTAGATCCTAGAACGGCGCCTGAAAGAGCATGGACGATGCCTGATCCAAAGTCCGCAACGGTAGAACAGATCCAGCACTGGGCACAGATTTATGGTGTATCTCTTACAAGCCTGCCTGACGCTAACAAATCGGTTTCTGATACTAAAATAAGTAGTGGAGATACAAACGTTCTGGATTATACCGTTCCGCAAAATTACATTTGTGTAAGTTTAAGCGGAAGAGTGGAATACCAAAGAACAAAGGGTTGGCATAATGCAAAAGTATGGGTATATCATCCGACGAATGGAAGTGAAATAGCCTATACATCAGACGGAGGGACTTCATTCGGTGTCATCGGAGGAATCAATACGGAGGGAACGGTTAAAGTACCTTATAAAGGAAAGTATTTATCTACGGTCACTTTAATGATTACTTTAAACTGCAGGCTGTCGGATGCCTTTATCCAAAGCTGGAAAACAGAAAGCTTCAATACCATTATCAAAGCGTACGAAGAAGCGTACAAAAAATTCCAAGAAGAGCAGGCAAGATTAGATGCCGAACAAAAAGAAAAAGAAGCGGCAGCAAAAGAAAGACAAGGTAACTTCTACCGTTATATGGAGCA
The DNA here is from genome assembly GCF_042610505.1 of Chryseobacterium sp. sg2396. NCBI lineage: Bacteria > Pseudomonadati > Bacteroidota > Flavobacteriia > Flavobacteriales > Weeksellaceae > Chryseobacterium > Chryseobacterium sp. sg2396. Next base: position 3,358 of record NZ_JBHGAQ010000004.1, on the reverse strand, counting down.
TGACACCCTGAAGCACAACTGTATTGCCTATTTGTTGCAAGATTATCTTATCACGTTAGGTCAGGTAACCACCAATGGTGCTGATGATACTACCAAAATGGATAATTTCCAGGTATATCTTAGCGACAACCTCGATCAGTATGCTGCTTTAGCGAAGTTTATGGAGCAGGCATTCGAGTGGGAAATTATGGATTATACTTTTTATCCATACTATTGGGCGAACCGTAAAAGCTGGCAGGAATTCTACCTGACCGAAAGCATGGACCCACTGTTCAGAAGCTTCCTTCAGGCGGGGATGGCGAGAATTATCGTTACCGTAAAGCCGGGCTTCGAAGCAGCCGTACAATTCTTCCTGGAAACCGGGCTGATCTGGAACGGTGGCGCAGTACCGGTGATCGGAGATCCGTTGTATATGTCCATCGTAGACGAGATGAGACAGCCTACAGGAAAACCTCAAGGGAAATACTGGATTACGAGAGTGCCTACAACGCTGACGATCCTTCAGGATAAATCTACAGGCTTGCTGGTGGATCAACCTCTTCCAATCTTTCCGGAAAGTGATCCTAAGAATTGTGAGAATCCTAGAGAATTGGAGGGTGAAACAAGTTTCTACCTTGACAAGGATGCGCAGTTATCTCATAGTAATGGAACTACAACATTACCAAAAGAAATAACTACAATTTTCAATAAATAATAAATTTTTAACCTGCTTTCTTAACAAACTCCTCTTGAAAAAAGAGGAGTTTGTGAGAAAGTTTTAAAGCTGAAGTCATGTATTACTATAGACCAATAGGAATAAATTCTGCCAAAATAATGGCAGATGAAGAGAGAGAAAGTAGAAACAATAAAAATCTGCCTAATGATGGAATAAAAAATGTTATTGATGTATATTTATCTAAGCCTGAAATAGACGATTTAGAAAATATTCTTGAGGGAAAGCCAAAACAAAAAAAACGTTTTCCTGAAATTCATAAAGCAAACCTCGGAGATGAAATATTTTTAGTTGCTAGAACAGAAAATCTAATTGGTAAAAAGCTGAAAATTGAAATCCGACAAGCTAAAGAAAGGCAGATTGCCGATAAGGATCGACCTGTAATTTTTAAAAATCAGGATAGAAGTGGAAGTATTACTATTACTGTAGGAAAAGGAACAAAGGACAAAGACGAAAACGGACAGGATTATTTTTCCAAATATGCCAATGCAAACAAATTAGAAAATTTTGCCTGGAAAAGTTTTTTATTGAGACCTGAAAGTGATAATGAATTTGAACAATGGAAAAGAACTATAGAAGATTCAAGAGAAAAGAAATTATATTTGTATTTCCATGCTGAAGTTTTGGATGAGCAAGATAGAGATACAATATTTATAAATGGAGATAAATCTGAAGGTATACAAAATTTTAGTAATTCGGAAGGAACTTATTTTGAGATTAGTGATGGAGAAAGCACGAATGTCTTGGAAAATACTAATGGTAATTTCTATGATTATGATGGTCTTTTTTTGAGTAAAGTTACAGGTAAAAAGAACGGATTGAATACAGATGTATATGTTTGTGAGGAGAAAGGAGATAGGGAAAATACATTCATTGGTGCTAAAAAGCTTAATACAACATATAGTGCTTTTATAAATCATGCCTCAACAGCGTATGGAGAAAGCTCAGTTGCATATAATGTTGTTGATAAATATGAAATTTTTGCTATTGCAAGTGTCCATAAAAGAAATAAAGTTGCATATGGGGTTAATTCTGATTTTGCAGTGAAATTTAGAAATCTAACAGATGTTCAAAGAAGTCAGAAGATAGCTATGAAATATGCTATTGCAGGTGAAATAAATGCACTGTTAGATGGAACTGATTATAGCAATGGGGCAAAACAGTGGGATGGTGCAGAGCAAACACACTTGCCAGTAGATAAAGACATTAGCTCTAACGGAAGATTTATGTTTAAAGTAAACGTAATGGGTTGGGATATAACAGATGAACTCTATTCTTCTTGGAAAAAAGTTGTTTCAAATAAATTTGGAGTGACTTATTTTAACGTACCACAAAGAAAATTTGCAGTATCAAATTATAAAGGAATGACTAATAAGAATAAAATTCGCCTGAAATCAGTTGCACAATACGGACTTACAATGTTTTGGAAAGAAGTAATAATTAATAAACCTAAAAATTAAGATATGAAAAAGCTATTTTTATTATTAAATTTAATCTTATCAACGCTGCTTTATGCTCAAAAGCAAAAATTAGATACAGTAGAACTTAAAAACTTAAAAATTAATTCTTCTTTTTTTATTACTGAATTTTCTACATTAGAAAAATATATTGACCCTTCAGAAACAAAAGGAAATGTTTTTTTAGGAAAAGATTTGGATTATCCATTTATATCTTCAAAACAAAACGATATTATTTATTTGGTGAGAAATAAATGGCTTTCTTTCTATTATTTAGAATCTGCACCCAAATTAATTTATATTCAAAGCGTTTCTCCAAATAAAGAGGTTATTTTAAGATTAAAAGGATTAAAATTAACACGATCATTAAAGGTAGAGAGTTTGGGTAAAGTTTATAAAAAATCTTATTATGAATACAAAAAAAGTAATAATTCTGATATGAAAGAAAAATTTTTTAAAATCGCTATTAAAAAAGAAAATAGATATGGTATTTTAAAACTTTGCTTTATTAATGGAAAATTTAATTATTTAGTAGTAACGAAATAGAGGATGAGTTTATTAATTTCTTATGATTTCTTCCGCTAGTCATTTTTTTTACCACTATACATAAGTTTATTTTATAAATGATAACAAGAGTATTCAATAGAAAATTATTTTATAGTTGCTGATGCAACTTGTAGTAATTTAATAAAAAATGTATCTGAATTTATTAGAAAAAATGGAGGAAAAACAACTATAATGGAATCAAAACCTATTAGAATTGATTTTAATAATTTTTTTAAAAAATTAAGATCCAGCAAGCCAGTTAATTTCATTGGAAATATAGAACAGTATAAAAATTGAAATTTTATGAAACCTTTCAGTACAAAAATATCAGGTTTTTCTATTTTAATCTTCATGTTAAAAGTATGGATTTTGACATGTGTTATTTCAACATTTGTTCATCTTTTTTTTAATCAATATTCTACGAGTTACTCTTTTAATTTCCAAGAAACAATATTTGATGGAGCATTTTGGGAAGCTTATTTTTTTATGCTAATATTTATTTTAAATTTTTCAATACCGACAATGTTTATTTTAGGTTTTATAATTAAATTATTAACAGACAATAAATTTATTTTAATTATTACTTCTGTAATTTGTGTTTTTATTACTGAAGTCATTTAAACTTTTTTCTTTGGAAAAAAGG
>NZ_JBHGAQ010000039.1:0-5619 GCF_042610505.1 Chryseobacterium sp. sg2396 | reverse complement strand
ATCATCCTGGCCGGAACCAGCGCCGAAGAACTGGGAAAAGAAAACTGGAAGATCGTTAAGCTGGGTGATAAGCAGGTTGACCTGCTGATCGAGAAGCAGGATATTAAGATCTATCCGAACCCGGTGAGTGATTATGCGTATGTGGAACTTGGGTTCCCTTCGACAGGCTCAGGGACCGACTTTTCCGCAGAGATTACGGTGTATGACATGGGCGGAAGGCAGCTTCAGAGCATCAAAACAAAAAATAAAGTAACTAAAATCAACACGCAGCCGCTGATTCAGGGGGCTTACCTGGTGTCTGTGAAAATGGATAGTGGGAAAACGGCGAGTGCGAAACTGATTAAAAAATAATATAAACCATGAAAAAAATAACGATAAGCGTGCTTTTGTGTGCGGTAATGCTGGGAACGGTGCGTCTTTCCGGACAGGAAAAAGTAGAGCTCCAGAAATATGATTATGTGACCAATGGGGACACCAATCTGTACCAGGGAATTCCAAACATCGGTTTTCCACTGTTCAACGTTGAGGTTCCTACTACCGGTATCAGTATTAATTTATCTGTAAATTACAGTACGGAAAGTTTATCCGGCTACAGCCTGATCAGTGATGTGGGCAAGGGATGGAATTTTTCGACTGTAGGAAGTGTAGTAAGAAGTAAAACATTGAGGGTAGAAGATTATACTACTTCAGTCAATAATACCACTGCGGACTCCGATGTCTACTACTATAATTATCCGGGGGGAAGCGGAAAATTCTATATCGGGATGGATTCTGTAAGCCATGAGCTGATGGGAGTACATACCTCGCCATCCAATGATAAGATCATTGTTACTAAAGATCCCGCTAAGGCGGGCAAAGTGACTTCTTTTACTATAATTGATACAAAAGGAAACCGCTATCTTTTTGATAAGAACAATATCAATACTTATGAAAGTGGATTTATTAATAATAGGACAAAACAATTGATTAACAGCGGATTTTTTCTCTCTAAAATATTGAATAATAAAAATGAAGAAGTGGCCAATATAGAATATGAAACCACAACTGAATTGGTTAATCAATTTGTGGGGTCCGTACAGCAGCAGAAAATTAAAAAAATTAATGTTAACGGAATTGGAAGCATAGAATATATATATAGGTACAACAATCAGCCGCATCTACTGGTAAGTCAGTGGATCAGGGATTGGTATGTGATTGAGAAAGTTGTCCTGAAAGATACCCGTAACCAAATTATCAATCAATATTTTTTCGACAATCTGGATAACGGCTATTTCCGCGAGCTCATTAATCTGGACAAAAATGGCAATCAGATCCAGAAATTTGCTTTTGAATACAATAACGAGTTTTCTACAGGAGGAAGAATGGATGCTTTCGGTTATCCTAATGCATTTAACGGTTGCGATATGGACAGTGGTATTTTACCTTCTGTACAGGGTACCAATCCGGCTACATCTTTCTATGGTTCTCTGGAACGGATTATTCTTCCTACAGGCGGAAAAATCGAGTATGAATTTGAATCGAATTCTTATTTTAAGGAAGAAACCTGTGGTTATAATGAATTCTGCTACTACGACTATTACGATTTCGATAAAATATATACTTTAAATTTTGACACAAAGTACGGGGGCTATCCTACCACTTATACCATACCGGATATGTACAATGCAGGACAGATCTTTGTAAAGTATCAATACATGTGGTATGCAAGCCCTCCTGCAAAGCCGGGTGTATCAAATGATGTCAACTTATATATTAACAATGAAGAAGGACAGCCATACTATGATCTGGCCTATGATATTCCTTCGCCTTGTCCGGAAATAACCGTTTTTAAGCCTGGATCTACGTTGAATTTCGGGTTCGGAGGCTACCGTCAGGCACACGGTACCGTGGAAATCTATGCTGCAAAAAAAGCGAGAAGGGATCAGAATACCTATGGATACGGGCTTAGGATTAAAAGCATTAAAAACTTCAATCCGGGATCTGCGACACCGGTTACTTATCTTAAATACGATTACAACAAGTTCGATAATTCTTTAATGACCAGCGGAGAAATTCTTGATGTTTCAGCGGATCTGGATTTTAACAGCGGCAGGGAAGAAAATAAGCCGATCGGTTATAACAATATCAAAGTAACCAACATGATCGACGGCAGCTATTCCAAATATTATTATACGCCGACATTTGAAATTAATCTGGGATTTAACCCTTCATTCAGCGGCTCTGCGAAAGATATGGCAAATTACATCAAGGCGATGGGGGTCCTTCAGAAAAAAGAAGACTTTAGCGCCACAGGCCAGCCTTTGCAGAAAACGGAAGCCGGATATCAGTTCAGGGAGGTGCTGCTGCCCAATGTCGCAAACGGCAACAATCCCGTAAAAAAGATCAATATCTCCAGACAAACCTCCGTCACGGAAACCTATATTTCGGGCACCAGTAAGAAACTGGTGAGCAGCTCCGAAACGAATATGGAGGATAAGTATGGCAATGTTTCCTCTACCAGGGAAACCCTGGCAGATGGTACCGTACTGGAAAAAACGTTCCTGTATCCCGAAGATAAAGGGGTGCAGAAGCTGCTCAGTGCCAATATGGTGAACATTCCGCTGGAAACTTCTACCAAAAAGAACGGCAAGCCGGTCGGGAAGGCAGAAACTAAGTTTGATGATCCGAACCATCTGTATCCGACTTCCGTGATTTCCTATAATATGCAGACCCAGGCACCCGTTACCGCCTCCACGCTGGATGTCTACGACAGCAAAGGCAACCTGGTACAGACCACGGGCAAAAACGGGATCCCGGTAACGACCATCTGGGGCTATTACCAGACCAAGCCGATTGCCGTGATCGCCGGGGCATCCTATGCACAGGTCGCTTCGCTTGCTACGATAACGGCCGCCATTGCGGCTTCCAATGCCGACCGAGACGACCCGTCGCAGGAACCCCAGTTGCTGACGGCTTTGGAAAACCTGCGTAAGGATCCTGTCCTGCAAAGCTATACGGTAACCTGCACGACTTATGACCCGATGATCGGGATAACCAATTCGATTTCGGCCAACGGCATCCGGACCATTAATGTTTATGATGCGGCCAACAGGCTGCTGAAAGTAACCGATGCTGCAGGAAAAACCATCCAGGAATACCAATACCACTATAAAAACTGATAATCATGATGAAACATTTGATAAAACGGAAAGAAAAAGCAGTGATGAAGTACGCTTCGCTGCTGATGCTTCTTTTTTCAGGCGCCGCCCTGGCGCAGACCAATTTAAGTACGGATAAGAACTTCATTTATACCAAAAACTGTCTGGATGCAGACTGTGTAAAGAAATCTGAATCCGTGCAGTATTTCGACGGGCTGGGCCGGCCGGTACAGTCGGTAGCAATAAAGGCAACTCCGCTGGGAAGGGATGTGGTGACGCCTGTGGAATACAACCCGTTGGGCAAACAGGTGAAAGATTACCTGCCGATCCCGCAGTCGGGAACGACCAACGGGGCTTTCTACGATTCCCCTTTCGACGGTGTTCCGGCAGCTTACGGAACCGAAAGGATTTACTCCGAAAAGATCTATGACAACGTCTATACCGACCGGATCAAGCAGGTGGTTTCCGTAGGAACCGCCTGGACCCAGAAGCCGGTCAGCCTGGGTTACGATACCAATATGGATGGCGAGGTAAAAAAATACGTCATCACCACAACCTGGACGGAAGGGAGAACCGATTCCCAGATTACCGTAGGAACCCCGTATGCAGCCAACCAGCTGATGAAATCCTCGGTCACCGATGAGGATGGCAATACCACCGTGGAATTTAAAAACGGGGAAGGACAGACGATCCTGATACGGAAGAACGACGGTGCCCAGGATGTGGATACCTATTACCTCTACAATGAGTACGGCCAACTGGCGTACGTCATCCCGCCACTTGCCGCGAATAAAACCCTCGACCCGGTGACTTTAGATAAGCTCTGCTACCAGTACCGCTACGACGGGATGGGAAAGATGGTGGAGAAAAAAGTACCGGGCAAAGGCTGGGAATATGTGATCTACGATAAGCAGGACCGGGCGATCATGACCCAGCATGCGGGACTGAGGACCGTTAAGAACTCTTTCTCAGCGCAGGGCTGGATGTTCACCAAATACGACCGCTTCGGAAGAGTGGTGTATACCGGTTTTTTCCCTTCCACGGCTTCCCGGGCTTCGCTTCAGGGGGATGTGGATGCACTTTCTTCCAATCCGGCGAACAATGAAGCGAGGTCTTCCTCTTCTTTTTCTTCCGACGGGATGGACATCTTTTATACGCAGAACGCGTTTCCTGCGGCTAACATCAAGGTGCTGAGCGTGAATTATTACGATACCTATCCTGTCTACAGCTTTAACCCGGCATTCCCGGCAACGGTGATGGGGCAGGACGTAATCACCGATTCCCAGAATGCCGCCATCAGCACCAGGGCACTGCCAACTGTAAGCCTGGTAAGAAACATTGAAGACAGTAACTGGACCAAAAGCTACGTATATTATGATACCAAGGCGCGGGCGGTTTCCACCTATTCGATCAACCACCTGGGCGGTTATTCCCGGACGGAATCGGAACTGGATTTTGTCGGCGTGGTGAAGCAGACCAAAGTGTACCACAAGCGGCAGAGCGGCGATACCGAAAAAGCGATTGCCCAGGCGTTTGAGTATGATGCGCAGAACCGACTGAAAAAGCAGTGGCACCAGGTAAACGGCGGTACGCAGGAGCTGCTGTCCGAAAATTCCTACAACGAGCTCTCGCAGCTGACGAATAAAAAGGTGGGCAACAACCTGCAGAGCATCGATTATACTTACAACATCCGGGGCTCGGTAACCAAAGTAAACGACCCTTCCAGCCTGGGGACAAAGCTCTTCGGATATGAGCTGAAATACTTCAACCCGGAGAATGCGGCCGGATCTTCCGGAAAGTACAACGGGAACATTTCGGAAGTGACGTGGATGACGGCTACCGACGGGGTAAAGCGAAGATACAATTACCGGTACGATGCCCTGAACAGGCTGACGAAAGGCTTGTACTCCGAACCGGAAACCACCACCCCGAAAGACGATTTCTACAACGAATCGGTCACGTATGACATAAACTCCAATATCCTCTCCCTGCAGCGGAACGGGAAGAATGCCTTGGGCCTGAAAGGAACCATCGACAATCTGGCCTACACGTATGAAGGCAACAAATTGACCTCGGTAACGGATGATTCCCAGGATTATGCGGGGTATCCCGACGTATCGGGAAATACGATTTCCTATGATGACAACGGGAATATGACGGATCATGCCGATAAAGGCATCCTTCAGATCGATTATAATTTCCTGAATCTTCCGACCTATATTAAATTCAACCAGACGGCAGGGCGGATTACCAAAAGATTTGTCAATACCACTTTTCTTTACAGGGCGGACGGGGTAAAGCTTAATAAGATCCATAATTATAAAGCAACTCCTAACGCTACGGTATTAAACTGGACCAGGACGGACTATATGGATGGCTTCCAGTATGAAACATCTTCTACCCCTACTACCGGGACGGCAGTATTAAAATTTGTACCCACCGCAGAAGGCTATTATGATTTTGAAAAAAATAAGTATATTTA
>NZ_JBHGAQ010000038.1:0-6108 GCF_042610505.1 Chryseobacterium sp. sg2396 | reverse complement strand
CCGCCACCCCAGTTGAAAGTATATGGTGCTGTTCCTCCTGAAGGTGTTAGGTTGATCGCTCCGTTGGAAGCGCCGTTACACGCAACATTCGTTACTACTGTTGTTCCGCTTACTGCACTTGCAGGTTGGGTTACCGTAGCATTTACCGTTTTAGTACATCCATTAGCATCGGTAATGGTTACCGTATACGTCCCCGCTGCAAGACCTGTTCTGTCTTCTGTTGTGACTCCGCCACCCCAGTTGTAGGTATAAGGTGGGACTCCGCCCGAAACAGTTAAATCGATGGCACCTGTGGCGCTTCCATTACATGCAATATTTGTTATTGTCGTAGAAGATACAATAGCACTCGGCTGAGTTACGATAAAAGTTCTTGTAGTCTGACAGCCTGAATTATCGGTTACCGTCACCGTATAAGATCCTGCTGACAAGCCTGTAGCCATAGAGGCTGTACCTCCGACCGGTGACCAGGAATAAGTATAAGGCGCCGTTCCTCCTGAAGGAACAACAGAAGCAACCCCATTGCTGCCTCCATTACAGGCGACACTCGTTACGCTTCCTGCCGTACTGATACTGGTTACCGTTAATGTAGCCGCATTAGAAGTTGCAGAGCCTGAACCCGTTGCCACCGCACGATACTGGTAACCGTTCATTGCTGATGTAGCCCCCGTGATTGTTAAAGTACTGGTTGTAACTCCTGAATAAGGAGCCGTGTTTGTCAAAGCAATAAAACCGCTTCCGGAATTCTGATACCACTGGTAAGAAGTAGCCCCCGAAGCAGCAACTGTAAAGGTAGTGGTACCACCTGCACATATGGTTCTGTTCGCCGGATTCGTCGTGATTACCGGACTGCTGGCAAGAAATGTGCATCCTGAATATTGCGGCCCTGCAGCAGTACTAAGTGTCCAGTTGGCATTATTCATAACCGCTGTTCTTATATTAGCAACGGTTGATGTTGGAACACCGGTACAGTTAAAATTTCCGGATTTAGCTACTGTGACACCAGACACCGGTCCTGTATAGAATGCATTCGTACCTCCGGTAAGTCCGGGTGGCATTAATGAAGCGTTAGGACTCCCAACGGCATCACTATTCCATCCGGCTGTTGTAGAGCCTGCCGTATAAAAATAATTGATACCGGCAATACAAGTTACATTAGCACCTGTAACACTACCGTTCCCTCCCTGGAATGCAATGATTTGATCTCCAACAGAAGATAATACCAATCCATTGGAGGATGTTCCATCAGTAAGTGCTACAGTACCATTGGGTATAGATGTACTTGTTGCGGGATTATAAACAGAAGCTGACAACGCTGAAATATACACTTCAGTACCGGCCGGCAACGCAGTACCGCTTGTCCATGTAATGGCAGATTCTGTTGATCCGGCTGCTTGCCAGACATTGTTCCCCTGATACCCCCGATCGGTAAAGCTTATTTGTGTTCCGCTAGAAATAGGGGCAAGCAAAACAAAAGAGAATACATCTACCGAAGTAGAACTCGAATCATAAGAGGTAAACGCAATACCTCCGGGGGAGAGAGTCGTCTGAGCTTGGGCATACCCCAGCAGCGACGCTCCCATCATGACGACTGTTTTCGTCAGTTTTCTGATTGTAGAATAAAAATTTTTCATTTTAATATATTTAAGTTATAAATTCAGGAATTGTCCACCCTTTTTCAGCCCAAAAGCGGATAATTTATGCCCGCTCATAAAGGCTTCTTCAGTATAGACAATATCTAATCTCAGATAAGAATTATGATTACATTTCACAACTAATCCGTTTTCCTTATCCAAAGAAATTATGGCTCCGGGAAACCCGGTATGATAATTTATGTTTTGAACAGGTGCAGCTTCCACTACTCTGATATTCCATCCGTTCCATTGGGTATAAGCTCCTTTATTCCACGGGTTGCAGGCCCTTGCCAATGCCTCAATGGTTCCGGCATCCTGTTTTTCCCAGGAAATGCAGACATCTGAAGCACCAGGTTTTGGGTAATACCGCGCCTGGTCTTCGTTCTGCTCTGTTCCTTTAAAATGGCTTTGCAAAAGGTTTAAAAGTTCATTTAAGAGACTGGCTCCTAACCATGACAAATGAGTACAAAGCGCACCATGCGTCATATCTGTAGTAACCGGAATTGTTTTTTTAAGGATAACCGCTCCTCTATCAATATACCGATCGATTACATGAACAGTAATGCCTGACTGCACAGCACGGCTTCTAATGGTTTCAAAAACAGGATCACCTCCACGCATTTCGGGTAAAAGACCATAATGAAAATTGTAAAATTTACCCGGATAGAGATCAAGAATTTCGGCAGAAATTTTCCACGGAAAAGTCATGGTAAAGACGGTATCTGCACCGGAAATATTAATCATTTCTGTTATCTGATCAGAGAAAATCTTTTGATTCATTATAAATAAAGGTATTCCTGCCTGTTTTGAAAGCATAGAACAAAATTCCTTTATTTCAACATTATTTTCCGGTACTCCTAAAGCACAAAGCCGGCCTGCTGCCTGTAAAGACTGCAAAGCCGGAAACGCCATCCGGTTATTACATAAAACTGCTGTTTTAAATAGCTTCGTCATGATTCTAAGCAGGCATAAGCATTAAGCCAGGTATTGGCTTCTACAGTTCGTATGTATTCAATATTCTTTTCCAGTCCTTTGCGTTCCGCATCTGTACCGGAAGCTGCATGAAGGTCTTTTAAAAGACAGTTGCCCGTATTTTCGTCTTTTGAAACGGTGGTATAGTATACTGGAGCCTCCGAAAATCCGCTTTCAGGATTCATATATATTTTTCCGCGTGGCGAATTGATGGTCATCCCGCCAAACATTATGTTTTCCAGCCCTATAAACTGTGCAGCTTCCCATCCCAGTACAGAAAAAAGATTCGCTTTCCCATATTTAATACCGTCCATTATAGTTACAAAGGTTTCATTTTCAGGGATCCTCAAATTTCTGGACCAAGCTACTGCTGCACTCCATTCATATCCTGGATAAGGTATTTTTTCAAGCCATGCCTCATCAGAAGTAAAGCCTGTAGCGTACACTTTGCAATAATCTGCTATATCGCTGCTCCCTGCAAAAAAGTCTTCGGCCATGTCTCCGCAAAAAGTAGCAAGTACGGCCGTTTCCGGTTCTTGCTTAAGAAATTCAACAAGTGGTTTCAGTGTAAATTCTGAACGCTTCAAAGGGGTAATATGATTAAATACTATTGATCCTCCTTTTTCTTCAGCCGCAGCGGCATATACATAGGAAGGGCGATATCCAGCGTCATAAAAGGAACAACTGAATGCAAAATTCCTGAATCCGTCTTCAATGGCCTTCTGTGTAATCACACGGGTACACAAACCGCCCTGCAGAGAGATAAACCACGCGTTGGAAAGTTTTTCGCTGAACGCTGGGAAATGATAACCGCTGTCCAGAACAATCAGGGCTTTGCCCGAAGCTTCAAACAGAGGATGTACGAATTCTGCTGAAAGAGGATTCATATATCCTATGATGACATCGGTTCCGGCCAACAAAAACTGTTCGCACTGATCATAAATTTCCTCGTTTTTTGCAGCAACACCTATTCCTGCCGAAACGATTTCATGGTATCCTTCCAGACCCATATTTTTAAGGGATTGCTTGAAACCGTCCATGATATCGAATGAAAGTGACGGATAAATAACAGACCGTGGTAAAAGTAAAGCTATTTTCATATTTTTGATAAAGTCTCCGGCAAAATAATTCTGCCGGAGATTAAATAAGTACTGATTTTAAGATCTTGAAGGGAAAATTCCGTACATACAGATGATGTAATTAATTCCCAGATACGGCTGACGAATGTTTATCGGCTGACCTAATCCTGAAACGCTTAAAGCGAATGCATTGGGCATGGCTTTCATACTGCTGTCCGGCTGTTCATTAGAATACAAGCCCTGTAATGATGCAAGCGTACTGCCTGCCGGGGAGCCTGTATTTCCCTCATCTGAAAATGTTTTTATAGAAACAGTTTCGGATCCTGCCGTGTGCGTATGCATCGGCATGTGCGGTATGTCGCAGGTCACTGTTTCAGTACCCGTCATCATTCCTAATTGAAATACTTTAGTTCCCGCTCCGGTTCCGGTTCCCATAGCTGTTCTCCCTGCAAAATTCGGCAGCATAAAGTTTGTGGTTCCATTACCTCCGTACATTGTACCTAAAAGAGCAAAAAGTGCCTGGTTGGTATTAATTGCTATTGTCTGCCCCTGACAAAACGCCCAATATTTGGGAGCAAAATTTCCGGCAAACATTCTTATTTCTGACATGGTTCCTTCCATAATAATTGTTTTTTAATAATTTAATGAATTAATCTCTTGTCGGATAAATGCCTTCAAGACAAATAATATAATTGGTTGCCAGCACAGGCTGTATAATACTAAATGGAATATTATTTCCTGCAGCAGATATGGAGCCCGTTGTGGCAGCCGGTGCAATAAAAGTATCCGGCGCCTGAGTAGAGTAAGCTGCGGCTGAACCTGCGAGCACATTACCCGCCGGCGAACCCGTATTGCCTTCATCTGAAAAACAAGGAAACGCAATTGTCGCTGCTGCGGTATGGCTGTGAGCAGGCATTTGTGCTGTAGTCATAGTAACAGTTTCAGTTCCGCCGACCTCTCCTAAATCTATGGGAGAAAGACCTGCTCCCTGACCTGTTCCCACAGCAATCCTCCCACGAAGGTCGGGTACACCAAATGTAGATTGGCCGTTGCCTCCGAAGTTTGTTCCTAATATTGAATATGCTGCTGTATATTGTGATATACTGTAAAGTGTTCCGTTGCAGAAAGCCCATCCTTGCGGAGCGAAGTTTCCACCAAATAAACGGATTTCTCCTATATAACCTTCCATAATGATATCTTTAATTGTTATTAATGTTATTTTAAATTTCAGTGATTATATTATCCTCTTGAAGGAAAAACCCCGTAAAGACAAATTATGTAATTCATTCCCAGCGAAGGCTGAACTAAAGTAAGTGCGTTACTTCCTCCCGAAACACCTATCTGCAATGCCAACGGAATGGGTCTTGTAGTAGAATCTGCAACCTGGTTACTGTACATTAATGCCTTTGATGCAAGAATGTTATTTGCAGGAGTTCCTGAATCCCCCTCATCCGAATACGCAGGAATCACAACATTTCCTGACAAACTGTGGGTATGAGCAGGCAGATTGGCCATGGTAAGCGTTACAGAATTTGTTCCTGTCATTTCTCCCAGCGCATAATAAGATAAACCAGGGCCCTGTCCTACCCCTACAGCCGATCGGCCTGCAAGGTTCGGAAGGCCGAAGGTATTTATACCATCCCCACCATAAGTGGTTCCTAAAATTGAGAATAGTGCCGTGTTTGACCTGATGGCCAATAAAGCACCATTACAATACTGCCAGTTTCTGGGAGCAAAATTTGCGGCAAAAAGTCGGATTTCTCCAATTGTTCCGTCCATAATTATTGGTTTTTAAAATGAAAAATTTATTAAAAGTGAACTTATTCAGGGAAACTGATCATCAGAATTTGCACATGAATAAATTGCAAGATTTCAGTAAAGGCTCGAGTAATGAAAACATTTCATACAAGTAAAAACAAAAGCATATCTGATAACGATACCTGCATCAAATATTCCTGTAAATCACAAAAAAGTGAGATTGAAATTAAAAAGGGAATTGTTTAAATTAATATTCATGGTAATGACGTTTAGTTAGTCTCAGTTTTTATTTGCAGTTACTTCTTTAAAAACAACCACATTTGCATTACAAATTTAATTTTATTATTTATATAATTATCATTTATTAAAAAAAATTAATCCATAATTTATTATAGCTTCATTTTTTTCAACTTTTAAAGCATACTCACCTGCAATTATTATTCGATAAAATTAGGAAATGCAAAATTTCCGGCACTACGTATTTTTACTGAATTTGTATTAAATTTATTTAGAACACAACTCTGTTTTTTTAATAAAAAGTTTGCATTTATAAGTAAAGCGGGACTTTAGCTGAAAAGATAAAGAACCCGATTCTATAAGGTTCCGTACCTAAGAAACTCTCTTCTCAAATATTGAAGTCATTTAAACTTTTTTCTTTGGAAAAAAGG
>NZ_JBHGAQ010000037.1:0-10276 GCF_042610505.1 Chryseobacterium sp. sg2396 | reverse complement strand
TTGGCTAAGAAAATTTAACTCAAACAGCTTCTAAAATATTGTGGTAATGATGAGCATGAGGTAAATCAGCAGGAACCTTTATAACTTTCATAGTCACTAAAATAAATAATTGCAGTAACGAAAATAGAATTTTATCATAAAATGAATTTTGTTATTTATTTCAAAACAATTGACTTAAAATTTCTTTTCGCTTGCATATAATTCATCCTACCTGGAACAAATGATCAAATTATCTGAACTTTAAAACAAATTCTTTTCACTTCAGCTCATATAATTTTGCTGCATAAAAATTACATTATACAATAATATTTATGAAAACATTATCAGGAAATGCATCCTTAATTACAGGGAGCGGCAACAGCGGTATAGGCCATGCAACCTCTAAGGAAATTTCTGCTCAGGGAGCTAAAGTGATTACTACCGGACACAATGAAGAAAAACTCAAAAAATCAGCATCCCAGCTAAATATCTTGGGCTTGGTCCCTGATCAGAGTCAGCTAAAGTCAATGAATAAGCTTGTAGAAAATGTTAATAAAGAATTCCAAAAGATAGATATTTTACTTATTATTGGAAGTCCATTTTTGAAAATTTAACTGAAGAAGAATGCGACATTGTCATGAACTTAAATTTTAAGGTATATATATATTTTACTTTAAGTAAATTTATTTCATATATTAATGATGTTGCATCTGTAATTTTTAATTCATCTGACCAGTACTACCAATCACTGGCCAGATGGAGGCTTTAGTTTATATCTGAAGAAAAGCTGCAGTAAATAGATTGATGTGGTAGCTGCAACAGAACTGGCTCCAAGACAAATTAGGGTAAACTCAGTAAGTCTCGGACGATCAATAGGAAACAAGTCTGTGTACAGATATTGGAATAATTGTAAAATCATAATTATAAAATTTTGAGCTAAACAAATATTAAAAAATCAGAGAACAATGAATTATAGAAAATTTAAAGGTGAATTAATTTCAGAAGTAGGCTTAGGAACCTGGCAGTTAGGGAGTTCCGACTGGGGAAATATTGATGAAGATAAAGCATTTGAGATTTTGGAAACGTACGTCAATGCTGGTGGAAATTTTATCGATACAGCGGATGTATATGGAATGGGAATAAGCGAAAAGACAATCGGTAAATTTCTAAAATCGACGAACAAGAAAATCTTTGTAGCAACAAAGTTGGGGCGTCGCAATGATGCTCCTAATGGTTGGCCGCAAAATTTTACCTACGATGCTATCAGAAGCCATGTAGAAAGTTCTCTCACCCATCTCGGTTTGCAACAACTTTTTTTGGAGCAGCTGCACTGCATTCCAACAGAAGAATTGAAAAAAGGAAATGTTTTTGACCATCTGCAAAAATTGAAAGATGAGGGTTTGATAATGCACTTCGGAGCAAGTGTTGAGACCACAGAAGAAGCAGAAATCTGTTTAGAAAGGTCGGAGGTAGCCTCACTTCAGATTATATTTAATTTGTTTCGACAACATCTTGCGGATAATTTTTTTGACCGTGCACAAAAGCAAGAAGTTGGCTTGATTGCAAGGGTACCGCTTGCCAGTGGTTTATTAACAGGAAAATTTACAGCCCAGACTGTTTTTTCTCAAAACGATCATCGTAACTACAATGCTGATGGAAGTGCTTTTAATGTTGGAGAAACATTTTCTGGTATCCCATTTACTAAAGGTGTAGATTTAGTTGAAAAGATAAAGGATATCATGCCTGAAGGTAATCTTGCAGAACAATCTATCCGATGGATTTTAGATCATCCAGCCATTACAACGGTAATACCTGGCGCTAGCAAAGTTGCTCAGGTAACAACCAATGTAGCAGCATCAAGCCTTAAATCATTCGACATTGAAACGATGAATTCACTAAAGTCCCTGTATAATGATGAGATTAAACCTCAAGTTAGAGGAATGATGTAAAACTTAGTTTTTTTGCACAGCTTCATATTAAATAACCTGAGTTCGGTCTAAGCGAAGTTAAAGACCGTCACTTACTTTTTTCAAGCTTAGTGACGGTTTTTTTGGAAAGAAGCAATAAGTAGTTAATCCTCCCAAAATATTCATCATAAAATTGTTCACACTTCTATGTCTGGTGTGTTTCACTTGACAATGTTTTTTTAATTCATCATTTATGGTCTCAATAATGCTCTTTTTCTCAGCAAAATCTTCTCTTCCATTTTCATAATATGATTTTTCATATTCTTAAGAAGTTCGGTGAAAAGCTGGATCCCATCAGCAAAAAAGCATTTTCCACACAGCCTTGGAGAGGTATTCTGTGTCTGCAAATAGTTTTCCAAAGAGTTGCTCTGTCATTTTTTTAATATGCTTCGGGTTTTGGTCACCAACATTACCTTTCGGTAAGTAAAAGGATAAAAGTTCTCCTTTTTCATTGCAGATCAGATGCAGTGTAAACCCATAAAACCAACCCGTTGAAGATTTTCCGCGCTCTGCCAGACCTTTGAAAACTTTGTGATTGTGTATTCTTTGGTTTCTGCAAACTTTCAAGGCTGTACTGGCCATAAAACTGATCCCTGTTGCATTTCCCCAAGCATTTCTCTTTCACAAAAAAGGCAAAAACCACAAAGCTTCTTTCTGAAGTTCGATAAATCTATTGTAGGAGAGGCTTTTTAATTCAAACAAAAAACAGCCTCCAGAATAGAGGCCGTTTACAGATTTATATTAAAAAAATTAAAGGTAATTATACTGCTTTTTGTCTTATAATTTTGTAACCAATGGGTTTGAAGGAATAGTTGTTCGACATTTCTGCAGAACAGGCTGTCATCCCGACGATCAGGTCCATAGCCGCTTCGATGATAATGTAATCGCCTTCCCTGCTCTTTGGCGGAAGCACGCTTATTTTCCCGGTTTCTCCATCTACCGCTACATGCATAAATACGTTAAAGCAAATCGGAATCGTATCCGGATCAATGCCAAAAGGTTCCAATGCTTCACAGAGATTTCCGAAACATCCCCGGTGAGGATTTTCATCCCCGTAAATAATCCGGAACGTATCGGCACTGCAAGGCGTAAGCAAAAAATCGTGACGGCCTACCGTATCTTCAATAATATTAAACATAATATTGCTTCGGTTGGAATAGAAAGGATGGCCTGTGGTTAGGAAAATCGTTTCGGCATAATCGATGGTACGCCCTGAGGACAGATATTCTTTAGGATCATCCAGGCTGAAACATGTAAAATCCGAAACCTGTTCGCCTTTGATATCGGTAATCTGTAACCTTTCGCCTTTTCTCAGGATGAAGGCCGTTCCGCTACGCGGGAGAATTGTATTCATTTATTTATGGTTGTATTTATAAGGACATTCCCAGTTTTTATTATATCTCATTCCGCTGTACTGATAAACTTCCGAATCGTCCCCGAAATCCTGAAGCATCGGGTTGATCGAACCGCTCAGGGCCACATCCCGCTTACGCACGATGTTTTTCATTTTATCATATCTCTTCAAAGACCTCAGTTCTTCAAACTGCGCATGCGGATTGAAAACAATGGCCGGATACTTAAACCTTCTCGCATCCCTGCTGCTGACCGGAGAAAGTCCGATTATAAAGAATGCTTCTTCTTTGAGGCTGAAGCTGAAATTAGGTGACGAAGGATTTGAATCGACACGGTTGTCATAAGGATATTCAAGTGCATCCAGATCGGATAATGCCTGAAGCCTCTGCCAAAGCAGCTGGTCGAAAACTTCTTCTGAAATCCCGCAGGTTTCCGGGAAAATGACGCAGGCCGTATGGAAATGATTTTCAGCTTTTCGGTATTGATCTATAAATTGATAGATAAAATCTAAAATAGCCCGGTCATCTTTCGGACAGGCCAAATGACCGGCTACAAACAGCTGCATCTGATCTTTGGTAAGGGCTGCTTTTGCTGCGACACAGGGAAAAAGCTTATCGTCAACAAATGACTTAAATGCATGTTTTACCTGCAGCGCATCGGCTGTATTTTGTGATTGGTGAAGTGGTGTCATGCCGAATACTACACAAAGGATATGCCACCGGACGGTTTAAAACAACAATACTGACATAACGTGGTATCATAAAAATATTTTATTAAAAACGTGGTACGAATGAAAAGTATCCCTATCTCTACAGGAAAAAATAAATTCAGTTTGAAATTATTGCTGCAACTGAAATGATAAGATGTGTGGTTCTTTCTATGTTGGAATAAATTAAACCATGACAAACCGAAGATATCATACGTACGCTTCATCAAATCAGCATGCTGATTCTTCCTTTGCTCACTCGAAATATACACATTTAGATAAATTCTTTGCGTTAAAAAATAATCACGCAGATTTTACAGATGATGCAGATTTTTCCTTGTGGAAAGTTTTTCAACGCAAAGATGAATGTGTAAATGCTGATTTTTAGGAGACAAAGGCAAATAAATTTGCTGCGCGAAGCTTGGACGTGCGCTTCATCAAATCAGCTTGCTGATTCATCTTAGCTTCCTTAAATATGCATTTTAGAATAAATCTTTGCGTTAAAAAAGCCCCACGCAGATTTTGCTGATGGCGCAGATTTACTTGTGGAAAGTTTTTAACGCAAAGATGAATGTATAAATGCTGATTTTTAGGAGGCAAAGGCAAATAAATTTGCTGCGCGAAGCTTGGACGTGCGCTTCATCAAATCAGCCCGCTGATTCATCTTAGCTTCCTTAAATATGCATTTTCAAATAAACCTTTGCGTTAAACCAGCCCCACGCAGATTTTGCTGATGGCGCGGATTTACTTGTGGAAAGTTTTTAACGCAAAGATGAATGTATAAATGCTGATTTTTAGGAGGCAAAGGCAAATAAATTTGCTGCGCGAAGCTTGGACGTACGCTTGATCAAATCAGCTTGCTGATTCATCTTAGCTTCCTTAAATATGCAGTTTTAGAATAAATCTTTGCGTTAAAAAATAATCACGCAGATTTTGCTGATAACGCAGATTTACTTGTGGAAAGTTTTTAACGCAAAGATGAATGTTTAAATGCTGGTTTTTAGGAAGCAAAGACAAATAAATTTACTGCGCGAAGCTTGGACGTACACTTCATCAAATCAGCCTGCTGATTCATCTTTGCTCACCTGAAATATGAAGGTCGGAATAAAAATCTTTGCGTCAAAAAATAATCACGCAGATTTTGCTGATAACGCAGATTTGGAAAACATAGATATGATTAATTCAGAAAATCAGCTTGTAACCTGCACCGCGGATGCTCATCAGCTCAACATCAGAATCGTCCTTCAGCATTTTCCGGAGGTGCGACATGAACACATCCATGCTCCGGGCATTGTAATAGCTGTCGTCGCCCCAGATTTTCAATAGGGCGGTCTGGCGGGGCAGCAGGTCGTTTCGGTGTTCCAGCAGCAGTTCGAGGATGGCGGTTTCCTTATAGGAAATACGGTATTTGGCAATTGGCGTGATGAGTTCCTGGCTTACGGTATTCAATATACAATTCCCGAACGTTTTACGGTTGGAAGACGGAGTTTCCTGCGACACTGCATCTCCGAAACGGGTAAGCAGGGCTTCCATACGCACCAGCAGCTCACCCATTGTGAAAGGCTTTTTGAGGTAATCATTGCCGCCGCTTTTGAATCCTTTCACCACATCATCACCTAAAGATTTCGCGCTCAGGAAAATAATCGGCACTGCGCTGTTGAGCCTCCGGATGTCCTCTGCAAGGATATAGCCATCTTTTACAGGCATCATGATATCCAGAACACAGATATCCGGCTGCCCGGAACGGAAAAGTTCCAGAGCCTGCTGCCCGTCTGAAGCAAGCTGCACCTCATAGCCGCTGTTGCGTAGCCCGTCGGTGATGATTTCTGCGAGGGTGGCTTCATCCTCGGCATAAAGTACTTTATATTTCATAGTAAGCAGGTAAATAAATGGTAAAAACAGCGCCTTTTTCAGCACCCTCCGATACTTCGATCTTTCCGCCGTGCCGGGTAATAATTTCTTTGACGTAATGAAGGCCAAGGCCGGTTCCTTTTACGGTATGAATATCGGGATTTTCAGGGATCCTGAAAAACCGCTCGAAAATCCGTTCCTGATAGATCTTCGCAATCCCGGGACCGTTGTCCTCGATCTTTACGGTCACCTGATCCTTTAAGGAAGTACAGCTGACGGTAATTGCCGCTTGAGGACCGCTGTATTTAATGGCGTTATCCATTAAATTATAGAAAACATTCGTGAGATGTACCGGATCTCCGTCAACAAAACAGGGTTCTTCCGACGGAATATAATCGATGGTTACCGAACCGTTACTGTTCCTGAGCTTCATGGAAGACACCACGCTTTTAAGGCCCTGCTGCACATCGTAGAGCTCGGGACGGAGGGTGATTTTCCCGTTATCCAGCTGTTCCAGGTTCAGCACTTTATCAATCATTGCATTTAGCCGGTTGATCTCATTTTTGCTGATATTTAGATAGTTCTCCAGCTTGGCCGGATTATTCGTCAGCTGATATCTTGTGATGGAATCCAGAGCGGCCTCAATAACGGCTACCGGGGTTTTCAGCTCGTGGGTCATATTTCCGGTAAAAGCCAGGCGGGCACTGGTGTATAAGCGTTCGCTGCGCATGACTTTAAATAAGAACCAAAAAGCCAGCCCGGTCAGCAGGATCATCAGCAGGGAAGACACAAGATAATAGCGCATCCTGTACAGAACCGTTTTGGTGACCGACGGTACGACCAACTGATAGGTATGGATGAAAAAGTGCAGATTATACCCGATACGGGCACTTTTATAGTCTGCCCGCTGCACTCTTTCGCCGTCTTTTGCCGATTCCGGTCTGCCGGTTCTGTAATCATACAGCACATAAAAGCTTTCTTCGCTGATTCCAAGCCGGCGGCTTTCCCATTGTACCAGGCTGTCCATCCGCTTCAGGTCCTTTTTATCCGACTTCATCACCGATTCCAGGGTTTCCCCTTCATCAAAGATGGAAATCACTTTTGTCTTTTTGGGCTTGTATTTATCATTGGCGATGCGAAGGCCGATGGTAATCCGCGTGCTGTCGTTCTTAATATCCGTTTCAAAACGGCTTTTAATTCCCATACGGCGCATGTGGGTATAAGCCTGCTTCAGCTGCAGCCATTCGGGAGAGAGGAAGAAATTCCGAAAGTTTTCTTTGTTTTCATTTCCGGAAACCACGCTGAGGTACTCGCTCATACGGGCAGCGTTGTCAACAGCCTGGTCGAGATCCCTTTTCACCTGCACCTGCTGGGCATGGAACAACTGGACCAGCCAGGCCGCCTGAAGGCCGATGCTGGCGATCATGGCAAGGATGACGAGCGGATAAGCATATCGGTTGGAAAGCCATTTCATACCGCTAATTTGATGATAATAATGGAATATTAAAAAGCTGATGGTAAAGATTTAACCTTAATTAACCGTACGTGATGTTGTTTAACCTTGCTTAACGGGCCTTAACACAGAAGCGGCGTAGGTTTGCGGTATGAAAAATACGATTTTATTTCTCCTGATCTGTATTTCAGGAATGATGCATTCCCAGACTGTCGTGAAAGGTACGGTAAAAGATATCGACGGCCAATCCCTGGATGCCGTGACAGTAACTTTATTAAGAGACAACAAACAGGTGGCCTCCGCTTTTTCCGATCTCGGGAATTTCAGCGTGAGGTATCCGGAAGCCGGAAGCTACAGGGTGACCGCTACCCTCTCAGGCTATCAGCCGCTGGAAATGACGGTACAGCTTCCCCAGGAAAATCTGGTGCTTACCCTTAAAAAAAGCGAGCATCTGATCCAGGAAGTGACCGTTACCAAGAAAAAGCCGCTTATTGAACGGAAGATCGACCGCGTAAGCTTTAATGTCGAAAACAGCATTATCGCTTCGGGCGGAAGTGCCTGGGAAGCCCTTACCAAAGCACCCGGTGTACAGGTAAGCTCCAATAATGCGGTTTCCGCCAACCGAAAGAATGTACGGATCTATATGGATGGAAAACCCCTGCAGCTCTCGGGTGATGATCTGGCAGCTTATCTTCAGGGCATGCCTTCCGACCAGGTAACGCAGATCGAGATTTTCTCCAATCCGCCTGCCAGGTTTGATGCGGAGGGTGCTTCGGTTATCAATATCATTACTAAAAAAGCAAAGAAGCAGGGATTTAATGTAAGCCTGAACGGCGGGGTAACGCAGGGCACCTACACCGGATATACGGGCAATACGACATTTAATTACCGGAAAAACCGGTGGAACCTTTACGGCAATTACGGATTTACGCACCGCAAGACCATTCAGGATCATAATACTTTCATCAACTACGGAAGTTCTTTGTGGACCGGAAATAACCGTTCAGGATCCAATTCAGATACGCATGCCTACCGTGTGGGTGTGGATTACCAGGTTTCCGACCATCAGGTATTGGGATTCCTGATGACGGGCAGCAACCGGAAAAGCAGATCGGAAGGCCATACCATTACCCGGATCACTTCACCGGCGATGAAGCTGGATTCGCTGCTGAATACGGATAATTATGGCTCCTCTTTCGGAAACCAGTATGCTTATAATCTGAATTATAACCTGAAGCTGGATTCTTCCCGGAGCAATCTGAATATCGACCTCGATTATTCCCCTTTCCGAAACGCGAACCGGTCTTTCACAGACAATATTTCATTGCTTCCTGATGGCAGCCAGGCTTCCGATTTCTTCCATATTTACACACCGAGCTCGCAGGACATCAGCATTGTTTCGGGAAAAGCCGATTATAATTTTAAAGTCGGGAAAAATCTGGAAGTTTCTTCAGGCATCAAATACAGTAGCACCAGGAGCATCAATATATTCAATTATTTCAACCGTGACGGTTCCGTACTGACGGCTGTGGAAGGAAACAGCAATCACTTTACTTATCGGGAAAATGTGGCTTCGGCCTACGCCAGCGTATCGGGAAGCCTTGGTTCCTGGACGTTCCAGGGCGGGCTGCGCGGTGAATATACGCGTACCAGCGGCTATCAGCAGACCCTGAACCTGCTGAACGAAAGGAATTATTTTAAGCTCTTCCCAACGGTATTTCTTCAGTACAAGCCTAATGACCGGCACGAATTCCAGCTGAATTACGCCTACCGCATCCAACGCCCGGAATACAACCGGCTGAATCCTGCCAAACGTTTCTCGTCGCCCTACAGCGTATATGTCGGGAACCCGGCTTTGCAACCTGCTTTTGTCCACAGCGTGGAAGCCGGCTATACCTATAAACAGAAGTATAACCTAACGGCCTATTATACTTCCACCCGCGATGTGTTTACGAATATCGATGTTCAGGATAATGAGACGAAACGGTATTATGGCACCCAGGCCAACCTCGGGCTCAGTACGATGGCAGGACTCCGTCTTTCGGCGCAGGTGAAGCCGGCTTCATGGTGGGAGGTAAACATTATTGCCGACGGTTACCGTCAGCGCGAGAAATCAGCGTATTTATCCGGCAGCTACGACTATCATATGATTTCTTTTTCAGGCTCGGTGAACCAGTCGTTTTCCCTGGATAAGGCCTCCGGGCTGAAAGCGGAAATCAACGGTACCTATAACAGTGCCGGGATCCAGGGGGTCTACCGGGCACGCGCCAATTCTTTCATAGATCTCGGCGTAAAAATGAACGTTCTGAAAAAAGCCGGCACCCTCAGCCTTGCGGTTACCGATGTTTTCAATAAGAACAATAATCAGGTCAGCATCAATTTCCAGGATCAGCAGAGCCGCTTTTTCTACCAACGCGAAAGCCGGTTCGTGACCCTGAGCCTGCTGTACCGATTAGGTAAAAACGTAGCGGCCTCCCGTAGCCGTACGACGGCCAGTGATGAGGAAAGGAAAAGGGCACAGTAGTTCTATTCTACCGATAAAATGAAGAACTCCGGATGTTGAGGCATTCGGAGCTTTTTGCTGTTTGGAATCTCCAACGGATGCCAAAGATTTCGTGGGTGATGGTGCTTTACTTTTGTGTGATTACGATTTGATTTGAACCCCAGATTTGCGCAGATTTTCACAGATGATTGTGCTTGATTTTAAAATTTAACGTCCTGTTTGTCATTCCCGAAGGGAATCTCAGCATTGTACTACCGAACAGTATGGAAAGATTCGTGTTTGGATTCCTACGGAATGACAAAAGGAGTGCATTATTATGGAATAAAATAATGATGACGTGGCTTCGAGTCACCTCAGCCACCGAAAGTTGCCGTTCTTTTTAATGTTCAATGAAGAAATGTAAAAATCTTCGATTTGCCTCATTTTATATTCATTCTATTAGAGGAATTCAATTCGCGAACCTT
>NZ_JBHGAQ010000036.1:0-11545 GCF_042610505.1 Chryseobacterium sp. sg2396 | reverse complement strand
AAATGAAAATTCGTTCCGGCGGCGGTGGGGGAAGTACTCCTTTCGGGGAAACCGCTGCATATAGGGCATTGATGTCTGGGCAGACAAGCAATATCATAAATGTAAACGGAAGGTTACAATGGTATACTTTAGATAATCCCGAAAACTCAATGTATAATGATTTTGATGGTTTTCTGACCGGGTATACTGGTAGCATCACACTACATTCTGTAAAAGTTAGTAATGATAACAGTACGCCTTGGAGCGCATATAAAGATTGGGCTGATTGGGGATCTACTGCTGTTGGTGGAGGATTTGAATATATTGCCAAACAAAGAACAGCTCTTTATAATAATGGCTACTGGATTGATAATTTAGGTAATATGAGGAGCGTTCGATATGCTGGTAGGGCAGCAGACTCTCAAATAGGATTAAGAAGTAATTATTTATTAGCAACTGCAAAATATGGAAAATATGCAAAGGGGGCCGGTTATGTTGGGTATGCAATTAATGCAGGTCAGATTGCTTATGGAGTTTATGAAGACAAAGGTAAATTTGGAAAAAATGCCCAAGTTGCAACTGCTGGTGTTGGAGGTGGTCTTGCAGGTGCAGCCGGAGGAGCTTGGGCATTAGGGAAAGTAGGAGGTGCAATTGGAACTCTTATCGGTCCTGAAGGAACTGCAATTGGAGGGGCGATTGGTGGTATAGTTGGTGGTATAGTTGGAGGCTTTTGGGGCGGTGAAATTGCTGAAGGTTTGGCTGATGATTTATTAAAGTAAAAATTAAGATTTAAAATATAATGAACACAATTAAAATAAAAAGTAGTAAAACAAAATTTTTATTAATTATAACAGCAGCAGTAATATTTATTATTTTAGGATTATTTCTTGTTATCAATCCTGATTATTTTATTTCTAATATATTTAGAAATTCTATTGTTATAAGTATTACGGGATATATATCAATAATCTTTTTCAGTATATGCTTGATCCTTATTATAAAGGTTCTTGTTAGTAAAAGGATTAGTCTTGTTGTGGATGAAAAAGGAATTATAGATAATTCCAGTTATACAAGTGTAGGAATGATTTCCTGGAACGATATCACTTCTATCCACAGTATTAGTATCTCATCAAATAAGTTTTTAATTATTAATGTAAAGAACCCTCATAAATACATAAACAATCAGAATGACATTAAAAGGAGATTGCTAGAAGGAACATTTAAAACCTATGGCTCTCCTATTTCAATATCTTCAACTATACTAGCATGTAGTTTTAAAGAACTTGAGGCAATAATTTTAGAATCATTTAATGATAATAGGAATATTGATATTAAAACTTAAGATCTAATTAAAAGTCAAGTATACAGCTTGCACGCAAGTTCCACTTATGTTTGTAAAAATAAACCCCACCGTTTTTGCGGTGGGTTTTGTGTTTTAAAAAGTTGTTTCGTTTTGTATTACAAAACGAAACTATAACGTAGCTACATTTTTATTAAAGAAGTGTTGGGATTTTGGTCGTGAGCATTTTATCGACCAGTTTAAAGATCGTGGACCGGTCTTCTTCGTCAATCTGATTCATCAGATGAAGCTTCTCAAAATCGGGTTTGTCTTCGGTGGTTACGAGATAGGCGGGTTGCCCAGCCTGTCTGATGCGGTTTAATAAATTGAAGGCGAATACCCCAATATACAGAATGACAAAATGCAATGTACCATCCTGTTAGTAATAAAAACCAAAAATCTCCGCACGAAACGGAGATTTTAAATTTTCTATCAGTTGGAATATCCTGTCAGTTCTTCTTTTTTTGAATTGTAAATCCTGTATTCCAAGTATTTGAAGGAATCCCTTGGGATTACGGTGACCCATTTTTTGTATTTGATGAACCATCTCGTCTGGATACTGTTGAGTCCTTTGGTGAGATAGGCTTCCACAAATGGGTGTACATGAAGGTAAAGCTTTCCTTTTTCCTTCTGCATAATCGTTCTCAGGGCCTCGCCCATTCTTTCCACGATAACGATCGGAGCTACAATTTCTCCGTCTTTATTCGGGTTTTCTTCTTTGGTTTCGATCTGTTTTTCCGGACGGTTTCTCTGTCTGGTAATCTGGATGAGTCCGAATTTACTCGGCGGAAGGATCTTGTGGCGGGCTTTGTCGCGCTTCATCTCTTCCTTCAGATGTTCAAACAGATCTCTTCGGTGTTCGGGGTTCGTCATGTCGATGAAATCGATTACGATAATGCCGCCCATATCACGGAGACGCAGCTGTCGTGCGATCTCGGTAGCTGCCATTTTGTTTACCCTTAGAGCGTGTTCTTTATTTACGGCAGCTCCGGTGGTGATATTGTTACCGGAGTTTACGTCGACTACGTGCAGCGCTTCAGTGTGTTCGATCACCAGGTAAGCACCCTTTGAGCTTGGGATGTTGACGTGTTTCCCGAAGCTTTGTTTGAGCTGTTTTTCAACATTGTAATATTCCAGGAGCGGAATATGGGAATTGTGAAAATGGACAATATTCTTTCTTTCCGGGGCAATTACTTCCACGTAATTTTTCATTTCTTCAACCATCTGTTCGTCGTCACAGGTGATGCTGACGAAATCCTGGTTGAAGTTATCCCTTAAAATAGCTGAAGCTTTATCATCTTCGCTTAAAACCCTGGACGGAACTTTGTTTTTCTGTATATTCTTAAAAGTTGTTTCCCACTTTTGAATCAGCTGATTCATGTCGTTGTGGAGATCGGCAACTTTTTTCCCCTCGGCTACGGTCCGGATGATCACACCGAAACCTTCAGGTTTTATACTCTCGATCAGTGTTCTGAGTCTTTCTTTCTCCTCATTGCTTCTCACTTTTTTGGAAATGGAAACTTTGTTGTCGAAAGGGATCAGAACCAGAAAGCGCCCCGTTAAGGAAACCTGAGTGGAAATTCTCGGTCCTTTCGTAGAAATAGGCTCTTTGGTGATCTGTAGCAGCACAATGTCATCTTTGGCAATGACTTTGTCTACCGTTCCGTTTTTATCTATTTCGGGTTGTATCTCGAAATTCTTTAAGCTTGATGTGTTCTGTTTTTTGGAAATCGTATCCTTTACGAATTTTCTGTAAGTGAGATATTGCGGGCCCAGGTCCTGATAATGCAGGAAGGCATCCTTTTCGTATCCGATGTTCACGAATGCCGCATTAAGATTGGGGGCCAGCTTTTTCACTTTCCCGATGAACACATCTCCAACTATAAAACCGCTTTTGTCCTCTTGCTCATGAAGTTCACATAGTCTTCCGTCTTCCAGCAGGGCAATCTTCGTAAGATCATCCTCATGCGAAACTATTAGTTCTTTCTTCATTTTAATGTAAGATAAAATTGTTAAGACGGCAGGAAAAGAAAGCTTTTTTCATCATATAAATTTTACGCTTAAGGTAAGCATTAGTGTTCAATGAAATATAATTTTTTGGTGAACTATTAAAAAAACATCTTTTCCGCAGCATCTTATCGTTGCAAAACAAAATATAGTCGGTGAGGCTTTAAAATTTAAAATCACCAACTATATTTTTTATATCGTAGATCTCGAGAAAAAGAGATTATTTCTTCTTATGTCTGTTCGCTCTTCTTCTTTTCTTTCTCTTGTGTGTTGCAACCTTGTGTCTTTTTCTTTTCTTTCCGCTTGGCATAATTATAATTTTTTAGTAACTAGTTAATATTCAGTTAATGTTTTATTTTACGGTAACTTTCGTTTTTACCTTCTCCACAAACGATTTTGATGGTTTGAAGGCAGGAATGTTATGAGCAGGAATTTCAATAGCAGTGTTCTTAGAGATGTTTCTTCCCGTTTTTGCTGCTCTGGTTTTAATGATAAAAGATCCAAAACCTCTTAGATAAACATTATCTCCATTATACATAGAAGTCCTGATTTCTTGCATAAAAGCCTCTACAACTTTCTGTGTTTCATTCTTTTCGGTTCCCAACTTATTTGAGATGGTGTTTACCAATTCTGCCTTTGTCATTTCCTTATTTTAATTTTAAATTTTAGGTGTGCAAATTTAGTTAAAAAAATTGAATATTAGCAAATTAGTGGTAAAATATTTTTCTTTAAAAGGTTGAAAACTTAATATTTACTCTGGGTTAAAAAAATATTAACTCCCTTTTACATGCTGGAATTGTAGTATCCGTTCTCTACGCAAAAGCGGATAAGGTGTAGTTTGGTCTTCAGTCCGAGCTTTTCCGTAAGGCGGTTGATGTACGTATCGATGGTTCTCGTGCTGAGGTTCAGTTTCTCACCGATTTCCTTGTTGCTGAAGCCCTCGTAGCAGAATTTCATGAGTTGGATCTCTGTCGGGGAAAGCTCTTCCTGGCTTTTTTTCTGGCGGTCCATATATTCCATCACCGCCAGCGGCTGCTGTTCCCAGGCTTTGGTATACGCAGCATAGTCGAAGCTGTCTGAAGCTATTTTTCCTTTGATGATATCTTTGATGATATTGCTTTTCTTCTGGCAGTAATACATGTTCGGGATGCCGGAAATAATCTCCGCCATATCTTCCTGGTAGGTTCCGGAATAGGTAATGATCGGTGTTTCGGTATTGCTCTTACGGATGTATTTGATGGCTTCCAGCCCGCTTAATACAGGCATGAAAAGTTCGATGATAAATACATCTTCCTGTCTTCTGTAATTCCTGCTGATCAGCTCGTGGCCGTTGTTGCAGTCGTTTAACAGGATGTAAAAAGGATTTTCGGTAAGGGTCTTGACCAGTATTTTCTTAAAATAAAAGTCACTGTCTGCTATGGAAAATCGCACAGTATTACTCAATATTTTGCTCACTTTTAATATCGATTTGGTGAATGATAATTAAAATTCAGATTACTAAATTATGAAAATAAGCCGAATGTGAAAATTAATATTCGTGTAATTCCGGGATTACTTTTGTTGAAACGCATCATTAAGATGTTTGATAAGAGCAGGTCTAAATAAAAGTTATAGTGTCGGAGTGCACATTAAATAGACAAAAATGCAGCTTCAGGGCGCAAGATTATCTTTGATGGAATAAGGTGAATTCGACCGTATTTAATTTATGTTCAGTCGTTTATTTAAATAATAGATTTGAGTTTAATTTGATGAGTCGGAATTTTAATAGAGTTTCTATTCCTATGCAACAAACGATTAAATTAATATCTTTGATCGTAATGTTGACAAGAAAAACTTCCAGCATCCAGCTTTCATCTTCCAGCCTGTTAATCCGGATTTTACTTAGAGTTCACGTTAAAATAACAGAGTTCGGTTTATTTGAATTTGTTCTTATTGTTTATCTTCTGAAAATTTCCCGCACGGAAAAATCTTTGTAATTTGCGTGATATTTTTGACGCAAAGTTTTTAATTCTAATCTGTTTATTTCCAGGAAGCTAAAGAAGGAATCAGCAATCTGGTTTGAGGAAGCGCATGTTTATTCATATTATTTAAAAAACCTTATACGCCGGTTTCGTGCAGCAAATTTATCTGTCTTTGCCTGCTTCAATAAAACGGCATCTTAAATAATTCTTTGCGTTAATTTTAAAACGTAGTTGTTTAGCTGCACAAAATTTCATACCGCCAAATTCCTTACGCCTTAAAGCAGCGTGTTTGTCAATTTTAACTTGCGCCTTCTCGCTTTCCAACAACAAATACAACCCTTCCAAATCGGGAAATATTTTATCTAAAACCCACTACCACATTTCTTTTGTCATTTAATTCGGAAACGGCAGCAAATAAACAGAATACTTAATTTTGTATATACATTATTTTTTTATAATTTCACATTCCAAACAAATCACAAACATATGTCTTCGAATAGGGAGAAAAAATTAAACAAATCGGACGTCAGGATAGGCATTTGGAAATTTGTTCTGTCATTCATTGTCCTGTCAGGTGTTTCCTTCATCTGCGTATTTTTCTTTTTCAAAAGCTACGACATCCAACGGGAAGGAATAAAAAAAGAAGCGGATAATTACCGAGAGCTGCTTGTCAGAAGCGACCTTCTCAGAATCCATGTCGACAGCATTCTGTACCGGATGGACCAGCTGGACATCAATAAGGTGGACAACGATATTTTCCTAAGAAATTACATCATCGACAACGTACGGGATGCCAAAAACATCATGGGAAAAGACAGTGCCGATAATTTCAGGCATTATTCCATTCTCATGAAACAGATTGGCCCGATGCTCACGCTTAAAAACCAGATCGTCAAAGTATCATACAAAGAACAGAATGCTTTACGCGACCTCAGCGAATGCCAGGGGAAAGTAGGCATTGTCAACCACGAGCTTCGGGTAGATCCCACCAGAAAATTTTCAGGAAGCAGACGCAGAAGATAAAAACTAAATACTATGCAGGGACAAATCACACTATCAAAAAAAGAAAGGCATTATCAGTTTTTATATTTAATTCTCATGCTTTTCGCCGCGTTAATATTTTTGGGAATCATATTCCTGAAAGGATTTGAGTCGCCTTTTTCGGATGAGGACATCGTTTCCGTACAGAATCTTGAGGAAAAAGCCAGGTTCGACCAAAGACAGAAATTCTCCTATAAAACCATGGACAGCACCTTTGCGATGATCAACCGTCTTACGGATGAAGCCCCGCAACCCTTTGAGGAAAGCAACATCATGTACGGAATCAATGATGTGGCCAACTATTTCCAGACCGGGGAAAACATTACGGATATCAGGAAAGATGCCTATCCGCAGATTGCCAAATTCTACAAAATGTATTTTAACGATAAAAAATTAATTTCCAGCAAAACGGAAAATATCAAAAACTTTGAAAAGCAGTTTGATGAATGTTCCATAGGTTTTAAGGAAAAGACAAACCAGCTTTTCCAGCGGGAAACAGCACTGAAGGCCAGGACCCAGTAAAACATACATATAACTGCTGAGAAAAAATCACACACAAAATAAAACACACATCACACAATCACGAACTATGAATTACTTTCAGAAAAACAAGAAAAACATTATCATCGGTGTTATTGCGACGCTGCTCATTGCGGCACTTGTAGCCCTCTGGCTGCAGAAGAAAGTGATACATTCGGCGGATGATATTGTCGGAGTCGTATATCCGTCTACGCTCAAGGTGGGAGACACCCTGCTGTTCGAGGATAAAACCCAGTTTGCCAAAACCAAGCGGTGGAATTTCGGGGACGGTACCACCACAGATAAAAGCAGCGGCATCCACTTCTACAACAAGCCGGGATATTATCAGGTAACCCTGATTATCGATAACAAATATTCCAAATCTTTTCCGGTCATGGTTTCCGCCAGAACAATTCCCAAGCCTGCCGATTCCACGAAGATGAGAACGGTTATCGATGCGCAGACTCAGGCCATGCAGTTTGAAAACGTACAGTTCCGGGCCATTTCGGATGCCAGGCAGTTTACCTGGAAATTCGGCGAGACCGGAAATATCGATTCCAAAGATAAAATGGCCATCTATTCCTACAAAAAGCCGGGAGATTATGTTGTAACCCTTTATACGGACGAAAGCGCGGAACCTATTTTACACCAGATCAAGATCCTTCCGGCATACGATGCCCTGAAAGAAGAGGTAACTGTGGAAGATGCCTATGCCAAAATCGATAATGATTTCAAATACCATCTTCAGCAGATTGCCAATGGAAACAGTTTCAACATGCATTACAACTACCTGCTGAGAACGTATCTGTGTAACAATGAAAATACCGTGGTAAAAGTAAACGACAGTAAGGTCAACAATTTTTATATGTATTGCGCAGGATTGCAGTTCGATAAAAACAATGTGATCCAGACCGTGAAAGTGAACTTCGATGATGCACAGAACTGCGTAACGAAAGTCGATATTAACCAAAGCAAATAATTCCAGTTCCGGACTTCCGGGATTCACCAATCATTTAAATAAATCAAGATGAAAAATAAATTTCCTCTAGCAGCATATTATGTAGGTATTTCCGTTTTATTGGTAAGCTGCCAGGTAAAACTGCCGTCGAAAAAAACACCTGAGCCATCGCATTACAGTCAGGTAGACAATGCTCCGGTAATCAATGGTTTTCCTAAAAAAGCCGTTCCGTGGATCGCTATTTCAGACCGTTCCAGAAATACGGCTTATCTGGATAAAAATGACGAAAAATCGTATAAGGAAGTAAAGTTCCTGGAACCGCTGATGGTTCTTAAAAGCAGGGACGGCATGGTAAAAGTCGCTGAATATATTCCAGATGCCCTAATGAAAAAAGTTTCTTCCAAGCAGATTAAAACCTATGGATGGATCCCGGAATCCGACCTGCTGCTCTGGAGCAATTCTTTAAAAAGTGAAAAAACAGGCTTTCCGGTAAGGGTTGCCGTTGTGCCGAGCAACAGCGAAGTAATCCGTAATTCCGAAAGATACTATAAAAACGATTCGATCATGGTGTTCAACTCTCCGAGCCTGATCGAACAGGCCGATGTGAAGATCCCGAACGGGCAGATCGTATATGTCTACAAGCAGGCCGAAAACAACAAAAGATTCCTGGTAGGGAAGAAGCCTTCCGTTGATATGGACAGCATCAGTAACGGACTTTACGGCTGGGTAAGCTCCAACGTCATTTCAGCCTGGGGCGAACGTTCTGCCGTGAAGATGAAAAATACCACGGGGATTACCGATACAGCTCTGGGTATTCATGAAGGTGCTCCCGGCAGGAACGGAGCCGAAGACAAAGCGGCCGTCTTGCTTACGGATGTGAACAAAAGAACACCGCTGGAAAATATCTTTCCGGTAACCTTACCGCTGCATGAACCTCCGACGCCGGATTCAAAAACCAAATATTTTACGAATATCCTGGACTACAGCAATAATTATGTATTCAATGTTCTGGGAGAACCGATCCGTTTCGACCGTTACAGGGAGATTACGGAGAAAAATAAAAAAATCAATATTGTTTTTGCCCTGGACATCAGTGCACCCAATGCACCGTATGCTCCGATTGTTAAATCTTTGCTGCAGGATCTTCAGCTCAGGTTTGAGAAGCCTTCCTATTTCAATCAGGTAAAATACGGAGTGGTTTTGTATAAAAACAATTCCTGCGGAGATAATGTTGCTGTTTCCGGATTAAATACCGATTACAGCAAGATTACCACATTCATCGATCAGAAAAGTAATGAGATGAACTGTACGGGCAACAGCGGTTATCAGCCTGTAGGCGAAGGCCTGATGGCAGCGGGAAATCTTCTGTCGGGTGTACCGGATGAAACCAATATTGTCATCACCGTAGGAACATCCGCCGACCAGAGCGGCAATATGTATGGCGTGATCAACTCCCTGACCCAGGCCCAGGCAAGGCTCATCATGTTCCAGACAAGTGCAAGATCCTCCGATACATACAATGATTTCGTATTGATGTCTGAAAACGTAGTCACAAATACCGCTAAAAATATTGCTGAGCTTAAAAAACAGAAAATTATTAACCAGAACGACGTTTTAACGAAAAATAATTTCAATCTGGTAGAGGGCGACGAAGGTTTCTTTTCATTGGATTATCCTAAGCAGAGCATGGCGCAGGGATTTGTGATCTTCCCTAAAAAAGGTGATATTGCGACACCAGGCTACCTGAAAAAATCCGTAGACAGCTTGATTTCTCAGGTTACACTGGATAATACGAACCTTGATAAATCCCTTAACGATTATTTCCATTCTTCGGTAGGAGCGGGAAAAACGGATGTTGATGTACGATACAAATATCTGTATCCCGGACTCACCAATCCGGTGCCGGCAGGTATTGCTGCACAGCTGATCAATTACGGCAATCCGTTCCTCGTAAAAGGCTATATCCCAAAAGAGCTGAAGGATTTCAAACCGGGTCTCGAAAAAGGAGTGCTGATCTCTGAAAAAGAGTTTGATAACTTAAAGCAGTTCTACACGGAAGTGTACCGCAATACCGGTGCTGAAAGGACGGATTTCAAACAGTCCAGAGCCATTAATGAATATGTAAAGCTTCTGAAGAAATACAATCCTTCCGTTCAATTTCC
The DNA here is from genome assembly GCF_042610505.1 of Chryseobacterium sp. sg2396. Taxonomy (NCBI): domain Bacteria; kingdom Pseudomonadati; phylum Bacteroidota; class Flavobacteriia; order Flavobacteriales; family Weeksellaceae; genus Chryseobacterium; species Chryseobacterium sp. sg2396. The sequence continues at coordinate 1,579 of NZ_JBHGAQ010000036.1, read as the reverse complement.
GGATAAAGGTGAACTGTACAAGCAGCCGATGTCTTTCGCAGTGGGGGTAAGCACAGGCTTCGACAATTCCGAAGAAGAACTGATGTCGAAATATATGCTGAAGGGTTGGAAAAAATCCAAAATTGTGACGAATGAAACCGTAAGGAATTATTTCCGCCATTATAAAATCTTGGCAGACCGTATGCTGTCCCACAGGAATGATCCGGCAGTAAAGATCCAGCAGAACGGGCAGACCTTCTACTGGCTGAACGAATACTTTATGCCGACGATGATGCAGGTGGAAGAACCGGAATATACAGGGCATTAAGAACTTATTACCTGAAAAAGCAGAAATTTATTTTCTGCTTTTTTATTTTTTAATCTAAATTTTTTATCTTTGACATTACCCAAAATCACATAGATATGTCTCAGCAATCATCCCCTCATGACGGCAAATATTTTGTTGTACAGAAAGGCAAAGCCCAGTGTAACCAAGGCGACCAGTTCCCCCAGTATAAAGTAAGTTCCCATCAGAAACATTTCTGGAATGACTCCGATGGCAATGCCGATTACCTCGGCGTTACGGAAGACGATCTCCAGTTCAACCCTCCGGGTCCGAGTTTCGGAAAATGTAAGCTGAAGCCCAGCAGCGGCGGCTATCTTCCCTGTACCTATGCACCGGCCGGTAAATGGCAGAAAACCTATGATAAAGTGCAGATTATGGGCAAAAAGATTGTTACCGAACTTTCGGAGCTGCAATGCACGGTCGGGGGAAAGATCACCATCAAAGATCATGGGCAGCGCGGGGAAATGAGCAGGAAGAATGTGAAAAATGCAGATAATAAAACGGTTCAGCATATCAACCCTCTGGTAAAAATGCAGAACTATCAGGAAACCGTTTTGGAAAGCGAAATTGACGCGTATTAAATCAAAAAACACCATCTATGTCTAAAAAAGGAGTTTCAAAGATTTCGGGAAACCCTGCTCCGAAAGTAGGGGAGAAAACGACTTATATGGTGACCGACTGGTATCCCGCCACTCCGGCCGGTGAAAGAAATCCCGCAGCCGTAACGTGGGAGCTTTTTNCTGCTCCGAAAGTAGGGGAGAAAACGACTTATATGGTGACCGACTGGTATCCCGCCACTCCGGCCGGTGAAAGAAATCCCGCAGCCGTAACGTGGGAGCTTTTTAAAAAGCGCTCCAACGGCAGCTTTACGACAACCAATATTAAAAAGAAAGGTGACGGAAGTTTTACTTTCGGGGAAGTGGCCTCAAAAAATACCTACCGCCTCGAAGCTTATCTGCATGAGCCGGAAGGCAGCGGTCCCACCACTATCGATATTACGCCGCAGCCGGCCGGAATTCCGAAGATCAACAGGGTGGAACTCCGCTACGTAGACGATATGCCCGGAACGGTGTTCAGCTATACCGAAAAGATGGTGGCTGTTGCTTACTGTGTCAATCTTACGGGTGAAAAACTGCTTTTCACCCTTTGGGAAGACGATGCAGCGGGTGAAGGCCACAATAGCAAAAACAAATTCGTGGACAGCAGGCAGGCGGTAGTGGGCAGAACGGGAACGGCAACCGCTGAATTTATTCT
>NZ_JBHGAQ010000035.1:0-15829 GCF_042610505.1 Chryseobacterium sp. sg2396 | reverse complement strand
TTTTTTCAAAATAAATAACTCAAACAGCTTCTTAATTACAATTTCATTTTTCTTGATTTCGTAAAAAATCTTAATCTGTTTTTTTCCAATCAGCGTATATTTTATATAAGGAAATGTTTCCAGGGACGGATGCTTTACAATGTCATCCATTATTGTCTTTCTGAACTTTTTAATGTCATTTTTAAAACATTAATTTCTTTTGCAGTCCATCTTACTCTAAGGAAATCAATAATTTCATCCAGCGATATTCTTGCCGTTTCAGAAATCGTTATTTTCATTTTCCTTTAAATATATCATTCAATAAATCATCGGTCAACTCCTGAGTTTTTCCGTTTTTATAATCATTCTTACTTTGCTCCATTACTTTTGCAAAGTATTCTGAATTCTCAATTTCTTCCCAGGAATACGTTTTATCATTTTCGGAAATTTCAATACTCGTGATGCCTTTTATTTGCGATAAAAGTTTTTTAATGAACGGGACGTCTGCGTATTCATCTAAACTGATTTTAATTTCCATAACTTCAGGATTTAGGGTAAAGTTAATTAAAATTGTTTAAAATCAGATCGCTACCGGAGCCTTAATTCCCGGATGCGGATCATAGTTTTCCAGCGTAAAATCCTCAAAATCAAAATCAAATATATTTTTGATCTCAGGATTAAGTTTCATGACAGGCAATGGCCGCGGTTCTCTGGAAAGCTGTCTTTGAACCTGCTCAAAATGGTTATTGTAGATGTGAACATCCCCAAAGCTATGAACATAATCCCCTACTTCCAGATCGCACACCTGCGCAACCATCATCAGCAATAAGGCGTAACTGGCAATGTTAAAAGGAACGCCGAGAAAAACATCGGCACTTCTCTGGTACAGCTGAAGCGAAAGTTTACCGTCCGCAACGTAAAACTGAAACAAGGCATGACAAGGAGCCAAAGCCATATTCGGGATTTCTACGACATTCCAGGCGGATACGATAAGCCTCCTGGAATCCGGATTTTTTTTGATCTGATCGATCACTTCTGTGATCTGATCCACTACTTTTCCGTCGGCACCGGTCCAGCTTCGCCACTGCGCGCCATATACCGGCCCAAGATCACCATTTTTGTCGGCCCATTCGTCCCAGATGGAGACGCCGTTATCTTTGAGGTATTTGATATTGGTATCGCCTTTCAGGAACCAAAGTAATTCATAGATAATCGACTTTAAATGTACTTTTTTGGTGGTTACCAAAGGAAAGCCCTCCGACAGATCATATCTCAGCTGATAACCGAAAACACTTCTGGTTCCCGTACCGGTTCTGTCGGTTTTATCGGTTCCTTTGTCTAAAATATGCTGTAAAAGATCTAGGTAGTTCTGCATGTTGAAAGGTAATTTTGAAGATTCAAATTTAAAGATATAATCCGGAAATATAATAAAAAAAGCATCCATTTTAACGGACGCTTTTGATCATTTGCGAAAAATATTTCGGTTAGACAGCAGTATATCCCCCATCCACAAGATAGTAACCTCCTGTCATGAAAGAAGATTTGTGTGAACTCAGAAACAATACCAGTTCCGCTACTTCTTCAGGTTTTCCCAATCTTCCCATCGGATGTCTGGCGATCAGTGCTTGTTTCATATCTCCACTGGCACTTTCCAAAAGCGGTGTATCGATATAAGCCGGACCTACGGCATTGCAACGAATATTTTTCTGCCCGTATTCTGCACCGATATTTTTTGTAAGTCCTACAACCGCATGTTTTGCTGCGGTATACGCTGAAGAAAGCGGTGCCGCTACCGATCCATGGATAGATGCCATATTGACGATGATACCGCCTCCATTTTTCTCCATCTGTTCAAGTTCGTATTTACAGCCATAGAAAACGCCATCCAGATTGATGCTCAAAACTTTTCTCCAGCTATCCAGGCTGTAATTTCCGGTAAGTTCCTGCTCACCACCGATGCCGGCATTATTACTGGCAATATCCAGTTTCCCGTATCTTTCCACGGTTTTTTTAACAAGAGCTTCAACATCTTCCGCATGGGATGTATCCGCTTTTATGAAAGTTGCTTCTCCTCCATTCGACCTGATTTTTTCGACGGCCTGATTCCCGTTTTCCTCGTTGATATCGGACACGATTACTTTCGCACCTTCTTCTGCATACAATTCAGCAATAGCCAGTCCGATTCCCGATCCTGCTCCTGTCACCAATGCGACTTTATGATCTAAAATTCCCATATTGATAAAATTTTAATTGTTTTTATTATCTTGCTATTGATAAAGTTACGGAAAGATCCAGGTTATTTTTTGAATTGACAGGATAAAGTTTTCTTAAATTATTCAGTGAAATATTAAATATCTTAAATGAGCGACATTCTGTATAAGCAATAGAAATTTTGTTTAGCTAATGTTTACTTTTAAATTGATTTTAATATAGATTTTGTTACCAGATTCCCTCAATGGTCTGGCTGATGGCATTTACAAAAAAATTCTGTCCCGTAGTTAATCCTGCCATCGCTTTTACCAAGGGAGACTCGGCAGAAACCGTCATAATTTTCCGGTTCTCGGATAAAATCTCACCAACGGATGCCGAAATATAAAACAAGCCTTTGTCTGTTTTTATCAAAGCTCCATTCTGTACTTTTGAAGAGGGTTCTCCGTTAATTTTTTGAACCAGTAACTGCTGTTGCAGACATTCATTCAGTTGACGCTGAAGGTTATTGATCTCCTGCTGAAGCATTTCGCGGCCCGTTTCGTATTTATCTCCCATTGAACTCTTGGTGTCGTTGTTCGAGGCACGGGTCTCCTCTATAAGGCGTTCGAATTTCTGGATTTTATCGGCGATTTTTGTTTTTACGGCAGTTAATATTTTTGATTTATCCATAGAGCGCTTTTTCATTTAACATAAGATAACCAAATGTAATTAAAATTAAATACAAACGTTCGGTATTCCTATGATAAAAAATCTCCACCTTTTCAGACGGAGACGGGTTTATTTTCTTTTTATCTCTCAAAAACGGCATAATCGCCGGGTTGGAAACTAAAGGTTTTTCCCTCGTCGAAATTTCGTTTCATCTTATTGAAAACATTCTTAAATGAACCCGATACCTGCGCATCTTCAATGGTGAAATTCACCGGCTCTTTCGACATATTAAGTACCACCAGGACTTCGTCATTTCCATTCTTTCTCATGTAAGCCAGAATTTTATCGTTCGACGTGGTATTCAGAAGATAGGTTGTGACTTTCGGATCCCCGCCCCGTAAAGCCGGATTGGAAGATTTAAGATCAAGAAGCGTCCTGTAAAAATCGGCTACCTGATACGTAGTATTCCATTCGATCGGATCTTTTTCAAAGAATTCCAGGCGTTTCATATTCGGCAGTTCCTGGCCTGAATACAATAGGGGCACACCGTTCCAGGTAGCGGAAAACACAGCCATCGGTTTTGTGATTACTCCGTACTTTTCATATTCGGTTCCATTCCACGAGTTTTCATCGTGGTTTGCGGTAAACCACGCCCGCATCGAGTTGTCGCCGATTGCGGAATATTTTTTTAAAAGATCCGTAAGTTCCTGCAGGGGTTCATTATTTTTATAATAGTCGGCGGATTTATGCATCCATTTCCATGAATAACTCGCGTCGAAAACTTTTCCATATTCAGGGTTCTCCAATTCATCAAATTCCCCCAGCCAGAACAGGGGCTTCAGTTTTTCCACTTCAGGGCGTGCCTGTTCCCAGAAATCAACTTCTACCCATGAAGCGAGATCACACCGGAATCCGTCGATATTGGTTTCTTTTACCCAATATTTCATGGCATCGATCATGGCCAGGCGCATTTCCTGATTTTTATAGTCGAGTTCGATAATATCATCCATTCCTGAAGCCCGGTGGAAACCTCCGTCGGGATCTTTCAGGTAAAATTCGGGATGGGTTTTGGTCCAGATGTGATCCCATCCGGTGTGATTCGCTACCCAGTCGATAATCACTTTAAAACCTAAGCGGTGGGCTTCATTCACCATGTGTTTAAAATCATCCAGTGTTCCGAATTCCGGATTGATGGAAGTATAGTCGGAGGCTGCATACGGGCTTCCGAGGCTTCCTTTTTTATTCAGCTGCGCAATCGGCGTGATGGGCATAAACCAAAGTGTTCTTACGCCCATTGATTTCAGCCTGGGCATTTCTTTTTCAAAAGCCCTGAACGTTCCTTCTTTCGTATATTGTCTTACGTTGACTTCGTAAATATTGGTATTATGTTTCCAGTTTTTAGGTAGATCCGTCATGTTTTTCGTCGCTTTTTGAGTGGTGGTACAGGATACAAGTCCCAAACCCATTACCGCCATTAAAATTAATTTTTTCATTAATTCTCTTTTGACAAAAATAGGAATTGTGATCGGAAAACCCGGAAACCAAGTATAAAATTTGCAAAGTAATTACTATGGAAGACATAAGCGTTAACGCTTATGCCGGCAGAGGCAGACAGCTGAACAGAATACAGAATAAGGACACGAGCAGGATGCTTGCGCCAGCATTTGAAACATCAATATAGACGTCTGTGCCAGCATAGATATAGTTCTGTCCAGCTTAGAATACTACTTCTGAATGAGTTGCTGCAGTTTTTCCATCATATCATCTTTTTCTCTCAGCATCCGTTCATAAAGCGCAATTTTTTCATCATGAAGCTCCATAATTTTTTCCACAGGATGAAAATTGGGATTATACTGTACAACAGAAGGCTGAGGACAGTTTTCGAAAGTAATATTGGAAATCACATTGATGGCTTTTTCTTCATCAAAGTTTTTAAATGCCTCCACAGGAATTCTCAATACTTCAGAGATCTGCTGAAGCAACGGATCTTCAATCTGTTCCTTCTGCTCAAGCATTGAAATCTTTTTCTGGTTCCAGTCGTCTCCCAGATCGAAAGCCAGTGCTTCCTGTTTAATGCCCAGCATTTCCCTGAACCGTTTTACGTTTCTGCCCTGATGTATTTTCTGCTCCATCTGTTGTTTTTGATTGATTGAAAAATTAATAGTAAAGATAAAGAAATATGGTAAAAAGTAAAAGTCTGCTCCGGAATAAAATATCCGTATATCCGATTTGTGGATTTACGTCGGTGTTATGATACACCGCCATCCCTTAAAATGGCTGCCGCCTTTAGCCCCGATTGTCGCGGCATCCTTTTTTTAAGCGGGAAAGGCAAGGCAAAAAAGATACAGCAGAAAGCGGGAAAAAGCTACAAATAGAAGTAATGAGTTTTTAATTGATGAATTATCAGGGATCAGGGATGACTGATAAAATGATTTTATTGATATTCTGTTCATGAAAAAGCCCCGAATTTTCATTCAGGGCTGTATATTTTCAGATAATCCGGTTATCTTTCGTCGTCGTTGTCTTCTTCGTCATCGAAAACATCGTCGTTGTAGTCTTCTTCTTCGTCATCGAAAGCATCGTCATCTTCATCCTCGAAGCTGCCGGTTGTTGCGAAATCATCATCAAAACCGAAATCATCATCTATCAGAGGCATTGCCGATTTCTTTTTGGACCCTCCGATACCGCTTTTACTTGGAGCCTTTAAAGGAACATTTCCGAAACGGTATACGGTAATCGGGTAATTAACGCCTTTTGTTTCTTCGATAACCTCCACCAATTCGCAGAAAAACTCCCAAAGATCTAAAAGCCCGTACTGGAACTGTGCTTTATCTCCCGTTTTTTCGAAAGCCTCATCAATGTACACATCCGACATAATTTCGCCGTCCCCGTCATCGCTCATATCTTCCAGCGGGACACTTTTCACGATCGTTCCGTCGTCTTCCAGCAGGTTAAAAGTAGAAAGCTCGTCTCCCTGTAAGCTGAACGCACTTTTAATTCCTAAATGTAAGTTCCACAGCGTCTGTTTTCCTTTAACTTCGATATCCCGGAAAATATCTTCTTTCGCATCTAATATTACGCGGATTTTGTAAACCATCAGTTTAAATTACTTTTGCCTTTATTATTATGATAAATCTCTGTTGCAAATATAAAATAAATGAGATGTGACAAAAAAATATTTCAGGATTTTTTAAATTATTTTTTTTCCTTACATTTTGCCCGGGTTATTTACTTTTTTCAAGCATAAAACTGAATTTTGTACCTTCCAGATAGACACTTTCCACGGTAATATTTTCGTTGTGTGCCTCCAGGATATGCTTTACAATGGCGAGCCCCAATCCGGAGCCCCCTTCCCTCCTGCTTCTGCTGGTTTCCACCCGATAAAAACGTTCGAAGATCCTCGGAAGGCTTTCGGACTTGATGCCCATTCCGTTGTCGATCACTTCAATCAGCACTTTATTTTTAAGGATGCTGGTTTTTACGACTACTTTTGCTTCCTGCCTGTTGGCGTAATGGATGGCATTTGAGATCAGGTTGATAAAGACCTGGGAGATTTTCTGCTTGTCTGCCTCTACAAAAATCTGTGGCTGTAAAGTCTGGATTTGCATACTTGCGTTATGCTTCTCGGCTTCCAGATCCAGCAGGTCGAAAATTTCCTTGATTAAGAGATTGACGTCAAATCTGGATACCGTAAGGTTGATTTCCCCTGCCTCCAGCCGGTTGATCATATCCAGATCGGTAACAATAGCGATCAGCCTTTCCACCGACTTATCGATTCGTTCAAGGTATTTATCGCGGATCGTGAGATTATCCACTCCGCCGTCGCGTAATGTTTCCACGTACCCCTGAATGGAAAAAAGCGGTGTTTTAAGTTCGTGCGATACGTTGCCGATATATTCTTTACGATAGCTTTCCATTTCCTTCATCATATCAAGCTCCGTCACCTTCTGTTGGTTGAGGTCTGAAAATCTTTCCCCCAATTCTTTAATGGTGATGTTCTCATTGTCATCATGAACAATTTCCTGCGGCAATAGCTGGGACAGTCCACGAACCTGCTTCTTACCGTAATAGTTGAAGAGCAGCTCCAGCACCATATAGTTAATGATAAAAATAAGGATGAGGCATAAGAAAAGCCCGATTTTAAAGAATGGGGTGTTGTAGTAGAGATCCTTTAGTGAATCGAAAGTGATTACTAACAAAAACATCACCAATGTCAAAAGACAAGAGGCGACGAGGGTAAGCCTGTAAAATTTCAATTTTACAAAGTTTTAGGGGTTATGGATATAAAGATAAGAATTGAAACCGAGTATTAAACAATAAGTTTATACCCAATTCCTTTTAATGTCTGGATCGTATTGATTCCAAGTTTTTCTCTCAGTCTTCGGATGTGTACGTCGATGGTTCTTTCACCTACGATCACGTCATTTCCCCAGACTTTCTCTAAGATCTCTTCTCTTTTGAAAACTTTTTCGGTATTTGATGCCAACAGATACAACAGGTCAAATTCTTTTTTCGGAAGCAGGAACTGCTGCCCGCTTTTGGAAACCCTGAAATTATCTTTATCGATTACCAAATCTCCAATTTCGATTAATTTGGCATTATCGGACACCTGCGAAGTAAGCTGCAACAAAGCATTTACTTTTGAGATCAGAATTTTCGGTTTGATCAGTTTAACGATGTAATCGTTTGCTCCCGCCTGGAAGCCCGCCAACTGAGAAAACTCTTCACTTCTTGCGGAAAGGAAAACGATAAGTGTTTTCTGAAGTTCTTTGATCTTGCGAAGTTCCTGGCAGGTTTCGATCCCGTCTTTTTCGGGCATCATCACGTCCAGTAAGATCAGATCGGGAATAATTTCTCTGGCTTTATCAATGCCTTCATTTCCATTGGTGGCAGTATGAATATCATAGCCTTCCTTCTCTAAATTGTAAGACAGAATCTCTAAAATATCCAATTCGTCGTCTATTAAGAGGATTTTCTTTTGGTTCATTTTCAATTTTTACGCGTCAAAGTTAATCATATTTTAATAACGGTTTAACGAAACGGGTATCGTTCACATAAAGTTAACAATTATATCCTTTTCTTAATGTTTAGTTAAAAAAAAATTAAATTTCCCTAAACCATCTACCCGGTAAAATCTTTTTTTCTTTGCACCGAAAGAATCGAGTAAGATATAGTAAAATGAAAAAACAAATCCACAAGAGCATTATGCTGCTTGCCTTGTTTTCCGCTGGCTTCGCATTCGCACAAAGCCAGGTTCTAGAAGGTAGGGTATTGGACGAGAAAGACAATACGCCAATTGAAGGCGTAAAAGTAAAGGTAAATGATCAGGAGGTTACTACTGATATTTCCGGAAACTACTCTCTGAGCCTACCACCGGGCACCAATTACGTAATCACCGTAACTTCCAATGGCTACAACAGAAAAGAAATAAGCGAGGTCGTAGTAAAAAGCGACACCAATACTCATCTTGACATTGTTCTTGACAAGCCTGTTTCTACCAAAGAAAAGCAGATCGAAGGCGTTGTGATTAAATCGAACGCCAGAAAGGAAACGATTGCCTCTACTATCGGCTTGCAGAGAAACTCCGGTGTTGTTTCCCAGGTAATCGGTGTTGAAGCCATTAAAAGAAGTCCGGACAGAAATACGGGGGAAGTTCTGAAAAGAGTTTCCGGGGTAAGTTTGTTCGACGGAAAATATATTGTGGTAAGAGGTCTTTCAGACCGTTATAACCAGGCGATGCTTAACGGGATTCAGTTATCCAGTACAGAACCTGACAGAAAAACCTTCTCTTTCGACCTTTTTCCGGCAAACGTTATCGAAACCCTTGTCATCAACAAAACATTCATCCCTGAATACAGTGGAGAGTGGGGAGGCGGATTGATCCAAGTAAATACTAAAGATATTCCTAACAAAAACTTTTTCAACGTGCAGTTGGGTGTGGGAGGAAACTCCATCACGATGGGCCAGGAGTTTAAAATGCAGAAAGGCGGAAAATGGGATTTTCTCGGAATTGACGACGGTTCCCGAAAACTTCCTGAAGGAATGCCTGCTAAAAATGCATTCAGCCTTCTGAGCGAAGCCGATAAAACGGAATTCGGAAAAAAATACGTTAAAAACCTGGGCTATAACTCCAACGGTTTTCCTGAGAATGTAAGCTTACAGCTTGACGGAGGCTTCAATACCAAACTTTTCGGAAAAGATTTAGGAGTGATTGCCGTTTTAAACTACAGCAACAATAAAAGAAGGATCGAAACACGAAACAGCTTCTTTACCATCAACGGACCACTGGCTGATACAAACTTCGATTATTATACTGAAAAATACCAGAATGATGTTATCTTAGGCGGATTGCTTAACCTGACCTTAAAGCTCAATACCAATAATAAGATTTCCCTGAAAAACATCATCACCAACAATACGGTGAACCACATGTCTTTCAGGACCGGTAAGGATTTTGAGTTTGATCCGATCAACGGTACGAACATCATTGCGAGAGAAATCGGTTTCAAAGAAACAACTTTCTATAATTCAACATTAAACGGTACACATAAAATTGACGCTCTGGGAGGTCTTACTTTCAACTGGTACGGAAGTTTCGGTATTCTTGATCAATATATTCCATTGTTGCAGCGTCTGCAGTACAACCAGTATCCTGATATGAACGGAAGCCCTTATCTGGCCCTTATATCCAACGGACTTTCCCAGAAATCAGGAAGCGTATTCTACTCTACACTAAGCGATTATTTATATAATGCCGGCGGAGATGTATCCAAGACTTTTGAGATGTTCGGACAGAAGCAGACCATCAAAGGAGGATACCTTTTCCAGGTGAAAGACAGGATTTATAATTCCAGACCCTTCTCCGTAAGGCTGGCATCCTATAATCAGGGATTGCTTTCGCAGCCGTTTGAAACAATTTTCAGTCCTGATAATTTCGGAACGGGCGGCAATAAATTCACTTTCGACGAGATTGCAGGAAACCAATACCGATACATTGCCAATACGATCCTAAATGCCGGATATTTACAGTTCGACAGCAATATTACCTCATGGTTCAGAGCGGTTTGGGGACTTAGGGTTGAAAACTTCGACCAGTTGGTGGGAAGCACCAAAAGAAGCGATGACCGTTTCGTTAATACTAAAGTGACGGATTTCCTACCCGCTTTAAACATGACGTTCAAGCTCACAAACAATATGAATTTAAGGGTTGCCGGTTCACAAACCGTTGTAAGACCGGAATTCAGAGAGGTTTCGCCTTTGGCATATTATGATTTTGATTTAGGTGCTACGGTAATCGGGAATAAATATATCCAGAGAACCAAAATCACCAATGCCGATGTACGATGGGAATGGTATCCGAGAAATGGAGAAATCCTTTCCTTTGCAGGTTTCTATAAAAACTTTAAAAATCCTATTGAATTATACTTTAACCAGTCGGGTGTAGGAACCAGTAATACCTTCAACTACCTGAACGTAGATAAAGCGGATGCCTACGGAGCAGAATTGGAGTTCAGAAAAAAACTTGATTTCTTCAGCGCTCTTAAAAACTTCACGCTGGGCGGTAACTTTGCCCTTATCAAAAACAGGGTAACCGATGCAGAAACGAATGTAGACCGGCCGATGCAGGGACAGTCTCCTTATACGGTAAACGTAAGCCTTCAGTATGATACGGAAAAATCCGGATGGTCTTCTACCGTACTTTTCAATATGATCGGAAGAAGAATCCTTTATGTAGGAAACGACCAGGTTCCGCCGATCTGGGAAAATCCGAGACCGCTTCTGGATTTCCAGGTGGCTAAAAAAGTTTTACAGAACAAAGGAGAGATCAAGCTCAACATCTCCGATATCCTGAACCGCCATGCGAAATTTTACCACGACCTGAACAATAACAAGAAATACGACAGCGCCGATGCACTGGCTATCGACCGGGTAACGGGAACTAACATCAGCCTTACTTTCGGATACAGCTTTTAATTAAAATCAATCAATTATCTAATAAAAAATAAGTCTTTATATCATGAAAAAATTTGTTTTACACGCTTTAATGCTTGGTACTCTGGCCACTACTCTAACGGCTTGCAGAAATATCGAGGAAGACGGGGAAACTATTGTACAGAACGGAAACTCCGGTACCGGAACGACTGATAACCTGATCCTTTCCGGAAAGATTACTTCAAATCTTACGCTTAAAGCCAACAACACGTATAAGTTAAGAGGATTAGTATATGTAACGAACGGTGCTACCTTAACTATTGAACCGGGAACCAAAATCGTTGGTGAAGCCGACAAAAACGGAGCCCTGATCATTACCAGAGGAAGTAAAATTATGGCTGAAGGTACTGCCAGCAACCCGATTATTTTCACTTCAGAAAAACCAAGCCCGAAAAGAGGCGACTGGGCAGGATTGGTAATCCTCGGAGCTGCTCCTACCAATGCTTCCTTCAACGGACAGGCCGGTGTAGGTGAAATCGAAGGTGGAATCAACAATACCGAAGGACTTGGTCTTTACGGAGGTTCCAATGCAGCGGACAACAGCGGCGTACTAAAATATGTAAGAGTGGAATATGCAGGATATGCATTTTTACCGGATAAAGAGATCAACGGAATCACTTTCGGTGGTGTGGGTAACGGAACAACGGTAGATTATGTACAGGTATCCTATGCAAACGACGACAGTTTCGAATGGTTCGGAGGAACGGTAAACTGTTCTCACCTTATTGCTTACAAAGGTCTTGATGACGATTTCGATACCGATAACGGATTTGCAGGAAAAATTCAGTTCGGTATTGCGGTAAGAGACTCTCAGGTTGCTGACGTTTCAGGATCGAATGCCTTTGAATCTGATAATGATGCCAACGGGTCTTCTTTGACGCCTCAGACTTCTGCTACGTTCTCGAACATGACAATTATCGGCCCGATTAATTCTTCCAGTGCAGGTACAAACTCAGGTACGATCAATTCATTATTCCAGAATGCATTGCAGATCAGAAGAAACTCTTCGATTTCCATATTCAATTCTGTTTTCACAGGTTATCCGGTAGGGTTGTTTATCGATGCTACAAAAGGTACGCCTACAGATAATAACATCGGAAATTCCAGTCTTGTATTCCAGAACAATATTTTGGCAGGTAACACCACTCCTTTAAAATACGGAGCGTCTACTTCTTCAGCTACAGGTTATACCCTTACCGATCTTACAAACTGGTATACAGCAAACGGAAATTCTACGTTAACTTATACGTCTGACGTAAAATTAACAAACGCATGGGCTCCGGCAGGAACCACACCAAACTTCTCTCCTGCTTCAGGTTCTGCTTTACTGACAGGCGGAGTCTTCACCAATGCTAAGTTAACAAGCTGGTTTACGCCTGTAACCTACAGAGGAGCTGTAAAAGATGCTACCGATACCTGGTATGCAGGTTGGACAAACTATAACCTATAAGATTAGTAATTAGTTTCTTCATATTAAATTTAAAACGGCCTTGGAAAATTTTCCAAGGCCGTTTTGTTTGTACAATTGCCCGTCTTTTACAGAATAGTATTGGGAAAATACCCGGAAAAATGGTAATTTGGTCTTTTTAAAAAAGACTTTGTCTTAAATATCTGAAATAAAGAAGTAATCTGAAATACTATGAAGAAAAATTGTTTATCTATATTCGCAGCAGTCCTGATCTTCGGTTCTGCATTTGTCATAAATTCATGCAGCAAAGAGGATGACGAGATTGCAACCACTGCCGTTGTAGGCATTGCGCAGGATCCCAACAATTTTAAAGGTGATGTGACCAGCGGGCAGGTGGTCACCCTTGACCCTACCAAAGTATACGTCCTGAACGGTACGGTAAAAGTAAAAGACGGCGGAAAACTGGTTATTCCGGCCGGGACCAGAATTGTAGCTACGGCCGGAGCTTCATCCTATGTTCTTGTAGAACAGGGCGGGCAGATCTATGCCAACGGAACCCCCGCTTCCCCGGTTTCCTTTACCTCATCAGCAGCCACCACAGGAACATGGGGCGGCATAATCATCTGTGGAAAAGCACCTATCAACACGGGAACGACTGGAACTTCTGAAGTTGGAGCTGCAACCTACGGAGGCACTTCAGCGGCAGATATCTCTGGATCATTAACTTATATACGGATTGAAAATGCAGGAATCAATTTCTCTACAACAGTGAAATTCAACGGCCTTTCTCTGTTTGGAGTAGGAAGTGGGACCAAAGTGGAAAACATTGCTTTAATCAGCGGTGCGGAAGATGGAATCCAGCTGTACGGAGGCTCAGTAAATGTTACCAATATTGTTTCCGTAGGCAATGATGATGACGCTTTCGTCTGGACCGACGGATGGATCGGGACTGCCAATTCCGTCTTTACCCAAAGAAAGACCAATGGTACAGGAAATACAGGGATCAAAGGCATGAACAATGCTTCTAACTCCTCCGCAACTCCGGTTTCCAGCCCTATCCTTAAAAACATCACCCTGCTTGGCGGAACCTCGGGAGAATCCAACGCCATCAGTTTATCTTCAGGCACGTACGCAAGCTTCGACAACGTGGTGGTTTCCAACTGGGCCAAAGGGTTCAGCCTCACCGGAGACGCCACCGTCACTTACCTGAACGGACAAAGTAAAATCACCAACGTGTTTTTCGATACGAATGTAACAAGTAAAGTTACAGCTACCTCAACCTCAGGAGCCACTGTCACCCTGCTCAGCAACACTTACACTGAAAAATCTGATGCTACCGGTGCCGGAAATAAGATGGGAAATCCGGCTTGGGCGATTGGGTGGTCTGGGTTGCTGTAAATATATGCTGATTACAAATAAAAGCCCATCGCAAATTGCGATGGGCTTTTATTTTCAAAAGAATGAAATGTCATTTTCTTCAGATTAGAATAAAAATCCCTATAATAGACTTTTTATATTAGTCTAAAAACGTTCATAACACACAAACCCACCGTGAATACGATGGGTTCTTTATTATCTGCCACACGATGCAACCGTGCGGTAGCGGGGGAGTAATCTATAATCGTCTTTTGGTGCTCTACCATTAGGATCAATAACATAATCGGATTATTAAAAGCATAGTTGTAAAGGCTATGACGAGTCATTTTCTCCGCCAGCGGATCAATTACTCCCCAACGTCCGATATCACTCATATACATCCTGGCTCCGTAATCATACATCCTGGATTCAGTTTGCAGTTCTTTTCCATTATAGCCATACTTGTAAGCCGGGTTTCCGGCAAGAACGTTATATCCTTCATGCTTCATCCCGAACGGATAATAATTGTTTTCCTCCAAGGCAAACGCCCGAAATTTTAAATATTTAATTATCAGTCACTTATAATTTAATTTTATACTCATTGTGAACAGAAATGGTAATTAATTGATTTACTTTGTTTACATTCTAGAAAAATTTAAAATGCTAATTTCATGCGTTTGCCCTAAATTGAAATAGTTTTTCTTCTACTCGAAAAGATTCGCGCAGTAGCACAGAAGAATATTTATATATATATTTCTTCAGGATTACTTAGATAGATATTTATAAAATCATCAAAACTGTTGGCAATAACTTTATACTTTTCTCCGCAAAAAGTAAAAATCCGGTTTGTAGAAGACGAAGTATTAAACAACTCTATTCCAAAAGAGTACAAATTAAATTCATAGTTTCCGAAAATAAAAACATTTTCAAATTTTTTAAAATCTAACTTACTGTAGTTTGGCACTCCGTCCCAGTCTTTAAATTCATCATAAATCCTACTAACTCTATCGATACTATAAAATTCATATAGATTATCTAATGGCATATCATTACTACCATTTATTAGTATAAAATATTGTTTGAGATCCGGAGGAATTAATACTGCATTATTATTTTGAAATTGATGTATTTTTAAATCATCAACAGTTGTAAAATTATTTACACCTTCAATTATAAAATGTTTTTTTAATAAAGGTATTTGATTTTGTTCTTTATCCTCCATAGTTTATTTTAAAGCTTTATTAATCATTTCTAGTCTTTGAGTTTGAATTTTAAGAGCAGTTTCACTAGCTTTACCTACTGGAGCACCTCCAGTCCCATTAACAATTCTTGTAGCTAATTCCTTATAGGCTTGTAGAGCTTTTTTACTTACAATTTCTTTGCCTCCAGATTTGAAGAAAGCATTCATTTCAGTAGAATAGCTTTTTACTGTAACTTGTAATTCTTTAAATCCTAATTTTTTTAGGTTATTTATGAATATTTTCTCACTAAAGATTCTTACTCCGGCTTTTCCTCCTACACCTCCAATAAAATAAGAGCCTACTTCCGCTCCAGTTTTAAGTTCTTTATCTAATACTGGATCATACTCTTTATGTTCTACAAAATAATCATCGTCACCACCAAAAAATGAATTAATAGCATTTCCAATCTCAGCTCCTAAATTTCCTGTGTTTTTATGATATTTTTTCCCATCAATAGTAACTATTTCCTTTAAGGAATCTTCTTCAGACATTCCTTTACTAGACCCCGCTTTTCGATCATTTTTCTTTTTAGGATCATCTTCCCCACCGCCTAATTGATTTCGTAATGCAAGAAATGCAGATTGTGCATCCGCTCCAGTATAAGTTGTTCCTGAAACAGTCTCTATAACTTCCATTCCATCAGGATCAATATGGTTTATAGGGTCATCTATTGCATAGTTGTAAGGCGACCATCTGCGATATTGTTCCGCTAGCGGATCCACCACACACCATATCCCAATATCCGGCATATAAAACCTTGCTCCATAATCATACATTCCCGTCTCTTGGAGTTCCTTTCCGTTGTACTTGTAATTCTTATACGAACTCACCCCGAAGAAAGAAATCCCGCTGTTTAAATGGTTCATCCCCAACGGATAATAATCGTTGGCATCTACAATTTCAAGGGCCCCTGCGCTGTTTCTCCCGAAACTTACCCGGGTATTTCCCAGATGGTCCTGATACTGGTAAATATACTGATCTTTTTTATAATCGT
>NZ_JBHGAQ010000034.1:0-17226 GCF_042610505.1 Chryseobacterium sp. sg2396 | reverse complement strand
GCGGGAATCAAATGGGTGATGGGCTTGCTGACTCCCGTGGGAGCCTTCATAAAAGCAGCCATGGCGATCATCGATGTCGTGAAGTTCTTCATCCAGCGGGCCGCACAGATCATGGAGCTGGTGAAAGCCTTCACCAACAGCATCAAAGCCACTGCCAGCGGAAATGTAGGTGCGGTAGCCAAATCTATTGAAAATGCCTTAGGGAGATCAATCCCTGTATTGATCGGCTTTTTAGCTGCGTTGTTGAATTNCAAAGCCACTGCCAGCGGAAATGTAGGTGCGGTAGCCAAATCTATTGAAAATGCCTTAGGGAGATCAATCCCTGTATTGATCGGCTTTTTAGCTGCGTTGTTGAATTTTGGTGGACTGACGGATAAGGTTTTGGGAGTAATCCGGAAAATCAGGCAGCGTATTGAGAATACCATTGTCAAGTTCTGGAATTTTGTGAAGGGGAAGGCAGGAAAGTTATTGAGTAAGATTGCGATTGCTAATAAGGATAAAAAAGACAAAGTTAAAAAAGAGGAAGAAAACCGTACGCAGGAAGAAATGAAACATGACTTGCATAAGGGAATTTCGGAGGGGACAAAACTTCTGAAAGACAAAAGTCTTGATAAAAAGGAAATCCAAAAACGATTAGATGTATTGGAAGAAACTTATGATTTGAAGGAACTTAAGATTGTTACAACTAAAGTAGATAAAGAAGGAAAGGAAACATCTCACATTAAAGGAGAAGTAAATCCGAAAGAGGAGGTACCGACGTAGAAAGAGAAAATGACAGAGCGCCTAAACGGGGAGATCATATTTTCAATTTGGGATTAGGCAAATCTTTTAGATCCTTAGCTTCAATAACCGCTAGTCAATCGCAATTATCGAATAGTTTTGCAAAAGCAGCAAATGTTGTTGATGCTGACGAATTTCATGTGACCGTTAAAAAAGTAGAACAGAGAAGTAGTGCGGGTGATTTTAATTCACAAAAGTTTGGGGCTACCAAAGCCAGATTAGAAGACAGAATGGTCGACTTTATAGAAGCTGTAAACCATAATAAACCTACAAATCCTTCAGCTATAAAAAGCTTAATAAAAGATCTGATAGAAAGTGCTGTAGATCATGATGCGATAAACTATCTTAATACAAAAGAGAAACAGCAAGCTCAAAATGGCAAAAATAAATTGCAGGAAATTAAACAAGATCTTGTTAAAACTATTATAGCCGTAGAATCTAAGGATGAAAAAGATTCGGGTCAAAGATGTGGAAGTAGCTAAACATGAGTTAAAAACAGCCATTAAAGAAACCCAGGAACTTTTAGACGGAAAAGAAATCTCAAGAATCATGAGAATAAACGAACTGGAAGCTCTGAAACAAAAAATCGACGAAGTAAAACGATTGAAGGGAATATCTTTGGATGAAGCAAAATATTATTTAGATGAAGCTAGAAAAGGATTAAAAGAAGTTGAACATTACCCAATATACAATAAAGATGATAAGGAATTGATAATTATTCAAATACATGAAAGAATGGAAGATGTTAATAAAGCAAAAAGTTTAATTTTAAAACAAAAACCAAATTAATGATACATACAGATAAAGGATTGATAGGTATTTTAAACAACATGCCAATTACAATAACGAATAATCGCATAACTAAGTGGAGTTTGAAAGAGGAAACAAAGATCAAAGAAATAAGTTACTCTTTAAAAGAGAATTTAGATAATTATGATGTTAGAAACAAAGACGGACGCGTATTTGTAACCGATTTACAAAATGCAGATTTGTATTGCTTAGAAGACGATTTAAATATACATAAGATTGTATTTGAAGACCGATACGAAGATAGAAAAGTTCCTAAAACTTACCTTTTTAAAAATCTTAATCCAGAAGAAGTAATTATATATACAAGAGATGGAAATGGCTATTACTTATTAAACTTAAAAGGTTTTAAACTTACTGAATATTCCTCTATTTTGGTTTTAAAAAATAATATGCTTTCTTTTAGTAGAATTTATAGTTTTCTTATAGGATATTATAATACTTTATTCATAACTAATGATAGTGAAATGGTATTGTATCATCAATTTAACTATGATGAAACAAAGAGTGAAATAGGCATTTATCTTTCTGAAGAAGAAAAAGTGATTAGTCACTTTGATGCGCCGGAACCCATAGATCGTGTTAATTTTTATACTAATTTAATAGACACTTATAACACAGGAGCATACAGTAACATAAAAGGTTGTCTGATAGCAGATAAAATTGTGTTGTGTTATCAGCATATGCTGTATGTATTTGATTACGAAGGTAAGGTACTAAGAACAAGGCCAGCTAAAGAGAACAGCAGATATTGGGGATTGGAAAAACTAAACGAAAACCAAGTCCTTATAGCTGAACTAGATCCCGATGATCCAGAGAAAATGTTTGTTTTTGAATATGATATATTGTAAAAATAAAACATTGCCAGCGGAAATGTAGATGTAGTAGCCAAAGCGATTGAAAATGCCTTGGGAAGAGCTGTTCCTGTGCTGATTGGCTTTTTAGCTGCATTGCTGAATCTTGGTGGACTGACGGATAAGGTTTTGGGAGTAATCCGGAAAATCAGGCAGCGTATTGAGAATGCCATTGTGAAGTTCTGGAATTTTGTGAAGGGAAGGCGAAAGGATTGCTTGGGAAGATTACAGTGGCCGGTTTATAGAACTTTGGGGAAAATTTAAGTTCAATGTTTATTGATGACAGTAAAATAAAATACTATGAGAATATGGAGCTGATCTATACCATAAAAATAATTACTGAATTTCTGTTAATAAATTATTAGAAATGCCAAAGAATGAATCAGTAAGACATTTATGTCCTCTTAAAAAATAACCCTTTGAAAAAATTATAAAAGGCTATCTTAGATAATGAGATGGCTTTTTTAATTTAGGACTAGAAAAATTAACATACTTAAAAAAAACTGGAGTTATAGTCCGGGTTTCTTTGTTCAGGTAAACATACAATCAGACTTTTTACAATTTTGATATTTTTCATTACAGGACACAGTAAATATTCTGTTAGGCAAAAATCTAACTACGCATCCGGATAGGTTTCCACAAGCTGCTGCAACTACTGAATGCAGCAGGCAAAAAGCTTGGGTAAGAACGGAAAAAAGATCAATTTTGAACGCTGAAATTAAGTGTTTAGTCATCTGATTATGAAACCGTAAGAATTGCTGAAGCTACTGAAAAAATTTTGGAAACTTTTACAGAATTCGAGTAAATGATTTAAAACTATTGCGTGCGCAGAAAAAGGGTTTCAGAATAAGCATGCGTAAACATAAAGATTTAAAATATAAAGGTATATGGAAAACAACAAATTATCAACAAGAGAGGAGCTGAAAACCTATTTTGAAACAGACAAACATCCTACGCAGGGCCAGTTTGGGGAGCTGATAGATTCCTATTGGCATAAACAGGATAATATTCCAAGAGAAAAAATCGAAGATCTGGAAGGCTTATCATTAAAATATGATCTGAAATGGTCTCCCACCGACCGTAAACTTTCATTGTCAGACTCCAAAGGTAAGCTGGTTTCGGAGATTTCCTTACAGACGTTAGATGATGAAGGTACGGATTTGAGGTACAACACGGAAACCGCTTCATTAGAGCTTTATAATGTCGATAATAAGCTGCTGGACAGTATTCCGGTAGCAGACTTCGTGAAAAATGTGGGTGTACAGTTATCGCTGAATGCTAATAGCTTACAGTTAAAGGACAGCCGGGGTAGCGTACTATCGGGTATTGCCTTTACCGTGTCCAACATTGGCGGTCTGCAGGCATTGCTGGATAATAAAGTGGATAAAACAGTAACTCTCAATACGGCTTATCCCCTGCAGGGCGGAGGCAATTTGCAGTCTGATAAATCATTGAGTATTTTACAGGCCAATACAAATACCTCCGGATATCTCAGCAATACAGACTGGAATACATTCAACAACAAGTTTGATAAACCCGCCCTCACAGCCAACTATCTTGGAAGATGGAGCGGCTCCGCATTTACCAACAGCATCCTTCAGGATAACGGTACAAGCTTGGGAATTGGAAGCAATAATTACAGCAATATTGTATGGTCTGTAGATTCTACCAGTAAAGCAGCTCTTATTGCACCGAGAATGACCCAGGCACAGCGACTTTCTATCATATTGGGGACGGCACAGACCGGTGCGATGGTCTATCAGACGGACGGTTCTGCGGGATATTATTTATGGAACGGAAGTTCATGGCAGTCTTTAGGCGGAGCCAATATCGCTACGGCAGACTTAACGAATATCCAGGCAAGGGCTTTTACCCAGAATGCGAATTTTACCTGGGATACCTCTGGAAACCCCTATTATTTAAAAGGTTTAAAGGATACGGGAAGCGATTTTACCAATTATCCTAAAGTACTCAGGGTAGATCCCAACACAAAACAGGTCGTAGAAGGGGATGCTTTAGTAGTCTCAATCCCGGATACCTTACCGAATCCCGCTACCCCTACGTCACAAACCTTAAATATCGTTCACACTTACACAAACAGTCCGACGGCATTGGATACCAATGTGGAGGATTTAAACAGATTTATTATGAATATTGGAAATTTAGAATTTACAGATTTAACTGTAAAAGATTGGAATTTAGTAAATGCAAATCCTAATACTGGTGCTGTAATGACAGCTTCTAATGGAATATCTTTGAAATGCAATGCTCCTGAGTCCTTTTCTACTGGAGAAGTTATGGCATGTGCCTATCCTAATCTAGTGCTTCCGGCTAAGAAAAACTGGGTATTTAAAATAGGATCATCATTTGGACACGGTTCATCCTATGATAACAATCAGGGTATTGTAGGTATTACTCAAAGCTCGGCAACTGATAATGTAGGCATTTTAAGTGGGTTCTTATCAAGTCTATCCACCGGAACATGGATAGATAATAATAATGTTAATTTTATAGAACAGGGTTATGATAGTACTCCTGCAAATTATAAAATAACGGCAACAGATTCTATCCTTATATTTACTAAAGTAGGTAATATACTTAATATTACGGTTAGGGCAGCTAATTCGGTTAAAACTTTTAATACCGACGTAACAGGTGTTAATTCCTTTAAACCATTGGTTATGTTAAAACGCTTTGGGCGTAATAATAGTGTTGGTTGTAGAACTGATTTTGGAACTTATTATATAGAAGCTTAAAAATCAAATCTCCTGATAGAACCGTTAAAAATTAAAACAAAAATATAACCTCTATGGAAAACAACAAATTACCCACACGGGAGGAACTGAAAACCTATTTCGAAACCGATAAAGTCCCTACCCAGAATCAGTTTGCGGCAGTTATCGATGCCTTAAAACATAAAGACGATATCCCGACCAATAGAGAAGTCGCAATTCTAGCCAACAGCTTGGCATCAATCAATAATACATACATTAATTATAATGGATATAATCTCGATAGAAAATTCTTGATTTCATTAGGATCAAAAGGTGAAAAGGAAGAAATAGTTAATGTAGAAAATTATAATGGATCTCAACAGAAAAAATATTTTTTAGGCAGTGCTCCGTATACGGTTAAAGTCATAGATTTTCCAAATGACGGATTGGCAGAAGGAGAATACTATTATCTGACTTTTGCTGTTGACCAGAAGACCGTCGTGAATAAGTTATTTGGAAACAATCTTCCGGTAATTCCTGCTGATTTTGAGTTGGCAAACTCTGATGCCAAATGGTTTTCTCTTCAGATAAACCGACAATATATAGGACGAACGATAAATATTATAAAAACAAATATTAAGTTTATTAATAATACCGGGGAAAATATTCAATATAAGGCCGACGGAAGTTATATTTTTTACCAATACACAGCAAAAGATTTGGATGTTAATCTTTATGATGTATGGGATTATTTAAACTTTTATTATAAGGCAGACCTTAGAAAAAGTAATAAAAATGTACAGTGTAGCATTTATAATGCGGAAAATAATAGTCTTTTAACGACCAGTTATATGTACGCCGGACAGAATAGTGAAACTTGGGGTAACCAAACGTATGGAATAAGAAATTTAAGAATCGAATGTAATTATTTTTAAAAAGAAGAACAATGCAACTAAAAATATTTGAATTGAATCAACATCTCAGGACGCTTACTCCTCTTGAAGTAATGGCGACCGATATCACCATTCTCAACGGAATCGTAAAAGGCGAACCCGTTTATAAAAAAGGGAAGAAAATAAGTGCAGGCTATTTTCTGGATAAAAAACAGACCATACTTGCCATCGAGAAAACCTTTTCTGATGAATTGGATGAAAATGGTTATTTAACCGGCTCGAACATACTTATCAAATGGTTTGATGTCCATGGAAATCCCGTATTGACCAAGCCCGTTTTTGTGCCGTTCTCCATTGCAGAAAGTGCCGAAATGATCACCAAAAGACGGAAACGGGTAATTAATTATCTGCAGGAAGCAGGTATAAGGTTCGGCGTAAAGCAGTACATCGATTTTCTCTTCAATCACTATTCTGGCTATCAGAAATCAGGAGTGATCAAAAACCTTATCAATGGCTTTATTGAAAACGGTTCAGCCGAACTGCAGCAGGCAGTGATCAGTGAAGACAATCCGGAAGTATTGCAGATCCTTAATCATACATTACCGAATGGAGAAACCATGAAAGATTCGCTTCTTTACCAGATTACATAAAAATAAGCAAAACAATGGCCTCAGAACAATTACAAAAACTCTTTACCCATCTGGAAGATGTCATTATATGGCGTATAGGTAACCCTTCGGAAGATTTTACCGGAATGCCTGCATTCAGCATCAGCGATTACGAAGGTTTTCCTTTGGGAAATTACATTTCAGAAAAAAAACTTACCCATCAGGAAGTCATCATTCTCCTCGCTGCTTTGTTGCCACGGCTGGATCCGTCGTTATTAAAACGTATTTATAAGGAATATTCCGACAGTCCGCTGTTTGATTTCTGTTCCCTCAATGATAACGGAAGACTTTTTTACCCGACCATTCAGGCAGTTCAGTATATTTTAGGTGGTGAAAGCATATCGGAGCGTTTAAAAGCACTGGACTATTTCAATCCGGATGCCGTTTTGATCAGGCATGAGATTATTGTATTTTCCGGTTCAGGCAATGAGTACCTGCCCGCAAACAGCCTTATCAGTGTTCATAAAGAAACTTTCAATGCCATGATGTTAGGATGGGAACTGCTGCCGAAAATGAGCGGTGACTTTCCGGCAGAACAGCTTCAAACCGGTAGGTCATGGACGGATCTTATTTTGCCGCAGAAAACGCTGGATGAGCTTCAGAGCATCGAATCCTGGTACGGCAGCAGCCGGATTCTCATGGAAGATTGGGGTATGCAGAAAAAACTCAAGCCGGGCTTCCGGGTGCTGTTTTACGGTGACCCGGGAACAGGAAAAACCCTTGCGGCCAGTCTTTTGGGAAAATACACCGGCCGGCCGGTATTTAGAGTAGACGTCTCTATGCTGGTTTCAAAATACATCGGGGAAACGGAAAAACAGCTGGCTAAGTTATTCGACAAAGCGGAAAACAAAAACTGGATTCTCTTCTTTGATGAAGCAGATGCCATTTTCGGTAAA
Organism: Chryseobacterium sp. sg2396; assembly: GCF_042610505.1. Lineage (NCBI taxonomy): Bacteria > Pseudomonadati > Bacteroidota > Flavobacteriia > Flavobacteriales > Weeksellaceae > Chryseobacterium > Chryseobacterium sp. sg2396. Next base: position 9,614 of record NZ_JBHGAQ010000034.1, on the reverse strand, counting down.
CGGACCAGTGTAAAAGATGCCCATGATAAATACGCCAATCAGGAAGTATCTTATCTGCTGCAGCGGATAGAAACGTTTTCAGGGCTTATCATTCTCGCTTCCAACTTTAAAAACAATATGGACCAGGCCTTCAGCAGGCGCTTTCACAGTTGTATCAAATTCAGCAATCCGAAACATGAGGAGCGGCTGCGTATCTGGCAGCAGAATCTGCCTGTGCAGTTGCATCTGGAAGATATCAATCTGGAACAGATCGCTAAAAGATACGAACTTACCGGTTCAAACATTATGAATGTAATACAGGATGTCAGCTTAAAAGCCATCTCATCTGAAAAACAGGATTACAAAGTTAATATCGACATGTTGCTCGAAAGCATCAAAAAAGAGTATATAAAAGAAGACAAAATATTTACATAAATTCAATATTCCCTGATACCCAATCATTAACCAATACCAGACTTTAACAGCATCATTTCAATGCTGTTTTTTTATGGAATATTGAGAAAAACAATATTATTGAATTTATTCTCCGGATTAGTGAAATGAAAGTAAAGATTCAAGAGATAATAAAGGTTTTAAAGGAATTTCCTTTAACTGAATAACAAATAATATCATTTCATATTAAAGATTACCACTACTGTTGACAAAAAAACTTCCGGCATCCGGCTTTCCTTTTCCAGTCTCTCAATCAGCAGATCAACAGTAATCTGTACTCTCCGTCATTTTCAACCGGAGCCCTGTGAACACACGGTAAAACCTGCTGCTGCGGATGATCTACCGCCAGCCGCCAAAGATGGCCGGTTCCCAGGTTGGTAGGTTGAGCGCCGGGGTTCGGTTGATAATGAAGGTCGAAAAAGCATTCCTTTAGAAAATCTTCAAACTCGCTTTCCGGACCGTCGTGCAGCTCTTTCAGCTTTTCGCGGATCTCCGGAATCAGGATTTTCTGAGTTACCTTCGCATTCGGAATAATATCACTGGACGCGCCGTCATACGTGCATAAAAACGTATCGGTTCCGATGGACGAACGGTCTACATGATAAGAATATACATCAGTAGAAAAAAAATCTAGTTCTTCATCCCGTTCATAACACTTTAACAGATTAAGAGTGGGCAGAGCTCCAAAATCCGTCAACAGCTGAAGGTCGCTCAGAATAATTTCCCTCGCAATATTACCTTGTTTTGAAAGCGACAATGCAAGAAGATCATTGATGGAAACTTCAGTGATGTTCTCTTTTAACGGAAGCTTGGATACAATTTCCTTAAAATCACCTTCAAGATCCCTTTGCCAGCAAAGCGCATTCACCCTTCCCTGGAATTCCGTACCCACCAGTTCGGAAAATCCGGAAACCACACCCACCTGCGAATTATCGGAAAATAAATTTTCGGAAAATGACTTCATGATTCAAAATTATCCGCAAAGATAATAAACAACAGGTGGTTATCCATCATTTAAAATAACAGCATCATCACCATCGTAATCAACAGGATAAATCTATGAATTAAAAACACCCCATCAAGCTCCAAAGGGACGACTTACCATAGAATCGGATGCAATCTGATGAATTCACATGAGATTATAAAACGTAAGAATACAAGCCCCAACGGGGCAACTTACCATAGAATCGGGCAAGGCCCGATACATCAGACACAAAAAGGTTGAGAGATAAATTGAAAAGAGAACAGGCAAAACCCAGAAAAACCATAACAAAAAACACAATAAACCGGGCCCGTCATCCTTCAATGCAAATCCGCATCCATTTTACCACAGCTATGATTTCAGTCATAAAAATCGTACATTTACGTCTGTGGTATCAAGATTGATGATAAAATACCATCCGAAATCCTAAAAAATATGAAAGCCGGCATTCTCGAACATAATCCTGTAAAGAAAATAGAAATCGTCAGGGCAAAAGACCATCAAAGCTTTTCCTGTACGGATGAGGTTTCGGTGGAGGAACCGTTGGAAATCCGGGTTTCTTATTTGGAGGATGGACAGAAACTAAAGAAAAATATATCCGTGACGATGCGTACGCCGGGAAATGATGCCGAGCTGGCAGCAGGATTCTTATTCACGGAAGGAATCATTTCAGAGCAAAGTCAAATAAAACAGATATACTATCAGAAGGAAGTCTGTTCCCGGAACAGTGGAAATATCATCACAGTTGAACTTGCCGAAGGTTATATTCCTCAGCTTATGAATGCTGACCGTAATTTTTACACTACCTCCAGCTGTGGCGTATGCGGAAAAGGCTCCATTGAATCGATAAAAACCGTGAGCACTTTTCGGAATGATGAAAGACCACCACAAAGTATTTCCGTGGAGACAATTTATCAGTTAGCGGAAAAACTGCGGACTTTTCAGAATAATTTCAGCGCGACCGGCGGCATCCATGCTTCCGGGCTTTTTGATGGGAAAGGTAATCTTTTGGCTTTACGGGAAGACGTAGGCAGGCACAATGCTCTGGATAAACTGATAGGAAATACACTGCTTTCAGGACAGCTGCCACTGCGGGAACATATTTTGGTTCTGAGCGGCAGAGCCAGCTTTGAGCTGATCCAAAAGGCGGCCATGGCGGGAATTGATGTGGTAGCTGCGATTGGGGCACCTTCAAGCTTAGCCGTAGATTTGGCAAAAGAATTTGATATAACGCTATTAGGATTTCTCCGGGACAACCGGTTTAATATCTACCATACAAGCAGTCAAATTCAAATTTTAATGCAATAAATTAAATGTAAGATATCACTTTCATATTTAAGAAAAGGAATAAAATAATGATAAAAGCATTTAAAATATTATACATCAAATGTCCGCTTCTCCAAATCAGTTTGCTTCCCTCTTTGCTAGCTATAATATATAACCATTTAAATAAGTCTTTGCGTCAATGAAAAGCAGCAGTAACAAAGCCGGAGTTTAAAATTAAAGTGAACTTTCCCTAGAAAATATAAAATTGAATTAAATCAATGAAAATCAGAATAAAAGACAACAGCATACGCTTTCGCCTCACCCAATCCGAAGTAGCGGAACTTGGCAAAACAGGAATCATCTCCGGACAAACTGAATTCCCAGATCAAACATTTACCTATGCCATCGAAAGAACAGAAGACGGTCCTCTCTCGGCAGCATTTGCTGAAAATAGAATGGTCCTTATGATGCCGGCAGCTATGGTCAGCGAGTGGGTTTCAACCGGCCGGGTAGGATTCGACGGGCAGTCCGGAAAAATTAAAATACTGGTCGAAAAAGACTTTGTATGCCTGGACAACACCCTGGAAGACCAAAGTGACAATTACCCCAATCCCAACGCCAAATGCTGATATTACCTTCAATCACAACCATATGGAGAATAAACGAATCAATACCGATACAGATCTCAAAAACGGAAAATCACCCATAGCGGAAACTCCCTTTACCTTGAGGAACCTGAAACTGAGATCGCCCGAAAAATGGGCGGCGGGCGTTCCGGCGGTCATGCATTCCATAGAACAGCTGGTGCGTGATGCGTCTATCCTGAGGGGTGGAAGAGCATTATTCAGCATGAACCAGTTTGACGGTTTCGACTGTCCGAGCTGTGCCTGGCCGGATCCCGATGACGACCGTTCCAGAATTGCCGAATATTGCGAAAACGGAGCCAAAGCCCTTGCGGAGGAAGCCACTTCCAAAAAGATCGCTGCGGATTTCTTCAGGAAAAATTCGGTATACGATTTGTCGAAAATGACAGATTACCAGATCAGCCAGTTGGGAAGGATTACCGAACCGATGTACCTTCCGAAAGGCGGAACCCATTATCAGCCGATCAGTTGGGATGATGCTTTCACTAAAATTGCTGAAAAGCTCAACGGGCTGCATTCCCCGGATGAAGCCATGTTTTACACTTCCGGACGCACCAGCAATGAGGCTACCTGGGTGTACCAGCTCTTCGGACGGGAATTTGGGACCAATAATTTCCCCGATTGTTCAAATATGTGCCACGAAACCTCCGGTTACGCATTGACCCGCTGTATCGGATTCGGAAAAGGCTCGGTAAAGCTGGAAGATTTTTATGAGTCCGATCTCATCATCATCATGGGCCAGAATCCCGGGACCAATTCCCCGAGAATGCTTTCTGCATTAACGAAAGGAAAGAAAAACGGCGCAAAGATCATGGCCGTTAATCCGCTTCCGGAAGCCGGACTTATGGGATTCAGGGACCCTCAGAAACCTCTGGCACTCATCAGCAAACCTTTTGAACTGTCCGATCTTTATCTGCCGGTTAAAATCAACGGCGATATGGCCTTATTAAAGGCTTTGCAGCTCCTGCTTCTGGAAGAGGAAGAAAAAAATCCCGGGAAAGTTCTTGATCATAATTTCATTGCCGAAAAAACAGCCGGCTTTGAAGCTTTAACGGAAGAACTGAAACGGTATGACCTCCAATTCCTGGCGGAAGAATCTGGAATCCCGGTTGAACAACTAAAAGAAGCCGCACAGATGATCGCCACTAAGAAACGGATTATCATCTGCTGGGGAATGGGCATTACGCAGCAGCACAATGGCGTCGATATGATCTACAATATCGTCAACCTTTTGCTGATGAAAGGAAGCATCGGAATCAAAGGCGGCGGTGTGTGTCCGGTCCGCGGACACAGCAACGTGCAGGGAAATAGGACCTTACTGATAAATCATAAGCCCACCGACGAACAATTGGATGCCCTGGAAAAATTTTACGGATTCAAACCGCCGAGAGAAGGAGGGTATGATGTCGTAAAAGCCATTAAAGCCATGCATGACGGGAAGATAAAATTCATGTTCTGCATGGGTGGAAACCTGCTTTCGGCTGCTCCGGATACAACGTATACCGCAGAAGCGATGCGAAAGCTTGAAATGTCGGTCATGGTTTCCATAAAGCTGAACCGCGGTCACCTTATCCATGGAGAAGAAGCCCTTATTTTACCGGTGATTTCGCGGAGTGAAAAAGATATTGTCAATGGGGAATTGCAGCACATCAGCACGGAAAATTCCATGGGCGTGGTAGAGTGGTCCAGGGGAGTATTGGAACCGATCTCAGAACACCTGATCAATGAAACCCATGTCGTATGCAGAATGGCAAAAGCCGTCCTGGGTGATCGTTCCGTTATCGATTGGGACCGCTTTATGAACAGCTATGATGCCATCCGCGATGATGTCTCCCAATGCATTCCCGGATTTGAAAATTATAACGAACGGGTAGTCCAAAAAGGAGGGTTCTATCTTCCGAATGGGCCTCGCGACGGAAAATTCAGCAGTGAACATGTTCCGGGAAAGGCATCATTTAACATTACTCCGGTTCCCGACAATTCCCTGGCGGATGACGAGTATCTGATGGCCACCACCCGTACCCACGACCAGTTCAATACCGTGGTCTACGGACTGGACGACCGTTACCGTGGGATTTTCAATGAACGAAGGATTGTCATGATGAACGAAAAAGATATCGAAAAAGCAGGACTCAAAGAAGGGGATAAGGTAGACCTGTTCAATTACGACGACGGTATCGAACGGATTGCGCCTTTGTTTATCATAGTTACATATAAAATTCCGCAGAAAAGCACTATGACCTATTTCCCGGAAACGAATGTCCTGGTATCCATCAACAACGTCGTCGACGGTGCCAACATGCCTGCCTCAAAATATGTCCGCATCAAAATCAAAAAGCACAACCCCGACATTTACCGGAAAGTCGACGATCATATCATCGCCGCTACCGGAACCAACCCGGGATAAAATATTCTTCAATGCACGGATAATTTCGTGCATTGAGTTTTGTAAATAAACTAGAAAAATCCTTCGATAGCAAAAGCAGCTGCAAAGCAGCGTGAAATAAAACGTCTGCTTCATCAATCAGCTCGCTGATTCCTTCTTTGCTCCCTAAAAACTATCCACAGAGAAGCAAAATCTTTGCGTTAAAAAAATATGCATAATCTGCAAAATCTACATGCGCTATCCTGCCTTTTAAAGGGAACATATCTGGATTTGAAATAAAAGATTTTAAAACAATAAAGCCATACTCTGTAGGAGTAAAATCTGTGTAGGATAAATTTAAATCATCGAAAAAGCACGCCATAGGTGCTATCTGATTTTCAACATAAATGATGCAGAATCTATTTAAAGAAGATAGAACTCCTTTGGAATTCTACTGCAATTCTGATTATTGTAAGCTACACAGATATTAAACACGATTCTAAATTAATAATCAAAAAAATAAGCGTACGCTTCATCAGATCAGCTTGCTGATTCCTTCTTTTGCTCCCTTAAAAATATCCACATAGAGAATAAAATCTTTGTGTTAAAAGAAATCTGCGTAATCTGCAAAATCTGTGTGTGATAACACTAAATTCACCGGGAATTCTCTATCATCTGCTGAATTTCCACCCTCTCTTCCGGCGTATTCACATTCTTCAAAACATTTGGATCTTCTGGCTTCAACATTAGAATATCATTGTCCATCAAAAATTTCCTTGGCGAAAGGCTCCCGGTTTTAATAAAATCCATCAGCAGCGGAAAACTCTTCGGCTCCCAAATGGCCGCCAACGGCTCCGGACCTCCGTCCGCCGGACTTTCGTAAGTTGTAGCCACCTTCTCAGGATTTCTTTGCTGAACAAGAAAAGCCAGTGCCTTTTTATCAAGCAGCGGTAGATCGCAGGCCACCACCATCCACGCTATATCCCTGTTGAAATCCAGTGCCGATAAAATCCCGCCAAGCGGGCCGAATTCCGTAAATCCATCGGGAAGAGCTAAATAGCTTCCATCTATGTTTTTTAGCTGATCTTGGCGGCAGGAAATAAACACTCCGTCGCAAAACGGAGCCAGCAGGTCGGCCATGGCATATTGCTGTTCTTTTCCGTGCCATTGGATCTTTTCTTTGGCGACTCCCATCCGGGAGCTTTTGCCGCCGGCCAGTACAAGACCGTTGAGTAAAAATGGAGTAGGAGCGTTGGGGAAAATCATTGGATCGGGTTTCATTTACTTTTCTTACATGCACATCCTCCGCCATTATCGTTTAACATTCACCGTAACGGCATTAACTTTTAATTTTCGGAATTTCATCGGTAAGATTATCAAAGATAAAAAAAAATGGGCATTCCCATCGACTGGTTTGAAGGAACTTAACCGGACAACCGGTAGCACAAATCAGGAGCAGGAAAACTGCGGGCCCCGATAAGTCGTATATACAAATAAGTAGCCCGCTTATCTTCCTCACTTTCATTGGCGCTGCTTTAGAAATCATTTGTTCAATTTTTTAATCCCTATCTTATGGCTTTATTCATTTTCATCATCATACACTGGTATACCTCGCTTTTTTTCCAGTCGGTGTTTCATCACCGCTACGCGGCACATAACCTCTTTACCATGTCGAAATTCTGGGAACGGGTCTTCTACCTCGGATGCTTTATCACCCAAGGTTCTTCATATATCAGCGCTTATACCTATGGCCTGATGCACCGTTTGCACCACGCCCATACCGATAAACCCGAAGATCCCCATTCGCCCCACAACGATCCGAATCCTTTTCTCATGATGTGGACGACACGGACCAACTATTTCCACCTCTACATCGGTAAGACCGATGCGCCCGAAAAGTATAAAAAGAACCTTCCGGACTGGGAAAGCTTCGACCGTTTTGCCCACAACTACATCACCCGATTGATCTGGATTGGCGTTTATATTGCCATTTATGCCCTGCTGGCAACGGCGTGGTGGCAGTGGCTCTTTCTGCCCGCAACCATCATCATGGGATCCCTTCAGGGAATGGCCGTCAACTGGTGGGCCCACAAATTCGGGTATGAAAACTATCAGATGACCAATACCTCCAAAAACATTCTTCCTGTTGATTTTCTTTTCTGGGGTGAAGCCTATCACAACAACCATCACATGCATCCCCAGAGACCGAACAATGCGTCCCGCTGGTTCGAGTGGGACATGGGTTTCCAGACCATGCGGATGCTTCATAAGCTGAGGATTATCCGCATTAGGAATACCGCCTGAAACTAAATCAAATAACTTCAATCTAAAAATACCCGCCAATAAAAATTCCCCTCCTTTGGAGGGGTGGCGAAAATTCCAAAGGAATTTTTGACGGGGTGGTTTAAAGCAGAATCCTGTAAACAAAACACTTAGGCTACTTCATTATGGTTGTTGTGTCGACTCTCCGATTTCTGCTAAAAATCTAAAAGCGAATCTTTCCTTGCTGTTCGCATATACGATGTCGGGATTCCTGTGGAATTCGAAGATTCGATGCAGTCAGTGACAGACAGAGTGTTGAATTTCCGTGAACATTTTTAAAAATCTTCGACTTTTAATCTCATGTGTTCTAAAAATATGCGCAAAATTTTAAATCTTTCTTTGTGACTTATGTGTTAAAGCAAAGCGCTTTCATTTGTGAAAATCCGTGCAGATCTGTGGAAGATTTTCATCCGCTAAAGTTTAAAAAATCTTTGATTTTAATCTTATGTGTCCTAAAATACACGGGCTTCGACTGCGCTTAGCCACCAGGAAATTAAATCTGATATGACTCATGTACTAAAAATGAGCGCAATCATCCGTGGAAATCCGTGCAGATCTGTGGAAGATTTTCGTCCGCTAAAGTTTTAAAAATCTTTGATTTTTAATCTCATGTGTTCTAAAAATATGCGCAAAATTTTAGATCTTTCTTTGTAACTTATGTGTTAAAATAAAGTGCTTTCATCTGTGAAAATCCATGGTATAAAATCCCACCGAAATCAAAACAAAACACGATCATCTGGACATCTCCCATTTTTAACAGCTTTTAACCTAAGTTTGCACCATTCTTGTAAGATCACACCCATCACCAAAATAGAATATTATGTCAGAAAAAAAATTAGCCGGGATCTGGATGGACAAAGAGAAAGCCATCGTCGTTAAAAACCATGATGCGCAGAATGCCTTTAAGTTTTTCCTGTGCAGCCCGGTAAAAGCCGAGATCCAGCATGGAAACTCCAGCGAAAATGCCGGCAACAACGCCGAACAGACCAATCGCGTCAAATACTTCAAGGAAATCGAGCACCTGCTGATCAACTCCCAGGAAGTATTGATCATCGGGCCGGGAACCGTACAGGAAGAATTCAAGCATTACCTGGAAGAAACCCCACAGTTCAAAAACCTCAAGATCCAACTGGATACCGCCCAGCAGATGAGCGATGAGCAGGTCCTGGAAAAAGTAAAGGAACATTTCAACGCGTAAATTTTATCAACAGTAACAAAATAAAACCTCCGGATGTCTTAGCATGCGGAGGTTTTATATTTAGAATGTTAAGAAATAACATATAATAAAAACACCTGAAAAACTTATGACAAACGGCAGAATTCAAAAGTGAAACTTTCCATAAATATAAACATTCGTGAAAATCTGTACGGATCTGCTGGAGATATTTTTAACCACAAAAGTCACAAAAGATTATTATGCTGTATAATAAAGCTAAATGCCGATTGCTGAATAAGCGTACAAAAGCTTAAAGAATCGAAGATTTTTATATTTTTTCATTGAGCATTGAAAAGAACGGCAACTTTCGGTGGCTGAGGTGAATCGAAGCCACGTCATCATTACTTTATTTCCATAGTCCACTCCTTTTGTCATTTCGAAGAAATC